>JBCDBW010000122.1:0-12761 GCA_039182965.1 Verrucomicrobiota bacterium
GCTTCTTCAATCATAAACCCGATTTTAAAGGCCAAATCACCTTTTTCGACGTCAATGTGTATCGCCGGCTCTGTAACATCTTCAACACTCACGACAAAAACCCCTCTGTGTTCCGCCGAAACGTGATCACCGATGACGCCGACCTAAACGAACTCATCGGCCAGGAATTCGAACTGCAGGGCGTAAAATTCCTCGGAACTGAGGAGTGTGCTCCCTGCTACTGGATGAATCAAGCCTTCCATGAAGGTGCCGAGCAGGCTCTCAAGGGCCACGGAGGCCTCCGCGCAAAAATCCTCTCGGATGGCTCCGTCCGCGCCAATTATCCCGCAGACACCGCCGCTTGAAGTCTCTTCTCCCGTCATGGCAGTCGCCCCGTCGCAGCTAACCGCCGTCCTCCTCACCGGCGGCCGCTCAAAACGCATGGGCCAGGATAAAGCATTCCTCCCCTGGGGCCCCGAGCAGTCACCCGTATGGCTCGTCCAACTCAAAAAACTCAGCGCCCTCAATTGCGCTCACCTCTTTTTGTCTGCTCACTCAAATCAGCGATTCCCATCGGACCTCCTCGCGACCTTTCGCGCCACTCTCAAAAATGACCCCACCCCGTATCAGGGACCCCTCGGCGGCTTCTTTGTCCCCCCTTCCCCCTTTTTTCTCCCCCTAGCCGTCGATATGCCCGCTCTCCCCGTCCCCGTCCTCAAACACCTTATCGATACCGCCGACCCCGATCGTGGACTCGTTTTCCACGAGAATCACCTCAACCGATACCAACCTTTTCCCGCAGTCTATCCCGCCTCGATTGCGAAGCTCGCCAGGAAGAACCTCGACAGGCACGAGCGCTCACTCCAAAAGCTAATCAAGCAGGCCGTCGCAAGGCACGTTCTTCATTCCATGCCACTCCCTCCTCAATTCGCTCGTTTCTTCAAGAGCACCAATTTCCGCGAAGACCTCCCCCCCGAAACTTTCTTCTCCTCATGAACGATTCTTCCACCGAATTCAATCGCCTCGTCATTAGCCGCGATCCTGTCTCCAAATCCTTCACGTCCGTTCAGTCGACCGACCTCGTCGCCACCGAAGCTCCCCTCGAAATTCGCGTGGAGAACAAAAGCGTTGCCGTCGTGATGCGTACCCCTGGTCACGACGCTGAGCTCGCCGCTGGATTCCTCTTGTCCGAAAACATCGTCTCGCATGTCGACGACTTCTTCGAACTCTCTCAATGCCCTAGTATCCAATCCAGTGCCGAAGAATACAATGCGATCGATGTCTCGCTTCGCAATCCCGATCAAGCAAATCTCAATCAGTTGACGCGTCATGTTTTCAGCGCCTCAAGCTGCGGGATCTGCGGGAAGGCGACCATCGATTCTGTTTTCCAATCCTTCCCTCCAATCGCCAACGACTCTTTCACCATCACCCCTGAGAGGCTGCTTTCCCTGCCTGAAAAGTTGCGCTCCGCACAGGAGACTTTCGCGCAAACTGGCGGCCTCCACGCAAGCGCCCTCTTCACTTCCGAAGGCACTCCTGTTCTCATCCGCGAGGACGTCGGACGCCACAATGCTCTCGATAAAGTGCTTGGCCGCGCCCTCCTCCATAACCTTCTCCCTCTCTCTCAACACATCCTCCTCGTCAGCGGCCGCATCTCCTTCGAGCTAGCCCAAAAGGCCCTCGCCGCAGGTATCCCCATGATCGCCGGAATTTCAGCGCCTAGCAGCCTCGCGGTTAACCTCTGTCAGGAATCAAACCAAACCCTCGTCGGCTTTCTCCGCAATCACTCTCTCAATGTCTACTCTGCCAGCCATCGCATTGCTCCCCCAGCCTGATCCGTCAGTGGCAAAGTATCAATTCCGGATTTTTCCGTAGCATCACTCGGACCGGCTGTGCCATGATCCTGGCACTCGGAACCCCAAGAACACATGCCATGGAAATTCCGATTGAGGATTTCTCCCAAGATATTATCGCAAAGGCCATGCGTGGCCTCGGAATCGACTCCAGAAAGCTCGCCCAGCGCTGCAACATCGCTCAGGCTAATCTTGATGCTGTCCTCAGCGGCAGTGCCGACGCGGAAACCATTCGAAAAATCGCCCCCGCTCTCGGTCTTGATGCAGGCGCTCTCCTGACATCGGCGAGGAAGGAATGGCGACCCAATGAAATTTCTGTGCCGGGGCTCGCCGTCTTCAATACCCCCTACCACGACATGCATGTGAATGCATTTCTGGTATGGGATATCGGAACCCGCAAAGCCGTTGCCTTCGATACTGGCGCCGACCTTTCGCATATGCTCCAGACCCTCTATAACCAAGATCTCCAACTCTCAGCCATCCTCCTCACTCATACCCACCCCGACCACGTTGTTGAACTGGATAGTTTGAGAAGCACCACCGGAAACCCGCCGGTATATGTTCACCAGTTGGAAGAGTTTGGAGACGCAAATACCTTCGACGAAGGACAGGAGTGGACGTTCGGAGCGCTTGATATTCACGCCCACCATACTGGCGGACACTCCATCGGCGGCGTAACCTACAAAATAGACGGACTCGCACAACCCATTGCCATTGTTGGCGATGCGCTGTTTGCTGGTTCGATGGGAGGAGGCTTGGTTTCCTACTCCGAAGCCCTCAGGAATAATCGGGAAAAAATTTTCACTCTTCCCGATGAAACGGTGCTATGCCCCGGCCACGGCCCCCTCACAACCGTCGCCGAAGAGAAATCCCACAATCCTTTCTTTCCAGAATTCAAGCACATTGATTAAATCCTAGCGTTTCTCTCGCACACCCCCCCACAACACCATGAACATTAAGAAGAAGAAAATCGGTTTCGTCGGCGTCGGCCGTATGGGCGCTAACATGGCCCGTCGTCTGAAAGATAAGGGATATAAGGTATTCGCGGTTTATGATTCCTACGCGCCTCTGGCACAAAAACTAGCAAAGGAACTCAAATGCGACGCTCCCGCGAAGCTGGCCGATGTCACCGAACACTGTGACGTCGTCTTCACCGTGGTTACCGACGACCGTTCCATGCGCACTGTCTTTCTCACTGGAGCAGACAACCTCCTCAAAAATGCGAAAAACACGATCTTCATTAATTGCGCGACGGTGTCTCCCGCTATCCATCGCGAGATCACCGCCGCTGGCAAGGAGGCACAAGCCGACGTCATCGAAGCCTGTATGGCATCCAGCATCAGCCACGCCCGCGAAGGAAAACTCTACCTCATGATCGGTGGCTCCAAGAAAACGTACGACAAAGTCAAAAAACTCCTCAAAGACATGAGTATTAAGCGCCGCTACATCGGCCCTGCCGGCAAGGCTGCCGAGGTAAAAGCCCTCGTAAATATGGTCATGAACATCAATACTGCAGGGCTCGCTGAAGGCCTCGGCCTCGCTAAGGCCCTCGACTTGGACCTCAATATGATCACCGAGGTCTTTTCACAGACCGGCGCCAACTCTCGTGTCCTCGAAACCGATGCCGAAGACATGATTGAACGCGATCACGAATGCTGGTTCTCCGCGGCCCACGCCGCCAAAGACTCGGGGATCGCCGCTTCTCTCGCACGCGAAACCCAACTCTCCCTTCCCCTCAATACCGCTACAAAACGCCAATACGACCGCATGAAACGCGAAGGCCTCGGTGAACTGGATAAATCCGGCGTCGCCGAACTCACGTTTCCAGGACGACACGCAAATCCAATAAAGAAGAAATCCTCTCCCGTCAGAAAATCATCCCCAACGAAATCAAAATCGCCGGTAAGGAAAGCCACTTCTCCCAAAACAAAGACCACGACAAAGAAGAAGGCCGTGTAACTCTGTTCGGTTGGCAGTCCTTTACACACTTCAATTCCAAGTCTATGATTACTGAATGAAGATATGGATCGTGTTAACCCTCACAGGGGCCATATCAATGGCCTCTCTCCATGCCCTGCCCGACCGAATTGGCTTCTTGTTCGACGGTGCTAACTCCCCGGCCCCTCTCGAGAATTCTGCCCTTAGCCAGGCCGTATGGAGCGGCGATGAAGAACTTGCAGGGCAATGGAAAGCGTTGTCTGAGAAAAATGGGATCGCCACTTTCGTCCTTGTTAATCCGGCCATCGTGTTCGGCGTCATGGCCGACCAAGTCCGAGCCGACCGGGAAAGCGAAACCCTTACCGCCATTAAAATCGGCTTCAGCCCGGGAGAACAAGTCGCTGCCGATTCCCAAGATGAACTAATTGCCATGCTCCAGAACAATATTGAATCCTTCACCGGCATTTCGCCCGAAGTATCCGATTCCGATTCAAAGGAAAGCCGCTTTGGCCTCGAAGACTTCATCATCACATTGACCCCTGGGTTCGCAGATGCCGTGGAGGTCTTGATCGTGCCCGCCAGCCCCAAAACCGTCGCCCAGGAAAACTGACTTTCTCCGCCATTCGGAATTCGTGAAGAGAAAAGGGTCGCAGCTCCAAGTGGTCATTCTCTTCCTTGTTTGCGTTGCGATCCTCGCTCCCACCGCAACCTCCGCCGAATCCGAAGCACACTCTGCTTTTCCCGCCGACGTCTTTGCCGATTCCACAAGCTGGGACGCCCCCGCCTTCATTAGCCTCTGGAACCCCCAATCCAGCCCGAGTCATCTTTCTCACCGAACCTTCCCTGGACGCCCTTCTCTCTTCAACCACCAACCACACATCGTCACCGCTCTCTTCGAGCACGAGCGGATCAACTCGATAAGCATCCTCTTTCTCGATTCCGGAACTTGGTTCGGATACGTCCCGCGAAGCGCTCGGGACGATGCCCGCGGGAAACAAAAACACTTCGATCTCCTCTACGAAAATATCCTCGAAGACGTCACCACTGGTCTCGAGTCGCTCACCGAGTCCAAAGGAGTCGAAACGGTCCTCGGAAAAGAACAACTCCTGCGGCACGACTCGCTGATTTATCAACACGGGAACGTGACTCTCCGCCTCGTGACCGAACCTGGTCATCTCATCAAACTCATGCTTTTCCGCTCCGATGATGCCGCTCACAGTCTTCGCGATCCGAAAATTGCTGACATGAACAATCGGGAACGGAGCGAACACTTTGCCTCCCGGGTCCGCGAAAGCGCCAATGGCGACATCACGCTGGCCGAGGTGCCGGTCTTCCCCCAGGGTAGCCGCGCCTACTGCGGTGTTTCCACTCTTGCAATGGCTACCCAATACCTGGGCCTCCGCCTCGAAACCGAAGAATTTGCGGCGGCCTCAGGCATCCGCTACGGCAGCACGGAAGGCTCACGTATAAAGGAAATCTACATTGCCGCAGGAGAAGAGGCCGACACGCGTTTCTCCCGTTCAAGTCGCTTCGACTTCGCGACCGCAAAAGAAACCATCGACGCCGGCCTTCCCGTCATCGTCTGGCGTAAATTCACCTTCGAACGCAACTACGTTCACGAAAACTTTCCCCGCAGACTTGCCCGTGACCCTGCTGCCACGCTGCCCCTACCAGACGAATCCGATCGAGCCACTTGGCCGAACGATCGCACAGGCGGAAACCACGCCTCTCTCATCACCGGCTACAACCCCGAACGAAAAGAGGTCATCTTTACCGAAAGCTGGGGTGAATTCGCCCGCGACCGTCGCATGCGCATCGAAGAAATGGAGGGCACCGCCTACTACGCTTTTTACCCGCGCCTTTAGCCCGCCCCCATGCTACGCGTTCTCAAACTCCCGCTCGTCTTTACTGGTTTCCTGCTCGTATCCTCTCTCTGCGCCGAGGCAAATGAACCGGAAAAACCGCGACAATGGACCGATCAAAAAGGTCGCAGCCTTGTGGCAACTCTCGTCAGTGCCGGCACGCTTTCCGTTGACCTCCGGCGCGACGACGGTTCTATCATCTCGATTCCTATCCGCCAGCTAAACGAAAAAGGCCAAGCATACATAGATAATTGGCGCAGCCGCCATCCCGAATCCGCAAAAGAGCTCCCATCGACTCCGTGGCCGACAACCATCAGTGCAGCAGATAACGGTTCCATCCTGCTCCAGGATCACAACCCCCACACCCATCGATGGCGCTACCGGAGCAAACACTTTGAACTGATCTCCAATATTGAACTACCCGAAAATACCGCCCGGGATATCGCTACCGTTTTCGAAGCAACCCTCGCCGTTCTCCAGCAAGCGCCCATCGGGATCGCCGTCACACCCCCCGAGAATCCCTACCGCGTCGAACTCTACGACACCCAGAAAAGCTACCAAGACGCAGGCGGAACCAAAGGAAGCGGCGGGCAATACCTCCCCCAACGCAATGTCATGCTCCTCGCGCTCGACAACTTGGGCATCGAAAACCAAGCAGATCAGCTAAGACTCGACCATGAAAACAATTCCTTCATCTTGAAACATGAGGTTACCCACCAAATCCTCAACGATCACGCCGCCAATATCCCCGTCTGGCTTAGCGAAGGTCTCGCCGAATACATTGCCGCTGCTCCCTACCGCGACGGAACCTATCATTTTCACCGAATGACCGAGAACCTTCTAAATTACGTCAATAAATGGCGCTTTCGCGAAGACCCAAGAAAGATTCCAATCGTTCCCCTGGAAGTTCTCATGGAAATGTCATTCCCGCAGTGGCGGATGGCCGTAGCCGGAAACAAACCCTATATCAACTACAATTCCGCCGCTCTCCTCGCACATTTCTTCCTTTCCGACCACGCTCCCGGAACACCTTCCCCTGTGGCCCGCTACCTCAGTGCCATTCAGGATATCCGAGAAACCGATCCGCGATTCCGACGGCGCAAATCCCTCGACCTCCAATCCCAGATGCTGCTTCAAGGCCGCTCTTACCAAGAATTACAGGCCGAAATCGCCGAAAAATGGCTCGAAAAGAATGTCGAATTGATATTCCAGTAGCCCCGATACCCTCAACAGAAGGCACTTAGAATGATATTCTTCCCTCCTTGCAAAATAATTATATTGATTATATTATTTATGGAAAATATATTATATTGCTTTTCTCGTCTCACCAGCCAGCAAATCCATGGAACTCAAATACGGTGTCCTCCTTCTCGCCCTCGCCTGCGGTGTGTGGGCCCTAAGCGTCTCGTCCCTCATCTTCTTGGACGACGTCGCCGAATTCCAGTATCCCAGCGAACTCCCACGGAATGCCTCCCCTATCGCCATTCCTGAGAATTTCTCAGCCGCCGAATCCATCGCCAACACGCTGAATTTTTACTTGCCCGTCGCCATCTGCTGTATCGCCTTCCTTGCCTACACCCGTTCTACCAGCGAACTCGGCTTTGGATTCCTCGGACTCGCGCTCGCCGTTGTTGCCCTCGCAACCCATACCACCCTCAAGGCGGGCGTTTCTCTGCACGAATCCGGCATCGCCCAACTACCAGAGCTCGTTTGGTGGATATGAATGAGCTCTGTCCACAGCTCATTCTCTCCATTCATCAGTAACTACCCCCTACAGAGCTTGCCTCACGCTCCAGCTGACGAGCCACGATAAACTCGACCGGATTTCGGTCATCGGTTAGCACTTGTCCTTGCGCCGTCGCATACACGGAAGGGTCGACGCGGGTGGCGACCAACTCATCAAAACCCAAGTCACCCGTTCCAGCCTCCACAAAACTCCCAAGATCTCCATCCCCCGCCACAAGGATGATGTTGTGAGGCTCGCGATAATTATAAGGCGACGTCGAAAAGACTTCCACATTTTCAAAAACAGAATCAATCGTCGTGAACAGCGCTTCAAACAACGGCGCCCGATCTCCCGTCAGCCCACTGATTAGGTTCATCATGAATACCCCACCATCATTCAATCGCTCTTTCACCTCTTCAAAAAACTCGGCAGTCGTCAAATGCGCCGGAATGTAGCGAACCCCATTGTAAGCATCCCCGAATATCACGTCATACTGGTGGTCCGAAAGCGCCAAAAACCGCCTCGCATCCATTGCATATGCCTGCACATTCTCATAGTCTCCCAGTCTAAAACACTCTCGCCCTGCCCGAATCACCTCAGGGTCAATCTCCACAACATCCACTTCAGCCTCCGGCCAATTCCGTGCCACTTGCTGAGGCATTCCAAATGCCCCAGCACCCAGGAAAGCCGATCGCTCAATCACACCCTGCTTGCCCTTCATCAACTCCCAATACCGCTGATAGGGCACTGTCAACTCCCCCGTCTCCACTACTTGAGCTCCTTCCGTCGTCGAATCCAACATCAAGGTCCGCACCGTCCGGTCTGGTCCCGTTGGACTGTCAAAAACACGAATCCAATGATAGAACGTTAGCTCGTCAAATACCTTTCCCTTCGCCCACGGCGCAGGCACTAGAAAAAACAAAATCCCACTCAGCAATAAAATCCCGCTCGAAATCAAATAGGTCGAACGATCAGGCTGCGCTCGAAACGCCAAAAAAACCATCATCCCCAACACCAAAAGCAATCCCCCGGTTACTAGAAAAATTTGTCGTACCCCAAAATTTGGGATCAACACAAATCCACTCAGAAATGTCCCCGTGAAGCTACCCAAAGATCCTAGCATCCCCACTAGTCCAGCCGCCGCACCAATCTTTCTGTCGCCGGTATGATGCGCCAGCAGGCGCACCGTGAAGGGCGACACGGCCCCCAACAAAACTCCTGGTATCACAAAAAGAAAAAACGACAGTGTCACCGGCCCACCAATCAAACCCATCCCGCTCACAAGACTCGCCGTTAGTCCCCAGATCGGCGGAATCAAAATCGTCAAGACCGAGGAAGCAACCAGCAACAATCCCAAGACTTTTGTGCTCGGAGAGCGGTCTGCCAACCAGCCCCCCATATAGCCCCCTACACTGAAAGCCACCAAGACAACCCCAATCAACGCGGTCCACGTATAGATACTGTTACCAAAAATCGGCGCGAGCAGACGATTCCCGGTAATCTCAATAACCATCACCGAAGCCCCGGAAAAAAAACAAACACTCCCCAGAATCAACCGCACCCGCAACACCGACCCCCAGTGCTCCATATTCGTCACCTTGCCCTCCGTTCCTTCCGCTTTCTTTCCCGTCGCCATCTTTTCTGGAAAGTCTCTCCGATCCCTAAACCACTGGAAACAACTTCCTCCACGCAACCGCCACCATCTAATTCTCGATCGGTTGGCCAGCGGACTCCCATCCCATCATCCCATCCGCCAAATGATACACATGCGTGAAACCCAATTCCTCAAAAACCTCCATCGAACTTCCACTCCGCCCTCCCGCTGCGCAGTGCACCAAATACTTTCCCTCACGATCCAATTCCGCCACGGCTTCACGAAATCCGTCCCCCTGATAATCAATGTTCACAGCCCCCGCAATGTGGCCATCCCCGTACTCTTCCGGCGTCCGCACGTCCAACACGGTCAATTCTAAATCCGTCGCCAGAATTGCCGCTGCCTCTTCAACCGATACATCCTTCATAACACTAATCTCAACTGCTTCAGCAGTGGATTCTCCCGCACTGCCATCTCCATCCCCACATCCTACTAGTCCAAATCCGGCTAGTCCCACGCATCCCAAAATCCAATACTTCCCGCCCATGTTCTTCATCGTCTTAAAGCTTCCCTTAAGGGTCCTTGTTGAAAACTAAATTCACAATCACCCACCCTTTATCGCCGCGCAACAAGGTAAAATAATCGGTTCCCGTCTCTCGTCGCTCCCCCTTCAACAAGGCCCAACGCGTCAATACCCGCGCCACATCTCCGTCGATATCCACCTCGCTTTCAAGCGGATACTCTCGCATCGGCTCACTCGCATTCTCATGCGCCATTTCCTGGCTCTTGATGAAAGGCTCCAGCACCATCCCCGATACATCACCTGCTTCCGAAATATAATAGATCGTCGCCTGCGGATGGAAGCATGCCTTATACCCTTCCATGTCCTGATCGCTCCAAGTGGCAAAATACTGATCCACAAAAGCTAACACACTTTCCTCTCCTGTGCCCCCCGGACGCAGCCACCAAAATACAAAGAACAGTACAAGATTAAACAGCAGCGAGACCAAAGCTATTCGACGCCACGGAAACGGCTTGCCCAGATCGCTCTGCTTGCCCTTGCCTCGCCCCATCACGCATCCGCTCTCTACTCACCCACGCAATACAACTTTCCGTCCGTCCGGATAAACAGATTCCCGTGTGCCGCTGCAATACTACTGCGCGCCATCGTACAATTTCGATCCCCCATCATCGTCTCGTGCAACAACTCAAACTGATCCCCCGCCTTCACCACGAAAACTTCTCCAAGAAAACTCATCAGGTATATTTTGCCGTCGGCACCCGTCGGCGACGCCTCAATCTTTCCCTTCGCCGGAATAATCCCCCGGTAAACAACCTCCCCGGTCGCCGGCTCGATGCAATTCAAATACTTCTTTGGTCCGTTGCTGTTTAAAACATAGAAACGCCCATCGTAAAACAGAGGCGTCGCAACGTCAGTCGACACCTCCTTGTCCTCACTCACCCATGCCAACGCCTGATCATTCCCCGTGTAATCCCCCGATAGCCCCTCCTTAACAGCATAAACGGGCTGCTTCTTCGGAGCACACGCCAAAATCACCCCTCCCCCACCCACCGGCGAAGGCACCAATCGCCAAAAACCCTCCCGATGCCCCGGATTCCATGTGCCCCAGCGCCACAGTTCCTTTCCCGTCTCCGGATCATGCCCTGTCAAACAGTCACCCCCGATAATCAATAACTGTTCTTCCCCATCATTTTCGAAAATCACAGGACTGCTAAAGGCTTCCCGTGACTCCTGAATCGCATCCGACGGACGCGCTTCTTTCCAAAGAACTTTTCCGGTCTTGGCTTCGATACCCAACAAAAACGATTCATTGCCATCTGGATTCCCAAATCCATTCGCCTGCACATCACGCTGCAAAAGCTGAAAATATAAAACCTTCCCATGAAGCAAAGGACTAGATGAAAAGGTCCACCCAAACGCAAACTCGCCATAGTCATCTTGAATATTCGTATCCCATAAGCGCTCACCCTCTAGGTCAAAAGCCACCAAGTCGCCACTCCCATAAAAAAACACCACCACCTCACCGTTCGTCGTCGGAGACGGCGCCGCAAAATTGCTGCGGTCGTCCTTCGCGTATCCCTTCCCCGCAACATCACGCCAAATCAACTCTCCCGTCTCGCGATCGAGGCACATCGCAATCAACTCGCCTTTGTCAAAATCCCCACTCTCGTCCGGCTCCGCAAAACTGACAAACACTCGATCCTCCCAGACAATAGGCACTGACGCCGAGGGACTGGGCATGTCCAGCGACCATTTCACATTCTCCGTTGGCGAAAAAGCCTCCGGCATTCCCGCCGCCGAGGTGGAGCCGTCCATGTTGGGCCCCCTCCAATAAGCCCAATTCTCCGCGAACGATAGACTAACAAAAGTAAAAAATAATAAGAGAATGGTCTTCATGGTGTTATAACATCGCCAGTTCGCTGCATCTTCCTCCCTGCCTCGCCCTCTGTCAAGAATGCCGCCACCCTTCCCAGGACTTGTCCTTGCCAGATACCACCTCGCCGTGTACACCCATGCCTCAAGGCGGCTTCCCACCTCCACCCAGATCAGCAATACCATGCTCAAAGGCATCTCTCCCCTTCTCAGCCCAGATCTTCTTTACGAGCTCTACCGAATGGGACACGGTGATACCATCATCTTCGGTGACGCCCATTTCCCAGGCGAAAGCCTCAACCCAAATATCATCCGAGCCGATGGACTCCGCATTGCCCCCCTCCTCGAAGCCGTCCTCCCGCTCTTCGTCCTCGATCTTTTCGTCGAAGATCCCGTCCTCATGATGGCACCCATCGAAGGTGATAACCACGACAAAAGCGTCGTCCGCGCCTACCGCGAAGCCATCGATGCCTTTTATCCAGAGACGCCCGCCATTCGCTTTATCGATCGCTTCGATTTCTATGAAGAAGCCGAACGCGCCTTCTCCATCGTTATGACCGGTGAAACCGCCAAATACGGAAACATCCTCCTCACGAAGGGCGTAACCCCCATCGAATAACGACACTCAATATCTTACGCCTCTCCCATGATCACACCGACAGGTATTCTCGTCACTGGACAATGCTCCACCCGTATCCTACCGTCCCTGCAGTGCTAGAAACTCAAACGGCTTACCTCCCGACATATGAAGGCTTTCACCTTCTTCCTCCTCTGCTTCCTTGCCGTCGCCACGCTCGCTACATCCCAGTATCTCATTTTCGCAATGCCCGATGCCCAGGACTTTGGCGTCTCACTGCTCGTAGGAGCAACCGGGCTCATCGTCGGTAGCTTCGTGGGACTTATCGCATCTCCTTTTGCCTCGGATATCGAAAAAGATCGCTTTCACTCCCGCACCACCGCGCTTGTGGGGCTCATCCTCGGCTACCTCGTCGCCCGCGTCACAGAGCCCATCATGGATCGACTGTTCGACGTCGAAGGCGGTTTCGAATTCCCCTCCACCGGACACAATACTCTCCTTCTCATTGCCACCACTCTCTTCGGTTTCATCTTCGGGTATGTCTACCGCCAGTTCCTGCCCATGCCCAAACCCTCAACCCGAGTCACAGCCCAGTCCCCCATCCAAATCCTCCCGCGAAGATTGGCCGAACAAAACGATCGAATCCTACGCGAAGACCACCGAAGTGGAATGAACGCCGCAGTTTTCACCGTTACCCGGATTATACCATGAAGTGCACGTTCTTAAGAATGGGAAAGGTGGCGGAGTTAGCATTGGCTATCAAGATGACAAAACCAAAACAACCAATGCAAGTATAACGCCACCTTTCCGCCGGAGAACGTCACCATATACAATGCC
>JBCDBW010000123.1:0-12743 GCA_039182965.1 Verrucomicrobiota bacterium
ACCCCACCTACCCCCCATTCACCCCCCATCGCTCTTCCCCTCCCACCCCACAATCACCTCCATAAACCGCTCCCCATAACGATCCAACTTCGTCTGCCCCACGCCATTGATCTCCAAAAACCCTCCCGCCGTCTCCGGCAAATAAAACGCCATCTCCCGTAAGGCCCGATCCCCAAACACCACATACGGCGGCACGTTCTCTTCATCCGCAATCGCCTTCCGCAAGGCTTTCAATTCCTTGAATAAACCACGGTCGTAATCCAAAGATTCTCCCTTCGACCCGCCACGCGGCGTTCCCCCTACAGACCCGCGCCCTTCCCGCTGCCGCAATACTTCAAAAACCGCTCGCCCCCGTAAAATCCCATCCCCCTTCTCCGTCACTTCCAAATGCGGATACGGGTCGCCCACCTGACACAGTGCCTCCTGCGCCAAGAGATTATCGATCACATAACGCCAATACTTCTTCGGTTGGTCCGCTCCCACCCCGTACGTTTTCACCTGATCGTGCCCAAACTGCCGCACCCGCGCCGTGTCCGCTCCCGTCACCACGTCAATCACGTGCACCGCACCAAAACGCTGACCCGTTCGGAAAATCGCCGACATCACAATCTGAGCATCCCGCGTCGCATCCACCGTCGCCACCTCCCCCGTGCATACATCACAGGCCCCGCAATTCTCTTCCGTGTATGCCTCCCCAAAATACTCCAGTAGCTTCCGCCGACGACACACATGCACTTCGGCATACCGCACCATCTCCCACAACAAACGCTCCGCCGTCTCCCGCTCCCGCTCATCCTCAATATCCCGAATGAAATACATCATCTTCGCCACGTCCCCACGGGAAAAAAAGAGTTGGCAATGCGAGGCATCCCCGTCCCGCCCCGCTCGCCCCGTCTCTTGGTAATACCCTTCCATGTTCTTCGGCAAATCCCCATGCACGACAAACCGCACGTTCGGCTTGTCGATCCCCATCCCAAACGCAATCGTCGCCACCACCACCGTCACCTCATCCCGGTTGAAGGCTTCCTGATTCGCCGCCCGTATCTCCGGCTCCAATCCCGCATGATACGGCAAAGCCTTGATCCCCTTCCGCGTCAAAAACGCCGCCGTTTCTTCCACACTCCTACGAGTCGTCCGATAAATAATTCCCGATTGCCCCCCACGATCCCGCAGAAACCCATAGAGCTGATCATTCAGCTTCTCTTTCGGAGTCACCTGATAGAAAAGATTCGACCGGTTGAAGGATGCCCGCACTTCAAAGGGATCCCGCAATCCTAACTTCGCCCGGATATCCTCCGCGACCCGCGCCGTCGCCGTCGCCGTAAATGCCGCCACCGGTATGTCAGGAAACTCTTTTACCAATCGAGACAACACCAAATAGTCCGGCCGAAAATCATGCCCCCACTCCGAAATGCAATGCGCCTCATCAATCGCAAAAAACGAAACTTGCGTCTCCCTCAAGCTCTCTAAAAAATCGCCCACCGCCAATCGCTCCGGCGCCAAATACAGCAGTTCCAGCTCCCCACCATAAAACGAACGCATCGCTGCCGAGCGCTCATCAGCCTCCTGCGCACTGTTCACATAGGCCGCCGCCAATCCATTCGCCCGCGCCGCATCCACCTGGTCCTTCATCAACGAAATCAAAGGACTCACCACCACACAGGTCCCCCCCATCAAGCGCGCCGGTAATTGATAGCAAAGAGACTTCCCTCCTCCCGTCGGCATCACCGCAAAAACATCCCGATTCGCCAACACCGCCTCCACAATCTCCCCTTGGTGCTCCCGAAACCCCGAGAACCCAAACACTTCCTCCAACGTACCCCCAATGTCTTTCCTCAGTGATTCCATGTTCACTGCTCTTCGTCTGACGCCGAAATGATCGTCCCAAACGTCCGCCCTCCGCCGCGAAAAACGCAAACTCTCATGCGACTCGTCAAAAACTCATTTTTCCGTTCCCCCCATGCCATCGTCTCAAATACTGTTCATAAAAACACTCCGTTCTCTCTCTTGGCAAGCCGGATCATTTCCGCCTACCCTCTCCCCATGCATCGCAATGTCCTCGGCTCCGAATTACAATCCTGCTCGCTTGACCCTCTCACCGGCTTCCACCGCGACGGTTCATGCGCCACCGGTCCCGAAGACTCAGGTTGCCACGCCGTCTGCGCCGAGGTCACCGAAGAGTTCCTGACCTTCTCAAAATCCAAAGGCAATGACCTCTCCACCCCCGTCCCCGAATACAATTTCCCTGGCCTCAAACCGGGAGACCGGTGGTGCCTCTGTGCCTCCCGATGGAAAGAAGCGTGGGAAGCCGGCGTCGCCCCACACGTCTTCCTGAATGCCACCCACGAAGCCGCCCTCCAACACATACCACGCTCCATCCTCGAAGAACACGCCGCGAACCCTTAACTTCTTCTAGGTAGGGACGAGCGTCCCGCCCGTCCGCCGACCGCCGCGCTCACCCGCGCTATCTGAAAGCATGCTCGTTCCGAAGCTCAATACTTCCCCTTCGTGTCGCCCTTGCAATTCAAGTTGAATACCCCACCATCAATGACGTGGAGTTGTTCTGAGTCTTGCTCCTAGTATCGGCTGCACTCGTGACCGTGTCAGAGGTTCTGGCAGTTGCATGCGCTATGATAGCGCAACGAAAAGTTCGGGCATCCGTCTTGGTGCTTGCTTCAATCTCATTCCTTTCGTGAGCGACTGGTTCGCTCTTTGCCGATTCAGTAGAAATATCCTTCCATCAGAGAATCCTTGATGTTGATCCACCCGTGATCATCCTACAAGCCGAGCGACATCAACTCATTGCCGAGCGACACTTATACCCGTCGTTGCTCCTGACAACAGAGGCCCCCTTTCTTGCACGAGACCCGTGACCGAGAAGCAACGACGCCTGAGGCCAAAAGACTTATCGCCCGAAGGGCCACCTCTATTGCACACGACGAAGTCGCAAACTCAAACCTTTCTCTTTCCTCCGGCGGGGCCGTGCAGGATTTATGAGATGGGTTCTAAGCTCAATCGTGCACCTGTTGAGAAGCAGTCCAAGCGGGAGCACCTCAAAATCCTAGGCGAGCTCACCACTCGCAGTACCCTCTCCACAGGAGGAAATCGCGGGCGAATACATCGCCCCCTCTACCGGCGAAGCCAAACTCGATTGGCCCACTACGGGCGGGAAAAAGAGCTAGGGTGACGTGGTCTGACAGCGTGCCATCCTTGTCGAGTGCCTCCCCCTACGAAGCCGGAACGTTCACCGGTCCCGTCACCGCCTCGTTCACCGGCAATTCCTCAGCCGTCACCTCCCCAAACGTTACTTCCCCCGTCGCCGCCCACTCCGTCCCCCGCAACAACGTCTCCTGAAAACCCAACCCACTCATCGATGTGGTGTTGTGCCCCAAGGTCGTGTGAAACACACGCCCGTCCCCATAGTCAATCACCATCAAGATCGGCTCATGCTCACCCGAACCCCCTTTCTCTTCATCCGCAAACGCCGACGCCAATACCGTCACATTCTCCGCCGGTCCCCGCAGGCGATCATACAACTCGTCCTCGGTCTGCTTCCACTTCGTCGGTAACCCCGCCGTAATCGGATGATCCGGTTCTCTCATTTCCACGACAAACTCACGCCTCGGCCCATGCGACCCGCTTTTCCCCTCCACCTGCTCCGATACAAATTCCCCCTCACGTAAACGCAAATACGGCCCGCTCATCTCCGTCCGCCCTCCCCATCCACCCACCGCAATCATCTCATTGTATGCCTTCCACGCCGTATGCGAGTTGTTCGCTGCATGCACGCTCACAAAACCCCCACCTCCACCCACATACTCCTCGAACGCTTCTTCCACTTCCTTTGGCCAAGCCTCTCCGTTATAATTCGAAATAACCACGTCATACTCCGCAAACGCCGGGCGCCACGCCTCCCACGCAGCCACATTTTCCCGCTTCAGTTGCTCCGTCTCTTCCATCCACTTCTTCAATTCTTCATTGTAAACCGACATCTGTTTTTCATCCTTGCCTTTGGGCTTGCGCGGCGCTTTTCGCGGCCCCCGCGGACTGCTCACGACGTCCACATCAAATCGCCCGCTCCCCTCCAAAATGGAAACCATCACCGGCGTCGTCTCCTCCCAAGCATGATTGTTCTGCCCGTCGACCAACAATACCTTTAACTTTTCCTCGGCCCCGGCGCCAAGCACCAGGCCAAAACACATCGCCGCCAAAATAAGGGAGTTTTTCATGATTTAATTCATAAAACTTCCTGTATCAGCCGTCAAATCCTCCCCCCCTTCTTGCTCCCATCCAATTCAAGCATCCCTTTCTCGCCCAGCTCCACTCTACGATTGCCTTCCCCTCAACCGTCCCCCATACTATACAACTCGTCTCGCGCTAGCCCGAGACTACTATGATGACCTCAATCCAAACCCGACCGATCATGAAAACGTCCCCCATTGCCCTTACCCTCTCCCTCGGACTCACTCTTTCTGCCTTCACCCAAACCGAGACCGAAACCGTCACAGAAGAGGTCACCGTCGTCGAAGGACATTCCCCCGAGGAAGTCGCCGCCCGCATTCAAGAACTCGAAACTTACCTCACCCACCGCCAGGAACGGGCCACCGAACTCACAAATGACATGATCGACCTCGACGATCGCATCGAAAACCGCATCGGAAAAATTGTCGGAATGCTCGACGGAATTACCGATAGCCTAGACTCCGCTCAGCGCGTCTCTCAAATGAAAAAGGCAGCCATCGCCGCCCTCGAATCAACTATCCAAGACTACGATCGCAGACGCCAAGCCCTTCAGGAAGAAACCCGCCAACGCAATCCCCGAATCAGCCGCGAGGAGCTCTTCAGCGATATCGGCAAATTCGATGAACGCATCGACAAACGCGTCGACCAAATGCTCGATCTCGCCAAATCCATGCAGTCACACAAAGACTACGATAAATGGAGTGTCGTCTACGGCGGCGGCGGTTGGTGGGACGATGGCTACTACCGCTCCCGAAACCCCCGCTACTACCACAACCGCTCGGAATCCCGGAATACACAGCAGGAAGTCAAACAACTCGTCGACGAAATCAAAGTGGGCATCGAACGCCTCCAACGCTCCAATCGCGATATCGAAGAAAAACTCAAAGCCAACATCACCCCGCAATATCGCGCCATGCTCGAGGACGAACTCGAACGCAATAACGGGATCATCGAAACCCGCGAATCCCAAATGGAAGATCTCGTCATGTCACAAAATCCCGACACCCAAACGGTCGGACGAAATCAGGCACTCAATATCGAATCCATGATCCAAGACATGGCCGAAGACATCGAACATGACAACAACGCACTCTTCCAGCTCTACCACGAACTCAACCTCGAACGCGAAGCCATCAACCAAATCAACCAAAAACTCCAAGCCCTCGGCGCCGAACCACCCCCTTCCCCTATCCCCGCTTCCGAAGTGCCCCCCACCGAATCCGGCGCTCCAGGGACACCGTAATTCCCTCCGAAAAAGCCTCGAAATACAACGATTACCGAGAATCCGTTCGGCGCATCATCAGCTCGTCCATAACACGAACATACGCCGCATAGGTCTCCGAGCCCTTCTTCATCGGCCCGTGGCCGCCAGGGATATCCATGATCTCCAGTTGCGGACATATCCCACCCCAACCCAAGGTTGGATCAACATCAAACAAATGCACCGGCGCCTGCTCCTCGCGACGCAGCAAAACCACCGGACCCTCATACGCCCGCGGCTCATACCGTCGCTTCGCCACCACCGCCCGATTCAATAAGTCGTAAAAACGATACACTTTCGGCATCGGCTTCCCTCGACGCGCACTGCGACGCCGCATGAACGGCACCGCCCCCCGATACCACGCCTGCCGCAAGGCGCCTTTCACCGACTCTCGCGTGACCGCCACTTGCTCACCTACCGGCAGCAATTTTAAAACGGCACGCTCACACCACCCCCTCAACCCCACCCCCGCTCGAGGCCGCGCATGCCCCTCCAATCGTGTGTCCGACAAAATCAACAAAGCGGTGCTCTCCCCCACATCCCGAAGCTGACAAGCCGCTTCAAACGCCACCAACCCACCAAACGAAACCCCTCCCAGATGATACGGGCCATGCGCCTGCACCCTCCTCATTTCCTCCACCACATAGGCCGCCATGTCTTCCACCCGGTCATGCGCCCGCTCAACCCCGTCGATCCCCCGGTATTGCACACCATAGATCGGACGCCCCGATTCCTTGCCCCAATCCGGATTAATCAAGGTCGCCACATCCGCCCCCGCCGACGGCACCCGAAAAAATGGCTCGCGCTCGCCCTCTTTTCGGATGCTTACCACCCGCAAATAGCTGGAGTCCGTCCCCCGCATTCGCACCAACTCAGCCAAGGCCCGAATCGTCGGTTCTTCCCAAAAACTCGCCAAAGGCAAATCCGTATCCAACTTGCGTTCCACACGCGACAACATCAAGGCCGCCATCAGGGAGTCACCTCCCAAATCAATAAACCGTTCATCAACTCCCCCGACCTTACGCTTCAAAACCCGCTCCCAAATGCCCATCAGCACCATTTCCAACCCATCGCGCGCCCCCTCTCCCGCTTTGCCAGCTCCCTCCCCGTCCCCCCCTGGCTCAACTTCCGGCAGCTGCCCATAGTCCACTTTGCCCGCGATCGTCAAAGGCAATTCCGAAACCGGGATGATCCACGTCGGGATATGAGAAGAAGACAACCGCCCCTCAAGATAACCACGCAACTCAACCGGGTCGATCTCCTTGCCATCCGCCGCCAACACATACGCGGCCAGTCGCCTCTCCTTACTCCCGCTCCCAAACGCTTTCACCGCACACCGAGCCACCTCCGGCTTACCCGTAATCGCCGCCTCCACCAATGCCGGCTCAACCCGTTGCCCCCTGATCTTTACCTGGCGATCACAACGCCCGTGATGCTCAAGACAACCATCTTCGCGGAGCAATCCCACATCACCCGTGCGAAAAAATGCCCCCCGCCCGGGTACGTCAACAAAGCGTTCCGCAAAGCCGTCACTCCGCCAATAACCCGGCGATAAAAAACGACTGCGACAGGCAATCTCACCCGCCTCGCCCGTCGCCGCCACGCTCCCGTCCTCTCGAAAAATAATCAGTTCCACCCCCTCCACCGCCCGCCCCGCCGGCACCACGGAGAAATCCGCTTCCCTCCCATGCCCAATGCGAAAGTGAGTCAGATTCCCATTCGCTTCCGTCATACCCAAGCCGTTCAACAAATCACACGCCCCCGAAAAATGACGATGCAACAACCGAATGTCATGGTTCGTCACTCCTTCCCCACCCAATTTAATCAACCGCAGATTCTCAAACCTGCCTTTCCCCGCCAAACTCTCACAGAACCGGCGATACAACGTGGGAACACAATGCAGAACACTCACTTCCTCACGCTCCATCCACTCCTGCATCTCACGCAAACCGTCCCGGCGCGGATCAAACGGCAACAAACAAGCGCCGTTCAAAAGCGCTCCAAAGGTCGCACTCGATGCCGCCGCAAATTGCCCTCGCGTAACGAGACTCATCCGATCATCCGCACTCAATCCCGCACTCCGGGTGTAATTCCGCACATTCCATAAAACCGAACGATGCGTCTGCTTCACCCCCTTCGGAGTCCCCGTCGATCCCGAGGTAAACAAAATCCCACTCAACCGCGACCCATCCCAGTCGGCCACAGGCGCCCCGTCCGTTTCTATCCGCTCATCAAGGACCACCACCCGCATACTCTCTCCCACCATCTCGCTCGCCAACCCCGCGTTCGCAGCATCCGCTAGAATCAGTCGAGCACCCGATTCCTCAGCAATCGCCCGCAATTGCTCCCGTGGATAGTGCACATCCAGCGACACCACCGCCTTGCCCGCCATCAAAACGCCAAGTCGCCCCACGACGTGCTCCCCTCTATGGTCCGTCAGCAATAAAACCGGTTCTTCCCCGTCCCCCAATTCGGAAACAATCCGCCCAGCAACGCCGTTCGCCTCACGCTCAAGCGATCGATAGGTCCAATCACGCTCACGATCCCGAATCGCCGTCCGCTCACAACACACCGCCGCCACTTGCCGAAAAATCGTCACGAGGTTCGTCGACGCCACTTCCTCTAGAGACAGTTTACAAAGACTAAATCCATTCGCCGAGCCGCCCATCACGCTCCTCCTCGATAAATCGCCTGCCAACGAGTGTAAAATTCCGGGTTGCCGGCACCATGCTCAGGAGGCCCCACACCCGAACGCTTCCAACCACCAAACGGCGCTTCTACTCCCACATCCGCCGTCGATTCACCGATCTTTAAGACTCCCGCTCGCACACCGGTAAGAAACGATTCGCATCGCGCCTCACTCTCGCTGAACAAAGCCGCCACCAACCCCTCCTCAACCCCGTTGCAAAGCTGAAGCGCCTCCGCCCAAGTCGCCGCCGGCTGCACCACCAAGAGCGGCCCAAAGGTTTCCTCACAAACCACTTCGTGAGTCTCATCGTCACACACGATAATCGTCGGTGGATACCAGGGACCGGGAACAGACACGTCGCCAACCGCTTGTACAATCCGCAACCCATCCCTCCGAGCCCGCTCCACGATCCCGCTCACACGAAGCCGCGCTGCCTCCGAAACCAAGGGCCCCACATGAGTCGCCTCCTGAAAAGGATCGCCACACACCAAATCAGCAGTCGCCTCTTCCAATGCTTGAAGAAACGGTTCCAACACTCCCGCTTCCACAATCGCCCGTCGATTCGCCGTGCACCGCTGACCCGCATACCCAAATGCCCCAAAGCTGATCGCCCCCGCCGCCCTTACAAAATCGCTGTCGCCCCACACAATCGAAGCATTGTTCCCGCCAAGCTCCGCCTGCAACGGGATCCGGCGCGCGCCACAGATATACTGCGCCGCATATCCCGCTTCCGACCCCCCTGTCATGGTCACCGCATCGATCCCCGCGTGCTCCATCAAAGACATGCCAGTCTCCGCACCCCCACCAACCACCGTCAATAATCCTTCCGGCAGTCCCGCCAACTCAGCCAGTTCGACAAAACGCTCCGCCAACGCTTCACCCTCAGGCGCAGGTTTCCAAACCACGGCATTCCCATACACCAAAGCGGGAACCAGTTTGCCCATCGCAATCGCAAGGGGATGATTAAAGGGAGTCAACATCGCCACCACCCCCACGGGCTCCCGCCGCGCCCGCGAACCATCCGCAAATGCCTCCCCCGACGCGACCCCGCTCGTCACCCGACAAACCGCATCCGCAAGCGCTTCACAACGGGCAATCTCGCCACGGGCAAAGGTGATCGGTTTTCCGACACTCTCCACGATCAGCCGAGCCAAGGACTCGCCCTCCTCCACAACACGCACGGCAAACGCACGCACGATTTCCTTTCGCACATCCAAAGCCTCCCGCCGCCAACACTCCTGCGCAACCACCCCTCTTGCCACGACATCGTCGACGTCTTCCTCGACCCTTTCCTCCAAACGCCGCACGGTCCCCTCATCCAACCACTTCAATATCTCGTGCCCCCTCCCAAAAACCACACCCCGCTTCGCCAAATACAACCGCGCTTCCGCCGCTGCCAGCGGTGCGTCACTCGCCACCGCGTCCGAAGCGACTAAGACCCGATAGCCCAATTCATACGCATCTATCGCCGCCAGTCGCACACAGGCATGCGTGTAAAGCCCACTCAAAATAACGGTATCCACCCGCTCCCGCCTCAACGCCGCGGAAAGGTCTCCACCCGCAAACACCCGAAAAAACGCCTTCTCAATAATCGCTTCCCCCGCTGCTACCTTCAGCGCTCCAGGACTCTCCCAGCCCTCGCTCCCCCGCACGCACATCCATCGATCCGCTTCCTTCCAATGCGGCATCCGCGTATCCACATCCCCGTCCACACTCAATCGCGCGTGAAACACAGGAACGTCGCGCGCCCGACAACCCCCAAGTAAGGCCGCCGCCCCTTCCACCGCCCGCTCGCCGCCAGGCACCAAGCCACCTCGCCCCAGAAAATCATTCTGCCAGTCCACCAGCAGCAACGCCGCTCTCATCAAATCACCCCGGGATCACCACCCCCCACCACTTCCTCCGCCACCCGCATCGCCATCTCCTTCAAAGAGACCACCTGCGAATCGGCCACAGCAATATCCTCAGTCCGCACACCACGACCCAACACCCGTCGCACCGCCAACTCCACCTCGCTCGCCGCCGCCCCCAATCCATAACTCTCACGAAGCATCGCGGCCATGGAAAAAATATGCGCCAGCGGATTGGCCCGCCCACTTGTCGCCAGGTCCTTCGCCGACCCATGGTTGGTCTGGTAAACCGCCGCCCCACTCAGCGAATAACTCGCTCCATACGTCAATCCGCGGGACCCCATCAAAAGACCACCCAAATCAGAAAGAATATCCCCAAAACAATTGGGAGCCGCAATCACATCAAAGTCCCAAGGAGCCTGCACCATGAGATAACACGCATAGTCAACATCAATAAAGCGACACTCGACACTCCCCGCATCCGCCAAAATGTCTTCCGTTATCGAACGCCACAACCGAGCCATCTCAGGTAAACCGCCATCCTTGTAAATCACCGCTAGACGACCACTGCGCCGCTCCGCCAAGCGCACCGCTGCCTCAAGAAATCGCCTCACTTCCGAATCACGATGCGAAAAGGTGTATTCCAAAACCCGCTCCCCATCATCGCCAAGTTCCCGCGCCTCACCCTGGTAAACACCCCCAAGATTCTGTCTCAATACCAACACGTCCACTTCCCTCTCACCCTCCAACCGCACCCGCCTCACATCTTCCAACTCCGGCATCGGCTTCACCGGATTGACCTTCGCATACAATCCAAACTCCCGCCGCAGATCATAAACAAACCGTCCCCCCTTCGCCCCCGCCAAAATGGCGCCACCATCACGAAACACACTCTCACACCACGATCCCATCGACTCCGGCATCTCCCCCGTTTCACTCGCCTCAAGCATCAATTCCCCCCCTTCCACCCGCCGATCAAATTGAATCCCAAAACGCTCCTCCACCGCCGCCAGCACGCTCATCGCAGCATCCGTGACTTCAGGACCAATGCCCTCCCCCGCAAGGATCCCCAGCACCTTCGCCTCCGCCGGTCCAACAGACGACACACCCTCCCTCCGGCAGATGGCCGGTGCCCATTCACGCGTCTCGACCTTCTCCCCAGCTACTGCTGTAACATCCATGGGATCCGAAATAGATTCGCTGGTTCGCATAGTGACAACTGTTCAAAAAGGATACCATCCTGACACGCCAGTCATAACGCTTCAAGCTTGTAGAATTCACGCTCCAAGGCCTTGAAACAGCAAGACACGCATTCTGCCCAGGCCTGACCCAGACCGCAACTCCCAAGCAACATGACAATTTCCCAAAATAGAGCGAAAACCCACTAATGGGCTTCGATTGAATTCGCCAAGCGATCCACCATCGCCTGATTTTCCGGCGTATCCTTGGTCAATACGGCGTTCAAGGTATACATCCGCTTCCCCACCAGAATGAAAGCCGCTTTTCCCGCATACGCCTCCGTCCCCGCCTTGTTCTTGTATTCCAATATCCGCGCCGGATACCCCCCGATCGTCGTCTCCTTCCAGGACACTTCCTCGCCGTTCGCAGGCCCCAATAACCGTTTCTTCGAACTGTTAAATATACCCGCCTCCCCCACTAACATCTTTGCCAATCCAGGCACCCCTGATCCACTTCCACTCAGCAATATCCCGTCTCCTTCATAAACCCCAAAAGTCGTCACCACTTTCCCTGCAGCTGTCGTTTCCGTCTGCGTTTGGTAGTTCTGAACCTCCTTCGGAAACTCCGCCGAAAGCTTGTCGTCCGCACTCTTAATCCGCACCCATTCAACCCCCCACGCCTCCCCCAGCTGACCACTACCGACCAATGCCGCCAGCAAAACGATAACACCCACAGGACGATGGCTTCTTATTCCTCGAAATAACGAATTTTTCATGGTTCTTTGGTGTAAGGTGTCTCTACTGGATCTCCCTGTTAGCACGGCGTCACCACCGACACCAGAACAATCCCTCAGTCCTCTAATCAAAATCCTTTTGCCCCGATGAAGCACGGTTTCTTTTGCCTCATTCTTGTTTTCAGCTTTCCGTTCCTCGCATCCGCCGCCCAAGAACAACCCAATATTCTCTTCATCATCGCCGATGACGCTTCTCGTGACTCCTTCGGCGCTTATGGCACCACTTACGTCGAAACCCCGCATTTCGATCGCATCGCCGACGAAGGCGTCCTCTTCACAAATGCATACAACTGCAACCCAAAGTGCGCCCCCGCCCGCGCCTGCCTCCTCACCGGACGCTATTCCTGGCAACTCGAGGAAGCCTGTAACCACAACCCCTTCCTCTCCGAGAAATGGGCCTTCTATCCCTACCTCCTCGAAGACTCGGGATACGTCATAGGCTTCACCGGAAAAGGTTGGGGCCCCGGTATCTGGAAAGGCATCGACGGAGGCAAAGCCAAGTTCGAAGCCGCCAACCCAGCAGGCCACCCCTGGAATCAACTCAAAGCCAACCCCCCATACAAAGGAATGGCCAACGTCGATTACGCCGGAAATTTCAATGCCTTCCTCGAAGCCAAACCCGCCGACCAACGCTTCTGCTTCTGGCTCGGCACAAAAGAACCCCATCGCGGATACGGAAAAGACAATTGGAAACTCGATGGCCGCGATCTCGCCAAAGTCACCGTCCCC
>JBCDBW010000124.1:0-12202 GCA_039182965.1 Verrucomicrobiota bacterium
CTACTCCTCGTTTGGAACGCGGCTGCTCAATTCACCCTCGCCCGCTGGGGCTGGCAAAACCGCCTCCTCAAAAAAATTCCCCGCTGATTCTACCAAAAGTGATGTTTTCTTCTCGTGACATGGACCCCTCTCATCCATCAAGCTAATCCTCCTGCTCGCAATATAGTGCGGCATCCTGAACCCCAAACAAAGCGTATCCCCTAACCATGAAACAAACCAAAGCAATCTCCTTCCTCGTCGCTGCCGCAGCGCTCGTCGGTGTCGCCACCGCCGCCGATAAACCAAATATCCTCGTGATCTGGGGCGACGATGTCGGCCAATCCAATATCTCCGCCTACTCTCGCGGTCTCATGGGATACCACACCCCCAACATCGACCGCATCGCAAAGGAAGGCATCATGTTCACCGACTACTACGGCGAACAATCCTGCACCGCCGGACGCTCCTCCTTCATCATGGGCCAAAGCGTCTTTCGCACCGGACTCTCCAAGGTCGGTCTTCCCGGCGCCGATCTTGGCATGCGCGAAGAAGACCCCACCATCGCCGGCCTCCTCAAAGACCTCGGTTACGCCACCGGCCAGTTCGGAAAAAATCACCTCGGCGATAAAGATGAACACCTCCCCACCAACCACGGCTTCGATGAATTCTACGGCAACCTCTACCACCTCAATGCCGAAGAAGAACCCGAGAACGAAGACTACCCCGGTGACATGGTCCTCGCGAACGGTAAAACATTCCTCGAAACATACGGCCCTCGCGGCGTCATAAAATCTTCCGCCGACGGCACAATCGAAGACACGGGACCACTCAACAAAAAACGCATGGAAACCGTCGACGACGACACCTCGGATGTCGCAATCGACTTCATCGAACGCGCCGTCGCCGCAGACAAACCCTTCTTCGTGTGGTGGAGCGGCACACGCATGCACTTCCGCACCCACGTCAGCGAAGAACGCATGACCGAAATCAAAAAGGACTATCCCCACGCGGATGAATACACCGTCGGCATGATCGAACATGACATGCACATCGGGAAGTTCCTCGATAAGCTCGATGAACTCGGCATCGCCGAGAACACTATCGTCCACTACTCCACCGATAACGGCCCCCATTACAATACCTGGCCCGATGCCGCTGCCACTCCCTTTCGCGGCGAGAAAAATACGAACTGGGAAGGCGGCTGGCGCGTGCCCTGCGCCGTGCGCTGGCCCGGTACCGTCGAGCCCGGCTCCGTGAGCAATGGCATCGTCCACCATATGGATTGGCTCCCCACCTTCGTCGCCGCCGCAGGCGATCCCAATATCAAAGAAGAACTGCTCTCCGGATACACTTCGAAAGCTCTCGGTCGAGATTACAAGGTTCACCTCGATGGCTATAATCTCATCGATCACCTCAAGGACCCTCAAAACGTCCCTAGCCCCCGGCACGAGATATTCTACTTCTCCGACGACGGCGATCTCACCGCCCTCCGCTACGACGCATGGAAACTCATCTTCATGGAACAAAAAGCCACTGGCACGTTTCGCGTTTGGATGGAACCCTTCGTTCCTCTCCGCGTCCCTCTCATCTTTAACCTCCGACGAGACCCCTACGAAAAAGCGGAGATCACCTCAAACACATACTTCGACTGGATGATCGATCGCGCCTACCTCCTCGTGCCCGCCCAGCAATACGTCGGCCGGTTCCTCGAGACATTCCAAGAATACCCGCCCCGACAAAAAGCCGCTAGCTTTTCGCTCGATCAAGTCATGGAGAAAATGCTTCAGCCAACCAGTCACTGATCGCCTACTGACCAAGTATTCGTTGCGGGAGCGACACCGGATTGACACCCGGTCCGCTCCCGCTTCGCTTAAAACCTGTCCATCATCCCATGAAAGCGCTCATCAGTCTAACGTTGACCATCAGTTTCCTCGCCTTCGGCTATTCAACATCAAAAGCCCAGAATGACCCACTCCCGTCATGGAACGAATCCGATACCAAAGATCACATCCTCGACTTCGTCACCCGCGTCACCACACCTAACTCTCCCGACTTCGTCCCGCCCGCCAAACGCATCGCCACTTTCGATAATGACGGCAACCTCTGGGCCGAACAGCCGCTCTACTTCCAACTCATCTTCGCCATCGACCAAATCAAAGCCCTCGCCCCCGATCACCCCGAGTGGCAGTCCAAACAACCCTTTAAAGCCGTCCTCGAAGACGATCGCGAAGCCCTCGCCGCCTCCGGCAAAGAAGGCCTCCTAAAACTCGTCGCCGCTTCCCACGCCGGCCAAACCACCGAAGAATTCGACGCCGCCGTCGCCCAATGGCTCAAGACCGCCCGCCACCCCACCCTCGACCGCCCCTACAACGAACTCGTCTACCAACCCATGCTCGAACTCCTCGACTTCCTCCGTGCCAACGATTTCAAAACCTTCATCGTCTCCGGCGGTGGCATCGACTTCATGCGCGTCTTCGTCGAAGAAACCTACGGCATCCCCCCCGAACAAACCATCGGCAGCAGTCTCAAAACCAAATTCGAAATCCGCAACGCCGTCCCCACTCTCGTCAAACTCCCGGAAATCAATTTCATCGACGACAAAGAAGGCAAACCCGTCGGTATCCATCAACACATCGGCCGCCGCCCCATCTTCGCCTCCGGAAACTCCGATGGCGATCTCCAGATGCTTCAGTGGACCACCGCCGGACCGGGTCCACGCTTCGGCCTCATCCTCCACCATACCGATGCCGATCGCGAATGGGCCTACGACCGCGACTCCCACATCGGCCAACTTAGTAAAGCCCTCGACCTCGCCAAAGAAAACAACTGGACCGTCATCGACATGAAAAAGGACTGGTCCACCATCTTCCCCCCTGCCCAATGAAAACCACCCCATTCTTCCTCGCTCTCGTAAGTGCCGCCAGTCTTTTTGCATGCTCCAGCCCGCCCAAAGGCGTCAGCCCGGTCTACGGATTCAATGGCGATAGATACCTCGGAAAATGGTACGAAATCGCACGCCTCGACCACTCCTTCGAACGGGGTCTTAGCAACGTCACCGCCGAATACGGAAAGGTCGACGACGAAACCTTCTCCGTCCGGAATCGCGGCTTCAAAGACGCCACCGGCCAGTGGGAGACTATCGACGGCTCTGCCCGCTTCCTCGACGATCCCACCGTCGGGAGCCTCGAAGTCAAAGTCGGCGCTCCCTTCTATGGAGGATACCATGTCATCGCCCTCGACAAAGAGGACTACCAATACGCTCTCGTCTCCGGCCCCACCCGCTCCTACCTCTGGCTCCTTGCCCGCACCCCCTCTCTCGACTCCACTATCCAACAAAAACTAGTCGACCAAGCCAAGACCGAAGGCTTCAATACAGATGAACTCATTTTTGTGAAACACGACCGCTCCCCAGAAAGCTAGCCACCAACCCCTACTTGCAAATCGCCAAGAAAAATGAAATCCCAACTCCTTACCTTCTCCCTCTTCGCCGCCAGCCTTCTGATCTCGGCATGTTCAACTATCACCGTCCGCTCGGACTTCGATCCCAAAGCCAATTTCTCTGCCCTCAGAACCTACGCTTGGATGCCACTCCCCCCAAACAACACCGGAGACCCGCGCGTCGATAACCCGCTCGTGGAAAAACGCATCATGGACGCGATCGACTCCCAACTCGCCGCCAAAGGCTTCCAAAAAACCAGCTCCGGTTCCGCCGACTTCCTCGTCGGTTACGCCGTCGCCGTGAACAGAGAAATGCGCGCCCACGTCATCGATAACTACTACGCCTACCCCTACCCCTACTACCGCGCCGGCCGCTACGGATACCCGTGGATCACCGCTTATCCCCAACCCCAGGTGCGCGTCTACGAATACGATCAAGGCACCCTCGTCATCGACATCCTAAACGCAAAAGATAAAGGACTCATCTTCCGCGGCTCCGCCCAGGCCGCCCTTCGGGAAAACCCCACCCCCACCCAATCCAGCCAACGCATCAACGAAGCTGTCTCAAAAATCCTGGCGAAATTCCCCCCATCCTAGGGCGGTCCACCTGCTGCACAATCCCCCTCCTCCACGAAGCCCGTAGTGGGACGATCGTCCAAATACCCTCGATTCCCCCACAAGAGACGAAGACCCAGCGCGGCGTCTGGACCCACCTGGTCCGTCCCTTCAGCCGATTCATCCGGATCGACACCAATTCGTCCTTCCCTCCCACCACCTCCCGCCTCACCATAGCCCCTCACGTGAGCACAAAAAACATCCACGTTATCCTCGGCACCGACGACGCCACCGTCAAAGAAACCGCCGCAAAACTCGTCGAAAAATTGACGCCCGCCGACGCCGGCGACTTTGGCC
The DNA here is from genome assembly GCA_039182965.1 of Verrucomicrobiota bacterium. GTDB lineage: Bacteria > Verrucomicrobiota > Verrucomicrobiia > Verrucomicrobiales > DEV007 > JBCDBW01. The sequence continues at coordinate 4,330 of JBCDBW010000124.1, forward strand.
TCGAAATGATCGATGGCACCGCCGAAAACACCGACGGCGCCGTCAAAACCATCGGCGCTACCATCGGAGCCCTCCAAACCCTGCCCTTCTTCGGCGGCGGAAAAGTCGTCTGGCTCAAATCCACCAATATCTTCGCCGACTCCGTCACCGGTCGCTCCGCCGGCACTCTCGAAGTCGCGGAATCACTCATCGAGGTTCTCAGTCAAGGCCTCCCCAATGAGATCCATTTCGTCATCAGTGCCACTGAAATCGACAAGCGCCGTAGCTTCTACAAGAAACTCTCCAAACTCTCCAAGCCACAAGTCTTCGATCGCCCCGATACCTCCCGCGCCGGCTGGGAGCAAGCCGTCATGGGCCTCGTCTCCCAACGCGCCCGGGACCGAAATCTAAAATTCCAACCAGAAGCACTCGAGTTCTTTGTCATGCTCGCAGGAGCCGATACCCGCCAAATCGAAAACGAATTGGAAAAACTCGATCTCTTCCTCGGCACGGAAGAACGCGAAGTGTCAACCGCCCACGTCCGCCGCCTCGTCTCCCAATCCCGCGCCGGCGTCATCTGGGAAATCGGCGATGCCATTTCTAAGCGTCACCTCCCCCGTGCCCTCGAACAAATCGACCAATTCATCTACCGTGGCGAATCCGCTATCGGCATCCTCCTCGCCGCCATCATCCCAAAGATCCGCACCCTCCTCGTCGCCAAAGATCTCGTCGAACAACACAAGATCCGCGCCGCCAACTACAGCCAATTCAACGCCGCCCTCTCCCGCCTCGACCCACGCTTCACCCGCCATCTCCCCAAAAAAAAGGATGGTTCCATCAGCGCCTACCCCGTCTTCCTCGCCGCTCAGGATTGTCGCTACTTCGAACTCTCCCAACTCAAAACCGCCCTCTCCGATTGCCTCGAAGCCAATCGTCGCCTCGTTACCTCAGGCCTCGATTCCAAACTCATCCTCGATCAACTCGTCATCCGCCTCCTCACCTGATTCAACCCCTGTCGCCCCCGCCCATCCCGTTAGCTTTCGGCACGTGCCCGCTGTGGCCAGTTTCCTCACCCTTCTCAAAACGACTATCAATCCCCTCTTAAAATAGAAGTCCGTTCTAACAGAGTCCTTCATCAGGGGGTCCATCGCGATCCATAAAGATAAGCCCCGACAGCATCAAAGCCACGGTCACTGAAAGAATCCTCCCCACCCAGAAAACCCACATCTCCAGCGACAGAAAGTCTTTCGACTTTTCCACAGGCCTTCTCCTTAAATTCAACGAGTTAGGAGCAAATCCGCTCACCGATTTTTTGATTCCTCCCCGAGTCACCATGCCCGATTGAAAACGAACACGATCCTTCGTTCTGACGACCGCTGAATCTGTAGTCTTCCACCCAACACAATCGCCATACCATCATACAAACAAAAGAATGAAGACAATCCTCATCCCTTTAATCATCGGCGGTGGCGGTGGCCTCGTGGCCGCCCTCGCAGGCGTCGGCGGCGGCGTCATTATGGTCCCCGCATTCGTGTATTTCCTCGGCTTGGAACAAAAGCAGGCCATCGCCACTTCCCTTGCCGTCATCGTCCCCACCGCGATAGTCGCCACCTTCCGATACCAAGCTACTCCAAACCTCATCGATTGGAAAATCGTAGCCGTCACAGCCGTCGGCGCGGTTCTCGTCGCCTTTAAAGCCACCGACTGGATGAAGGAACTCAGTAATCTCACGCTAACACGCGGCTTCGCTGTCCTCCTCATCGCCGTTGGAATCCGAATGCTCTTCGCCAAATGAGCAGTAAACCCAAAAATAGGATCACTGATGCTAAATGATCCAACCAACTGATCACAATCGCCTAACAGACAAACCGAACGAAAACCCTAACAAAAATAAATAGAGCTGTTTAATCACTTTGGACTAAAAGTGGCCAAAAATTCACAAAAAAGATACTTTTTCGCTTGCAAGATGCCTCATCCTCGTGTGTCCTAGTCTTTAACGGAATATCTTTTGGGGGGGGAATAACAACCTCACGCTGGTTTAAACGCCACGTGAGGTTGTCTTCTTTTACCCCACCGCTCCTCCCAATCCCCGCTTCATCCAAGAAATTTCCGACCCAACTCATCCAAAGCTTGATTATCGAGGCAGGTGGGGCTAATATTATTAGGTTAACCTAATTCTTCCTCAGCTCCCCCACTCCCACCCACCCATCCTCCCCATCACAAGTAGCATCATGAATCCAAGCAACCCTTCACCCGCCACAGCACCCTCCCCTATCCCACGCCTCGCCGCCGCCCTCGCCGTCGCGATTCTCGCCCTCGGCCCCGTCGCCTGCTCAGATTCGTCCACCCAAACTTCATCGACCACGGACTCTTCTCGCCTCAATTACCCCTACACCATCACATGCACCGTCGGGATGATTGCCGATATCGCTCAGAACGTTGCCGGCGACAAAGCGAACGTCAACGGCATCATCGGCGAAGGCGTCGATCCACACCTCTACAAACCCACCAGTACCGATATCAAACAACTCCAGTCCTCAGATGTTGTCTTCTACAATGGACTCATGCTCGAAGGAAAAATGGGAGACATCCTCGTGCGCGTCGCCGGGACCGGTAAACCGGTCAAAGCCGTCACTGAAGACATCGTCCTCGAAGATAAAAAAGACGATTCCATCCTCATCGACGAAGAGGGACACTTCGATCCACACGTCTGGATGGACGTCTCCGGTTGGAAACACGCCGTCAACATCGTCACCAATGCCCTCGCGAATTTCGATCCTGAAAACGCAGACTACTACAAAGGCAACGCCAAAGCATACCTCGAAAAACTCGATGCCCTCGACGATTACGCCCGCACAGCCATCGCCTCCATCCCGGAAAACCAACGTGTCCTCGTCACCGCACACGATGCCTTCAACTACATGGCCCGCGCTTACGACCTCGACGTCCGCGGCATCCAAGGCATCAGCACCGAATCCGAAGCCGGCGTCAAAGACATCGAAGACCTCGTCACATTTCTCGTCGATCATCAAATCCCAGCCGTCTTCGTCGAATCTTCCGTCTCCGATAAGAACGTCCGCGCCCTCGTCGAAGGCGCCAAAGCCAAAGGCCAGGAGGTCGTCATCGGCGGCGAACTCTTCTCCGACGCCATGGGCCCCGCTGATACCTATGAAGGCACCTACATCGGCATGATCGATCACAACGTCACCACCATCGCCCGCGCCCTCGGTGGGGAGGCCCCCGAGAAAGGCCTCGACGGAAAGCTCTCTCACTAGTCAAATCCACTGATCCCAGCGATGTCCGCCGCCCACCTGAAAGACTTCGCCGACGACCCCGCCGGCTCCGCCCGCGTGGAAGCCCTCACCGTTCCCAATCGCCACGGTGAACCCGCCGAGCACCCACCCGAAATTCCCCTCGCCATCCACGACCTCACCGTCGCCTATCAGCGCAAACCCGTCCTCTGGGACGTCGAACTCAACATCCCCGAAGGAAAACTCGTCGGCATCGTCGGTCCCAACGGCGCCGGGAAATCCACCCTCCTCAAAGCATGCCTCGACCTCATCCCGAAAACTTCCGGATGGGTCCACGTCTACGGCAAACCATACCCCAAACAAAGACACCTCGTCGCCTACGTCCCCCAACGAGAAAGCGTCGACTGGGACTTCCCCGTATCCGCCCTCGATGTCGTCGCCATGGGCACCTACCGCAAACTCGGATGGTTCCGCCGCGTCGGCAAAAAACAAAAACAAGCCGCCCGCGACGCCCTGGAACACGTCGGGATCGCACACCTCGCCGATCGCCAGATCAGCCAACTCTCCGGCGGACAACAACAACGCGTCTTCCTCGCCCGCGCCCTCGCTCAGGACGCCCAAATCTACTTCATGGACGAACCCTTCGCCGCTGTCGACGCCGCCACCGAACAAGCCATCGTCGATCTCCTTCGCGAACTCAACCAACGAGGCAAAACCTGCCTCGTAATCCATCACGACCTCGCCACCGTCAGCAAATACTTCGACTACCTCGTCCTCCTCAACATGCGCATCGTCGCCGCCGGCCCCACCAAGGAAACCTTCACCCACGAAAATCTCGAAAAAACCTACGGTGGCAAACTCTCCCTCCTCGCCGACGCCGCCGAAGCCCTCTCGCAAATCAACGATTAAATAGACCTATGGCACGCCTCTTTGTCGTTCTCATATCTTCGCTTCTATGCGGGTGCGCACTCTTTGGAGAGGCACTTTCGATCTCCCAACGCCAAGCAAGTGAAGTCCCCGAGGGAGCCAGAATAAACGGCGCTGGCTTCACAATCACCGCGCCGGATCCCGGTTGCTACCTTAAGAAGGATTTCCCCACAGAAGGTGGAATCACTTTGCGCCCAATTGAAACCCTCGGTCAGGGCATGGCCTACTTTGTTGCCCCATTCGCTCCCGACCAAGCCCAAACAACCGAAGAAGCTTTGGAAGAATGGAACCTCACACCCAAGAGAAAAGGACTTCCCGTCAAAATCCTCGAAAGTCGCAAAACAAGTTTCCAAAACAGGCCGGCAACCGAGGCAGTCGTCGTCGTGGACTCTGGAAACCGAACAAAGACCGCTGCTTTTCTCGTTGTGAAAGGATCCTTGGGCTACCTCGTTCTGAGCTACTCACCGCCGAAATTTATCGAGTTCGACCGGCAGAAAAGTACCGCAGCTAGCAAAGATGGCCTCAGAAGACTCATACAAAATACCACGATCACCCTAGACTAAACTAACGTTGATAATGTGCGCCAATCTCCCAGCACTTCGCACATAAAGATGGATCTCTAGCCACAGAACCATAGACCCCCCATTTCAGATGCCCTCTCCCCCCAAGAGGGCAAGGGTAAGGGGACGATCTAACCAAAATCAACCAACCTTCAAAAAACTCTTCCACTGCCCACGTACGCCATGCCTCCCCCCCGGAACCAGAGCAAAATACCCCACGCCCTCTCCGCCATCGGCGTACTCCTCCTCCTCGTCTCGACCACTACCACCATCGAAGCCGCCCAATCTCACTCCCAGTCGAACCTCCCCTCCCCCACCGAATTCCTGCAAGTCCTCACCCTCGAAAACCACAACACCCGCATCGTCGTCCTCAGCACCACCCTCCTCGGCATCACCTCCGGCCTTGTCGGCACCTTCCTCCTCCTCCGCCGACGCTCGCTCATCGGCGATGCCCTCTCTCACGCCACTCTCCCCGGAATCGGCATCGCCTTCATCGTCATGGTCGCCGCCGGCGGCTCCGGCAAATCCCTCCCCGGGCTCCTCGCCGGCGCCACCGTCACCGGCCTCGCCGGTGTCCTCCTCGTCCTCACCATCCGCAACACCACCAAACTCAAAGACGACGTCGCCATGGGCTTCGTCCTCAGTGTCTTCTTCGGCATCGGCGTCGCCCTTCTTGGTATCATCCAAAAAATGCCCGGTGCCAGCGCCGCCGGACTTCAGTCCTTCATCTACGGGAAAACCGCCTCGATGATCCAGCAAGACTTCGTCCTCATCGCCTCCATTACCGCCGCCACCACCCTCTTCTCCCTCCTCCTCGTCAAAGAATTCACCCTCCTCTGCTTCGACGAAGGATTCGCCGCCGCCGAAGGCTGGCCCACCCTCTTCCTCGATATCCTCATGCTCGGCATCGTCACCGCCGTCACCGTCATCGGCCTCCAGGCCGTCGGCCTCATCCTCATCATCGCTTTCCTCATCACTCCCGCCACCGCCGCCCGCTTCTGGACGCAAAACCTTAAATACATGCTCGCCATCTCCGCCCTCATCGGTGGCGCCAGCGGTTGGCTCGGCGCTTCCATCAGCGCCCTCCTCCCCAAACTCCCCGCCGGCGCCATCATCGTCCTCGTCGCCGCAACGATCTTCCTCATCAGCATGATCTTCGCCCCCGCCCGCGGCGTCCTCCCCCGATACTTCCGGCAAGCCAATCTCCGCCGTAAAGTCGGTCGCCAACACCTCCTCCGCGCCATCTACGAAATCCTAGAATCCAAACCACATCCCCTGAATAAACCCGTCCCCAATCTCCCCGTCCTCCTCGCCAATCTCCAATCCCACCGCTCCTGGTCCCCAAAAGAACTCCGCAAACTCCTCCGCACCGCCCAGAAAGAAGATCACCTCGACCCCGCCCCCGACGGCGAGATCCGACTCTCCGAATCCGGATACGGCGAGGCCGCCCGCACCACCCGCAACCACCGCCTCTGGGAACTCTATCTCATCCGCCACGCGGATATCGCCCCCTCACATGTCGATCGCGACGCCGATATGGTCGAACACGTCCTCGACGCACACATCGTCCGACAACTCGAAGCCGAACTCGATAATCACCACGTCACCACTCCGGTCCCCCCCAGCCCACACCAAATTACCCCCTCACAATCTTCCCCCACCACATGAACTGGACGAGCCTCGATACCTCCATCGTCATCGTCGGCGCCCTCTGCGCCGTCGCTTGCGCGTTGCCCGGTTGTTTCCTCGTCCTCCGCCGCATGAGCATGATGGGCGATGCCATCAGCCACGCCGTCCTCCCCGGCCTCGCGGTCGCGTTTATCTTCTCGGGCTCCCGCTCCAGTTTCGCCATGTTCGCCGGCGCCGCCATCGTCGGCATCCTCACCGCTGTTTTCACACAATGGATCAGCAAATTCGGTCAGGTCGACCGCGGCGCCGCCATGGGCATCGTCTTCACCACCCTCTTCGCTCTCGGCCTCCTCCTCATCGTCCAAGCCGCCAATCACGTCGATCTCCACCCCGATTGCGTTCTCTATGGCGCCATCGAATTCACCCCGCTCGACTCCGTCGCCGCCTTTGACATCGGAAACTTCACTCTCAATATCCCGCGCGCCGCCGCCGTCCTCGGTATCGTCCTCCTCCTCAACCTCGCCGTCGTCCTCCTCTTCTTCAAAGAACTCCGCATCAGTGCCTTCGACCCCGAACTCTCTACCACCCTCGGCATCAATTCGAACCTCATGCACTACCTCCTCATGACGATCGTCGCCGTCACCACCGTCGCCGCCTTCGAGGCTGTCGGAAGCATCATCGTCATCGCCATGCTCATCGTCCCCCCCGCCACCGCCCTCCTCCTCACCCAACGCCTCGCCTTCATGATCCCCCTCAGCGCCGCTTTCGCCGCCGCCGCGGCATTCCTCGGTCACCTCTCAGCCATCACCGTCCCCACCTGGTTCGGTTTCGAAAGCACATCCACCTCCGGTATGATGGCCCTCGCCGCCGGCCTCCTCTTCGCCGTCGCCTGGCTCTTCAACCCCACTCAAGGCCTCCTCACCAAACACTTCCGCCACCAGAACCTCTCCCAAGAGTCTCCCCCTTCTCACTCCGCCCGGTAGAGGCGAGCCTCCCCGCTCGACCGCCACCGTGCATGCCCCATCAATCTCGCGCTTCCCAACAAGCTAAAAACCAACGCCCCGCGCGTCCGAATCCCAAGGGCAGGCTCAATCTGAGTAAAACGCCCGATCCCACGGTCCAGCTGCTCGCCGCCCGAACTTTACCCGCTCTGACGGGAGCCTCCGCGGCGTCTTCCTTTGGGAGGCCGCAACAATATCGCCCATCCCTCCTCCTTCTTCATCCCCGCCCCCTGCGTCTCGCGCCCAATGGCAACTCCAGAGAGATTCGTTCGCACGCGGCGAACAAAGAGAGCCGGCGGCCCAACGGCCGCATCCGCATCAAAGCGCAGCTTTGTCTTGGAGGCGGCGGACATTCTCCTTTAGGCGATGCGCCCCCATCACGTCCTCAAATACCACATCACTCCCATCACTCCCCGCCGACGCAAACTCCACCGATCCCACCCCAAGTAAACCCTTTACCCCAGCCTTCCGCACATTGATCGCTCGGATATCACATACCCGCACTTCTTCCGAACTCTTCGAAATC
>JBCDBW010000125.1:0-12094 GCA_039182965.1 Verrucomicrobiota bacterium
ACCAGCTCTCCACCACCTTCATGGACGCCGACAACGAACCCCTCTGCAGCGCCATCTACACCTATGTCCGACGCCTCGATGGAGACACAAAGACCGACCTAAAGACAAAACCCGCTTCTAAACCAACAACGAAGCCGCAGCTCGACACCAAGAACGCTGAATCCCGAGTGATCGCGGAGCAGCCAAATATCCTCATCATCTTTACCGACGACCAGGGATACGGCGATGTGCGGTGCTACGGAAACAAACAGCTCAACACACCAAACCTCGACAAACTCGCCGCAGACGGTACCCGCTTCACCAGCTTCTATTCCCAAGCCGTGTGCGGCCCCTCACGCTCCGCCCTCCTCACCGGCCGCTACCCCAATCGCTCCAAAGGCTGGAGCATGCCCGCCGAAGAGATCACCTGGGCCGAACTCATGCAGCCCCTCGGTTATCAAACGGTCTGCATCGGAAAATGGGACGTTTCTAACCGCAAGCCCATCATCGAACGCATGCCCAATGCCCAGGGCTTCGACTACTACTTCGGCCCCTTGGGCGCCAATGACAACGGCAAAGTAACGTTCCATGAGAACAACGAGCCCGCCGGAGGAACCGACAACATGGGCAGTCTCACACGCCTCTACACCAACAAGGCCATCGATTTCCTCACCCACGATCGTGACCCCGATCGACCCTTCGCCCTCTACGTGTCCCACACCATGATGCACACCATCGTCGACGCTTCCCCAAATTTCCTCGGAAAATCCAAAGCCGGCCTCTACGGCGATGTCGTCGAAGAATTCGACTTCGAAACCGGTCGTCTCCTCGATGTCCTCGACCGCCTCGGCCTTCGTAACAACACACTGGTCATCTACACCTCCGACAACGGCCCCTGGAACCAACCCGCCTACTACGAAAACAAGAAAGGTCACCCCGAGGGCTCCATCTTCTGGGGATCGGCCGGCCCCCTCCGCGCCGGCAAGGGCTCGCCCTATGAAGGAGGCTTCCGCGTCCCCGGAATTGTCCGCTGGCCCGGCAAAATCCCCGCCGGACGCGTCTCCGACGCAATCGTCGCCACCATCGATTTCCTGCCCACTTTCGCAAACCTCGCCGGCTTCGATGTCCCCAAAGACCGCACCATCGATGGCATCGACCAAACCAATCTCCTCCTGGGCAATACAGAAAACGGTCGCGATTCTTTCCTCTTCGTACACACCCACGGAAATCTTCGCGAAGCCACCGCAGAATCCGTCAATGGTATCCGTCACGGAAAATGGAAATACCTCAAAGCCGACCTCGAATCTCCGAAATACGCGGAAGTGGACCGAAAGCCCGTTCCCGAACTCTACAATCTCGACATTGACAGCGGCGAAACCAAAAACCTTGCTAACGATCAGCCCGCTAAGATCAAAGAACTGCAGGCCTTGATCCAAAAAATCGCGCCGGGAAACTAAACCAACAAGTATTCGCGCTGCTTCATGCTCTTTCGCTCCATCCACTCAAGGGTCAGCGACCCGTCCTCATTCGGAATAAGGTATCCCATTCCCTCCGGACCACGCCCGTCCCGCGCAGCCCGCGAGAGGAACGCATGTGCTTTCCCAGCTCGCTTCACAAAATTTGCCAACCTCCAGGCTACTTCGTCCACCATCCCTCCCTCTAACTTCATACCCGCGTGATGCGGATTGTTCGGAAGCGGAATCCCTATCGCCACGTTCGCGAATTCCGGCATCGCGCCAAGAGCCGCCACCAATGCCTCCGCCGCCTCCCGCAATTTCCCAGAATCGTCCGTCATCAGCGCCGCCTCTCGCCCCTCGTCGCCGCATCGGGTCAAATACAACTCAACACTCTCCCTCAACTCCCCCTGCCACTCCTCCGCGCTCCCCACCAAACTCGCCCAGAAAATCCGATGCTCCGGATTCACCCTGGGTGTGACCGTCACCTGCGGATCCTGCAACGGAAACACTTTCCCCAATTCAACAAGATAACTCTCCCCCGCCCCCGGTTCCGTGTCCCGATGAATCGTCAATCTCATACTCTCATCATCAAAACCTCCATCCCTTACTCGCCTCACCCAATTCCTAATTCAACATTCAAAATTCAAAATTCGCGCGCCCACGCGCGCGCTCACCATTCCCACGCATACCGGTCCCAAAACGCATAAAGCTCCTGCTTCGAACCATTAAACGCATTCCGCTCCATCGGTTGCCTCATATTCCCAAAATACTGCGGCGAACGCCAACGACCATGATTGTAATGCTTCGCGATCGATCGGCCGCGACTCCGGTTCCACTCCACCCCGCCGTATTGCCACATGAACGGCTTCTTCCACACCCGGTAATGGTCCAACATCCCTTGCGGATCTTCACGCCCCTTCGCCGTATGACCATACAAGGCCAACCAATACGGACTCCGCGCCAAACGCCGCTTGTCCGCCTCACTCGCCGATCGCACCCGCTTCATCAAGTCGAGACTATTCTCCATATAGGTCATCGGCACTTTTCCCGTCCGCCGCTCCACCACATCAATCGCTCTTAGAATCTCTTTCATCGTCGATGCGCTGTCGATATCCACCACCATCAATATCTTCGTCGCCCGCCAACTGCCACCCGATCGCTTGATTTCCTTGATTCGATCAACAAACCGATTCGCCTGCCAGCCCGGATCGACCCCTTTCAAAATAAAATAGTACGCCCCCAAGAGCATGCCCTCACGATCCGCCGCCCGCAAAAAACTCGCACACTTCGTGTCCGTCGTCTTCCCTTTCCCCACTCTCGGAATCAACCCCAACGCTCCGTTCCGCCGCAGCGCCGACACATCATTCTCCGTATAAGTTTCCCCACTCCGCTGCGCTTCTTTCGGATCGTAATGCGACACATTAATGATTTGTGGCGAATTCGTCAGCGACCCCGGAAACGCCTGCCCAAAACTGAACCGCGGCAACGGCTGTCCTGTTCCCTCATCACTCACAGCGTTCTTCCCCGAACACGCCACATGCATTAGACCCACACTCGGCGTCATCACCGCACCCGCCGTCCGAACAAACTCTCTTCGCGTCATCATAAAGCAATCACTCTCGCTTACTGGTCACTGGCCGCCGGAATCTACTCCATTTGCCGGCATTCAGGCAATCAGAACAAACACGCACACGAATCAGTCCTTCCAAACCAACTATTCTTTGACCTCAGACGTCCGAACTAAGCCCACATCGCTCGATGGAAGCTTCTGCCCAATGGGACTGCGCCCTTCGTCCAGAATCTCTTGCATTGAAAAATGGGCCAAGAACCGCAGTCCCGTCCGAGAAGTCAGCAGGACCTTGGCTCCCTGCCAAGATTAATCCCGGACAATAAAGCATTCCGCTCATGTCTCCAAGAACCGCCATGAAATTGATAAATCATGAGTGTTTTTAATCTTGATTTTAACGCGTATTCTCTGATTAAATTCTTCTCTTCGCTGGTCCTCAACACGCTACTCTCAACAATGTCGCGATTCGCCCTGTCTTCCGTTCTGGTCTGTATTCTCGGGCTCTTGTTGTTCGCCTCTCCCGCGAATGCCACCATCTCAATGCCCCTCCCTCCTGGAGGTTCCGTCGAATTTTCACTCTCGAACGGCAATGTCCAAATCGTAAACCTCTCCCAAGCCTCTGGAGATGCCTACGCCAACAATCTGATAGATCCTAATTTGGTCAACATGAACGTTATCGGATCGCCATACCCCCAGCCGTTTCAAATCATCGATACCAACCTCATCGAAATCTCCGTGAACACGATTCCCATAGGCCAACGTCGTGTAAATGTCCGATTCCGCTATACCGATCGGCAATTGCAAAGACTCGGCATCCGCGAGTCGTCTCTCCACGTCCTAAAAAAGGGTCCAAATATCTTTGAACCTTCCGGACCTGAAGTCTGGCGACCCTTGCCGCTAGACTACCAAATAAATCGCCTTCGAGTCTCCACTCGCTACTTGAGAGATCTCCCACGAATGCTAAGAGTCGGGGACTTTGGAATCGATAGGAGGATTAACCGCGTGTTTGCTAGTTTTCCAAGCAACGGAGTTTATGCTCTCGCCGGAGTCGTTCCCGAACCCGCAGCATGGTCGCTCATCTTCTTAGGAGGAATGCTCCTCCTGGGAGTGCACCGCCGCAAATCAAAACAATCGCGAATTTAGCCTGGCCAGAAATACCCCGCTGGCCCGCTGCCCGCCACCTTGACGTGCCTGCCCGAATACGAATCAAGCAGACCGATTTCCATCAATACTTTCCTCTCATCCGCGTCCTCGCGATCTTTTTGATCCTTCTCGGGCTCAGTTTGCTGGTCTTCCACCACAACCATTCTCCCCCCCCAAGACTGCCCGCCCCCGAGACCAACCCCTTCCAACTCCTCTCTGATACCTCCGGCACCATTTCCAAAGTGGCCTGCGTCGTCAATTCCGCCCGACGTTCCCCAATCCGAAACGCCGCCGCCACCTCTGAAATCGTTAACGCCCTCCCTGAAAACACCTCCGTGATTCTCCTCACAAACGATCGCGATTCCTTCACTCTCACTCCCTCTCCAAACGTCCAACTCGCCGGCCTCCGCCCAAACGGCGCCTACACCATCTGGCCTCAGGACCCTTTCCTGGTCCTCGCACCGCGCAGCCGCAATGCCACTTCCCCCACACGACTCCTTCTCCCCGCCAAGTTCGATCGCAGCGACGACCTGGAACTCGCCCACACCATCGCCACCCTCATCGGTGCCGATACCATCGAATCCAAGCTCCTCTTCGAGGGCGGCAACATCGTCACCTCCAACAGCGAAATTTTCATAGGAGAAAATACCATTCGAATGACCGCTGCCCACCTTGGCGAAACCCTCAGTCGCGCCGCTCAACGCTTCGCCTTTACCCTTGGAAAACCCGTCATCGTCGTCGGCGGATTCCCACAACCAATCGGCCATCTCGACATGATGCTCACTCCGCTCGGCGACAACCGCCTCGTTCTCGCCGACCCCGCCGCCGGGGCCAACCTTGTATCTTCCATCGCCAAAAATGATCCCTTCGCGATCACCGCGTTCGAAGAAAAATGCATCGCGGAATTCTTCGGCCACCCGGCCATCAACAAATTGGAAAACCCAAGCGGCGAAACAATACGCCCACCCACGCTCCGAAACCAGACCACGATGGCCCTCTCCGTCACTCGAAATCTCGCACCTTCGCTTGACACCATGGCCCATTTTCTCGCCAAAAAAGGTTTCGAAGTCCACCGCATCCCCTTCTTCTCCGCTACGCCGCCTCCCCAACCCATCAATCCCGATCAAAATGCAACGCAGCAAGATGAACGCCCTGGCCCAACATACCCCACCCTCACCTACAACAACGTTCTCATTACCAAATCCCCGAACGAACCAGTTCCCAGCGTCCTCCTACCACAATACGGCCTCGATGCCTTGGACCAGGCCGCCGAAAGAACCTGGTCCAAACTCGGATATAGCGTCATCCCTGTTCCCGGCCTCCACATCAGTGCGATGTATGGCGGCTCGCTTCGCTGCTGCGCGAAAGTCCTCAGGCGCACCCCTTCTCCTCCCTCGAGCCCACATCAAGGTACCACAATCTCCCCGTAACTCTCCGGCCGCCGGTCCCGATAGAACTGCCACACCTGCCGCACTTCCTCGATCATCTCCATATCAATGTCGTGCACTAACACTTCTTCCTTATCTCGACTCGCCACAGCCACTAGCTGCCCTCGTGGATCACAAAAATAACTCTGCCCGTAAAACTCGCCAATCTTCCACGGCTCCTCCATTCCGACACGATTGATCGCCCCCACCCAATACTGGTTCGCCACCGCGTGCGCCGGTTGCTCCAGCTTCCACAAATACTCGCTCAATCCCGCTACCGTGGCCGACGGATTAAAAACAATTTCGGCCCCGTTTAACCCGAGACAACGCGCCCCATCCGGAAAATGCCGGTCATAACAAATATAGATTCCCACCTTACCCACCGCCGTCTCAAAAACCGGGTAGCCCAAATTCCCCGGCCGAAAATAAAACTTCTCCCAAAACCCGGGATGACAGTGCGGTATATGATTCTTCCGGTATTTGCCCAAATACTTCCCGTCCGCATCAATCACCGCCGCCGCATTGTAATAAATCCCCACCCCATCCTCCTCATATATCGGAATCACCATGACCATCCCCAAACGCTTCGCCGTCTCCATCATCAACTGCACCGTCGGCCCGTCCGGAATCGATTCCGTGATGTCATACCAGCGCATCTCCTGCTCCGCACAAAAATAGGGACCGTAAAACAACTCCTGCAAACAAATCACCTGCACCCCGTCCTTCGCCGCCGCCTCAATCATCCCCATGTGCTTCTCCACCATCGCTTCGCGTATCATCGCAGGATCCGCCTCACCTGAATGACTGGTCACCGCCTGCACCAATGCTGCTCTTACTGTTCTCGCCATTTTTCCTGCTCTCTTCTCGGATACCCCCAATTAAATCAAATCTCCTCACAAACCCTAAAACTGCCCCGCCCCGCCCTCAAACAAAAATCCCAATTCAAAGAGTTCTCCTTGCTCTTGCCACCGCCCAATCGCATCTTTACCCCCTCTCATCACACAATATTTGTCCGCGGGATACCCTCTCCCGTTCCTCCCAACACAACGCATCAAAAATCATGCCCACTCTCGAAACATCCGTCGACGGACTCACACTCGACAACCCCTTCGTCATCGGTTCCGGCCCTCCCGGAACAAACGTCCGCGTAATCAATCGCGCCTTCAAAGAAGGCTGGGGCGCCGTCATCGCAAAAACGATCAGCCTCGAACACGAAAAAGTGATCAACGTCTCGCCCCGATACGCAAAACTTAAGTCTCGCGACGAAAAAGAGGTCATTGGCTGGGAGAATATCGAGCTCATCAGCGACCGCAGCTTCGATACTTGGATCGATGAGTTTAAAGCAGCAAAGGATGAATACCCCAACGGAGTCCTCATCGCCTCCATCATGGAGGAGTACAACAAGGACGCCTGGTGCGAAATAGTCGAACGCTGCCAAGATGCAGGCGTCGACGCCCTCGAACTCAATTTCTCATGTCCACACGGCCTCCCCGAAAGACGCATGGGCGCCGCCATGGGCCAAGACCCCGAAATTCTCGAAGAGGTGTGCACTTGGGTCATGGATGCTGCCAAAATCCCCGTCTGGGCAAAAATGACACCCAACGTCACCCGCATCGAAGACCCCTCCGCCGCCTCTCTCCGCGCCGGCTGCCACGGCGTCTCCGCCATCAATACCATCCGCTCCGTCATGGGAGTCGACCTCGAAACGCTTCGCCCCGAGCCCACAGTCGAGGGCTACACCACCCCCGGTGGATACTCCTCCCGCGCCGTCAAGCCTATCGCCCTGCGCATGGTTATGGAAGTCGCCCAACTCATCCGCTCCGACTTTCCCGGTCGCTCCCTCTCCGCAATCGGTGGGGTCGAAACGGGTAGAGACGCAGCCGAATACATCCTCCTCGGCGCCGATACCGTCCAGATCTGTACCGGCGTCATGAAGTTCGGTTACGGTCACATCCACAAACTGAAAGAAGAACTCCTCTCCTTCATGGAATCAAAAAACTTTGACACCATCGCCGACTTCAAAGGTCACTCCCTCGACTATTTCACAACCCATGCCGATCTCGTGCGCATGCAAAAGGAACGCAAAGAACGCGACAAAGCCGCCCGGGAAGGCATCAATGACAATGAGTGGGATGGCGACGATTTCGTGAAACAGTCCAACGCCCTCGCTCAAAACTAGACATCTGAAGGTCAACCCATGAACGTGGAAACCTGCCCCCTCCTCATCGGTGGCGCATGGAAAATCCTCGCCGACCGCGAAACCACGCCCGTCTTCAACCCCTCTCGCGGAGAAATCATCGCCCGCGTCCCTCTCTGCGAAGCGCGGGAAGTCGATGCCGCCGTCCAAGCCGCCCAAACCGCCTTTCCGGAATGGCGCGACACACCCCCAAACGATCGCGCCCAGGTCTTCTTCCGCCTCAAGTCCCTCCTCGAAAATGAATTCGACAAACTCTGCCTCGGCATCTCACGCGAACACGGCAAAACCCTCGCCGAAGCACGCGGTGACCTCCGCCGCGGTATCGAAGTCGTCGAATACGCCTGCGGCGCCCCCTCCCTCCTCATGGGGGAATCCCTCGAAAATGTCGCCGCCGGCATCGACTGCCACACCGATAGACACCCACTCTGCGTCGTCGCCGGCATCTGCCCCTTCAATTTCCCTGCCCTCGTCCCCATGTGGATGTGGCCCCTCGCCATCGTCTGCGGAAACACTTTCGTCCTCAAACCGAGCGAAAAAGTCCCGCTCACCATGCAACGCATCGCCAAACTCATCGAACAAGCAGGGCTCCCCCCGGGTGTCTTCAATATCGTCCACGGCGGTCGCAACTGCGTCGACGCCATTCTCAATCACCCCGGCATCGAAGCCGTTTCCTTTGTCGGCTCCACACCCGTCGCCAAAGCCATTCACCAAAGAGGCACGCTAAACGGCAAACGCGTTCAAGCCGCCGGCGGTGCCAAAAATTTCGCCGTGATCATGCCGGACGCCGATATCGAGAACACGGTCGCTGGACTCCGAGATGGTGCCTTCGGCTGCGCGGGCGAACGCTGCATGGCCAGCTCTACCGCAGTCGTCGTGGGCGAAGCCGGCGATCGCGTCCTCCCCCGACTCGTCGATGCCGTCAACGCCATGAGCGTCGGTCCCACCGATGTCGCCGACTCTCAACCCAACATGGGTGCCGTCATCACCGGCGAACACCGCGATCGCATTCAATCGCTTATCCACGCCGCCGACCAGGAAGGCAACCATGTCCTCACCGATGGTCGTGCGACAGAAATCACCAACGCTCCCGACGGCTTCTACGTCGGCCCCACCATCGTCGATCACGTGAAGCCTGGAAACACCCTCTTGAAAGACGAAGTCTTCGGTCCCGTCCTCACGGTGACCCGCGCTACCACTCTCGAAGAAGCAATCGCCCAGGCCAACAGCCAGTCCTTCGGCAACGGCGCTGCCATCTACACCAGCTCTGGAAAAGCCGCTCGCGAATTTCGCCACCGCGTCTCTGCCGGAATGGTCGGCATTAACGTCGGTGTCCCCGCACCCCTCGCCTACTTTCCCTTCACCGGATGGAACCAATCCTTCTTCGGAGACCTTCACATCCAGGGCCGCGAAGGCATCGAGTTCTATACCAAACGAAAAACCACCACCACCCGATGGTTCAACTTCGGCGAAGGCGATATCTGGGTAAAATAGAAATTGGCTATCCCAAACTCTGGCAATAAATGAAAATCGCGTCCGCCAAAGAACCAACCGTGTATCAAAAGACATACCATCTCGGCATGACGATATTCGAACTTTACAAAAACTTTCCCCCAGAAGAGCGCTGTGCACTCGTAAGACAAGTCAGAAGATCTTCGCGATCCATCTGCCCCAACCTCCGACAAGCCCGGGCGAAGCGCCGATACGAAGCGCGTTTCATCTCCAAGCCCACTGACCGCGACGGAGAAAATGCCGAAACGGACACCTCGCTCGATTGCGCTCGAGGATCCCAACTCATCTCGAATACTAGGCACACCAAACCCACTTCCCTAAATTCAAAGATCGGGCGAATGGTCGGATCAACGATAATGTCCCCAGAAAAATTCACCCTCCGAACCGACTGACCTCTCACCGTCGACGTCTGTAATATGTCTCTCCTCATAAAAAACGGCACCGTAGTCACCGCCGAGAACACTCTCAAAGCCGACGTCCTCTGCGAAAGCGAAATCATCTCCGTCGTCGGCCCCAATCTCGATGCCCCTGGCAATACCGAGATCATCGACGCCACCGGCAAATACGTCTTCCCCGGCTTCATCGACCCCCACGTCCACGTCCACCTCCCTTTCATGGGCACTCACGCCAGCGACGACTACGAGTCCGCCGGCAAAGCCGCCCTCATTGGTGGCACCACCACACTCATCGAAATGTGCTGCCCCTCACAAAACGACGATCCCCTCGAAGCCTTCCAGGTCTGGAACGAAAAGGCTGCCAGTCTCTCCCCCTGCGACTACTCCTTCCACATGGCAGTCACACGCTTCGACGATGACACACCCGCCAAGCTCAAACAAATCGTCAACGAACACGGGATCGCTTCATTCAAGGTATTCCTCGCCTACAAGGGCGCCTTCCACCTCCACGACCACGAACTGTTTCGCACCCTAAAACTCGCGAAAGAACTCGGCGTCATCGTCACCGCCCACTGCGAAAACGCTCACCTCATTGAGGAATTGCAAAACCAACTCCTCGCCGAAGGAAAAACCGGGCCCGAATGGCACGAACCCTCCCGCCCCATGGCCGTCGAAGCCGAGGGCTGTCACCATCTCATGACCTTTGCCGAACTCACCGGCGCCCATGTCTACGTGGTCCACACGAGCTGCCAACCCGCAATCGACACGATCATTGCCGCCCGCGAAAAACGGGGCGTGAACGTATGGATCGAAACGGTCATCCCCTATCTTGTCCTCGATAAAACATACGCCGAAAAACCAGGCTTCGAAGGGGCCAAATACGTGATGAGCCCCCCTATTCGGGAAGCCGCCCAACAGGATCTCCTCTGGCAAGCCCTCGCCGATGGCACCATCAGCACGGTCGCCACCGACCACGCCCCCTTCCACTTCAAAAGTCAAAAACACATGGGTCACCCCCACCCCGAAAAACGCCTCGATCACGAAGCAACCCCCGTCGGTGAAGCAGGAAACTTTACCCTCATCCCTAACGGTATCCCCAGTATCGAAGATCGCATCAACCTTCTCTACACCCACGGTGTCGCCAAAAATCGCATCGACCTCCAAACCTTCGTCAAGGTCGCAAGCACGGAAGCCGCCAAACTCTTCGGTCTTCACCCACAAAAGGGCGAGATCTCCCCCGGAAGCGACGCCGATCTCGTCGTCTACGACCCCGATTACCGCGGCACCATCGCCGCTGCATCACACACCATGAACACCGACTACTCCGCCTTTGAAGGATGGCCCATCGAAGGCCGCCCTTCCCTCGTCACCGTCCGAGGCGAAGTCGCCGTCCGCGACGGAAAGTTCACCGGCACCCTCGGCCGCGGTCGCCTTCTAAAACGCAAACCAACCCATGCCTGACAACCCTTCCAACGGCACGCGCTTTCGCGAAGCCGTCGCCTCGGCTTCCCCCCTTCAAGTTCTCGGCGCCATCAACGCCTACGCCGCCATCATGGCCGAGCATTCCGGCGCCAAAGCCCTCTACCTATCCGGCGCCGGCGTCGCCAACGCATCCTTCGGCCTTCCCGATCTCGGTTTCACCACACTCGAAAACGTCTGCGAAGACACCCATCGCATCACCGCCGCCACCAACACTCCCCTCCTTGTCGATGCCGATACCGGTTGGGACGATCCCGCCGCCACGGTCGCCGCTCTCGCCCAAGCCGGTGCCGCCGCCTGCCACCTCGAAGATCAAGTCTTCGCCAAACGCTGCGGCCATCGCCCCAATAAAGAACTCATCTCCACCGAAGAGATGATTGAGCGCCTCCAAACCGCCACCACCGGCCGACCCGATCCCACCTTCGTGATCATGGCACGCACCGACGCTGCCGCCACCGAAGGACTCGACGCCGCCATCGCTCGCTCAAAGGCATACCTCGACGCCGGCGCCGATATGATCTTTGCCGAAGCCCTCACCGACCTCGAACACTTTCGCATCTTCACAAACGCCGTAGACGCTCCCGTCCTCGCCAATATGACAGAGTTCGGCAATACCCCTCTGATCCCCGCCAAAGACTTCGCCGATGCGGGGATCAAACTCGTCCTCTACCCCCTCTCCGCCTTCCGCGCGATGAGCAAAGCCGCCCTCGCCACTTACCAGACCATCCTCAAAGAGGGCTCCCAGGAGAAACACATTCCCCATATGCAATCCCGCGACGAACTCTACAAATTCCTCGACTACCACAACGCCGAAGAAGCTCAAACCAAAGAACACACCGCCACCCCAAACCCCGACTAACCAAAGAACCTCTAAAAAAGATGACCACTCCCATCAAAGCCCCGGGCCTAGTCGGTGTCATCTCCGGCGACACCGCCGTCTC
>JBCDBW010000126.1:0-12007 GCA_039182965.1 Verrucomicrobiota bacterium
CTCCCTGCCCACCCTAGGAACGCCGCCATAATGTTGGCTCTGATGTGGCGTTTTGCGGGTAATGGCCGCGGAGAAAAAGACATGGTTGTCATCCCCTGCAAGGACCGACTCACCCTTCTCTCAAAGTATCTCCAACAGCTCGTCATGGAGTCTCTCGGAAAACGACTCGACCTCGATGGGAACACCATCCACCAAGGCATCGCGGCCTACGGCAACAAAACTTCTGCTGACCAACACCCCTACATCCAGCAACTTCGCGATGGCATTCCGAATTTCTTTGCCACCTTCGTCGAAGTCCAACGTACTCTCTCGACCACCCCTCAAACAGCAGAAACCATCGCCACCTTGCTCGAAGCGGATCCTGAGGAGTCTACCACTGCCTCGCCCACCTGGCCGCCAACACCACCACCACTACCCTCACGCTCGCTGATTGCCCCATCACCGACACGTTCTTCCGCTCCTGACCCACCCTCACAGAGCTCCCTTGCCCCGCCGTACACGCTGCCCCTCACCCCTCTCCTCCGTCGATCAGCCGGGAGAAAACGTCGTCCCCATTCATCTTAGGAATAGTCAATCAAACACCACCGTCTCCCGCAACACCACTTCCCCCTTCACATTCCCAATCTCCGCTTCCACCGTCATCCCACCCGCCGGCTCGCCCCAGTTAATGGTCAAGAAGCCAAAGTTCGGTAACCGATAGAGATCGCCGCTCACCCGATACCGATTTTCCTCCGCTTTCTCGTCGCCACGCCAGCTTTCCGTCAAACCGCTGGACGTCACTTCCACCAGAGGTAAGTCCGGCCCCGCCTGATCGACCCCATCCATTCGGGAGATCTCTCCCATGTGCCGATCCCCGCTGATCACCACCGCCGGTGCAGCCCCCGGTCCGGATCCCCTCAATAAGCGCAGGAGGCGCTCCCGATCCCGAGGAAAATTTCCCCATTTCTCCCACTCGTGTTCGTCAGGAATCACCTGAATACTCGACGCTAAAATTCGCAAATCCACACGCTCACGCAACACCTCCTCCAACCACTCCCATTGCGCGTCTCCCAATATGGTTGCCCCTTCATATTCCATTGGTGAATACCGACCCTTCTCTGGCCACTCATCCTTCGGATTTCGCGGCAGCTCGCTCCGAAAATAACGCGTATCCAATAAAATCACCTGCAAACGCCGTCCCTCGGGACCAAACGTCACCGCATCATAAACCCCCGGCCGCCGCCGCCGCTCGGAACCCGCCGGCTCTTCAAAAAAATCCAAAAATACCCGCTCACTCTCCTCCCGCATCGGATACTCACGGCCCGCGTCGTTCGCCCCATAATCATGGTCATCCCAAGTCGCCAAAATAGGACACATCGCCTTCAAAGCCTGATATCCCGGCTTCGCCGCCAGCTGATCATACTTCGCCTGCATCACCTCCATGTCCTCGGTGTCCCCGTAAATATTGTCCCCAAGAAATACAAACAACTCCGGCCCCCGCTCCACAATCACATCCCACATCGGTTGCTCGACCGACTGATGGTTGCACGACCCGAATGCCACCCTCGATATGACTCGATCCTCTTCCGAAAATCCACACCCCAGAACACTCAATAGGACCACCAACCCGCCGATCAGGCTCTTCGCAATATCACTTCTCATCACCCCGAAAACCTAAGGTGTCCAAACAATTCACTTGGCCCTCCAGATAAATATCGTCCAGATCAGAAAACTTCCCAAGCATACTACCTCGCGCCCCCCGCCTCGCCACATTTTATTTCCTCTTTCTCCCCCCTCAAGCTAACTTCCCCAAAAACCTCCTCCTGCCACCCTCCACGGAAGGGCGGCCTCTTTTGATTCCCACACATCTCCACATGCCTTCACACAAACAAAAGGTCCTCGCCCACGCCGAGGAACACCTTAAGCCCGGACGTCAACGAAACCGGTCCCGCGCCGACCTCATCAAACTCTATAAGCGCTTCCTAAAGATCGAAGAAAATCGCATCCGCATGCAGCATAAAGCTGGTGCCGGTGGCCTGGAAATCGCGCGCCTCCGCTCTAACCTCCTCGACATCGTCCTTCAAAATCTCTTCGCCGACGCCCTCACCACCGCCGATATTAAGCCGGAAGAAATGAACCGCTTCGCTCGCGACCGAGGCTCCATCACCCTAATCGCCCAAGGCGGATACGGCAGAGGCACGCTTAACCCCGGGAGTGATATCGATCTCCTCTTTCTTCACGATTCCAGGTCCCGAACGATCGCCCCCCAAACCAACGAAATCATCGAGCAGGTCCTCTACATGCTCTGGGATGTCGGATTTACAGTCGGCCATGCCGTCCGCTCACCCAAAGAATGTATCAAGCAGGCGAACGAAGATAACGAAACCAAAACCGCCCTCATCGAGGCGCGTTTCCTCACCGGAGAAAAAGACCTCTTCGGGCAGTTTCAGGAAAACTTCCACAAATCGTGCATCGCCGGTAAAGAAAAACCCTACCTCAAAACCCGCGCCGCGGACCTCAGCACCCGCCACCAAAAGCATAAGAATACAGTCTACCTCCAGGAACCCCAAATCAAAGAAGGCTGCGGCGGCCTCCGCGACTACCAAAACCTCATCTGGACCACTTACGTGACCCGCGGTACCCGAAATATCGAAGACCTCGTCACTGAAAAACTCCTCACCCGCTCCGCATACCGCGCGCTCGAGCGCGCCTACGAGTTCCTCATGCGCGTCCGCAACGAGATGCACTACTCCGAACGCCGCGAAGCCGATATCCTCACCCTCCAACTCCAGGGAGTGGTCGCCACCAACCTCGGATACCCCCAGCGCACCATCCTTCGCCGCATCGAAGAGTTCATGCGCGACTACTACACCCATACCCGCGCCATCTACTACCACGTCACGTCCCTCTTCCAGTCCTTCCACCTCGAAGAGAAACAACAAGCCGAACAGTCGGGACTCGTCAGCTTCCTCGCCCGCCGCAACCCCCCCAAAAAAGAAGAATTCGACTCATTCTACGCCAAAGACGGACTGATCTACCCCCGGAAAGCAAATATCTTCATCGAGGATCCCCTGCGCATGATGGCTTGTTTCCAGCACACGCAGCGCCGCCACCTCAAGTTCTCCCCCCAAATTCGTCGCGCTTTTAAAGTCGCACGATCCGTCCTCGATCGACCCTTTATATACAACAAAAAAAATCGCGAAACCTTCGAAGCCATCCTCTCCCGAAAAGGCGATGTCGCTCGCATCCTCCGCATGATGCATCGCGTCGGATTCCTCGGAAAATACCTCCCCGAATTCGGCGCCCTCGATTGCCTCGTCCAACACGAGTTCTTCCACCGCTACACCGCGGACGAACACACCCTCCGCTGCGTCGAACAAATCGATAAACTCGTCGATACCACCAATCCACGCTTCAAAAGATATCAAACGCTGTTCCTCGAGGTCGAAGATCCCTACATCCACTACCTCGCCCTCGTCCTGCACGATACCGGGCGCGCCAAGAATGTCCGCCACCATACTGACGGCAGCACCCTCCTCGCCGGACGCGTCTGCAGCAGACTCCAAATCAAAGGAGAACGCCGGCGACGCCTCCTCTTCCTCGTCGACCACCACCTCACCCTCTACAAAACCGCCACCACCCGGAATCTCCAAGACCCCACCACCATCGCGGACTTCGCCCGCGTCGTCCCCAATCGCTCATACCTCGATTCCCTCCTCCTCTTCACCTTCGTCGACTCCCAAGGCACGAGCGAAGACTCCTGGACCGATTGGAAGGAATCCCTCATCCTTGATCTCTACCGGGCCACCAACGCCTACTTCGCGGACCAAAAGGGCTTTCACGCTCGCATCGCCAGCGCTCACACGGAACTCAAGCAAGAAGTGACCAAAAAGCTCGGCGACGATTTCAAAGACGAAATCGAAGCCCACTTCTCACTCATGCCAGAACGATACTTCCGCTTCCGCACACCCGAATCCGTTGTCTCCGATATGCGCGGGTTCCGCACCTTCTTCCAAACCCTCCAAACAAAATCCGAAAATACCCTCACCCCCATCCTTAAATGGCAAGCCCATGACGATCGCGGCTACAGCACCGTGAAAATCTTCTCCTGGGACCGCCCCCTCCTCCTCGCCCGCGTCGCCGGCGCCCTCGCCGCTCGCAACCTCAATATTCTTAGCGCGGATATCTTCACCCGCCAAGATGACCTCGCTCTCGATGTCTTCCGCGTCTGTACCACCAAGTTCGAACCGGTTAAGTCTAAACGCGATACCGAGACCGTCGCAAAAGTCCTCTCAGCTGCGTTCGCAGTCGATATGAATGAATTCAGCCAAACCATCGCCGCACAAACAGAAATCGAATACCCTTCGGTCAATCCCACTCTCTTCCCCCAACGCGTCCGCATCACCAACGAAACCAGCCCGGATTACACCGTCCTCGAAATTCAAGCCATCGACCGCATCGGCCTCCTCTACGATATCCTTTGTGCCATCGGCCTCTTTGGCCTCCAAACCCTCTCCGCCCGTATCAACACCGAAAAAGGAGCCGCCATCGATACTTTCTACCTCACCGACTACCTTGGCCAAAAGATCTCAAACCACGAACTCCTAGTAGACCTCGCCGACAGGCTGGAGGAAGTCCTTGGTATCAAAGAATCTCGCATGACCAAAGCATCCAGTTCCTCCCACAGCGCCTGATGACCTTCGCCCCGAGCCGTCGACACAACAATAGGTTTAAGAGCTGCCTCAGAGAAAAGCCTTCCCAGAAATGAAATACCTTCTGCTGCTTTTATCAGGCATCTTGAGCTCCTGCTCAGGCTACGTTCGGGAATTCCACGACTTTGAAAAAAAAGACATTGCCTTGCGGAACGGATCATTTGTCGTCGTGATGCCGAGCACTCTTGTCGAAAGCAAAGACTACATTGTCTACGGCAATCCATACACATTGGTAGTCTATTACAAACCGAACTCGACAAACGAAATCCAGACGATCGACTTCGACCTTATTTTGAAGAACGCGAGCGGTGAAGCTGTATTGGATGCTGCCTCAAAGCGGCACACATAGCAGGGGTCAGGCATTGATTATTGACTTTTTTCTACCCTCTTCCCTCACCCACGGTTGAGGCCAGCCAACTCAGAATCGACTTCCCCAAGGCCTTTCACGTCCCAAACCACAAAACCCAAGCTACCCAGCCTCTGCTCGCCTTTTCCAAAAACACCAGTCCTCAAAAATTAGCCTCCCCTCCCGACCCCTACCCGTATTCAATACCAGTCAAATCGCGATTGCCGAGTACTGAACACGCTCTTCCACACCACCATCCTCAGATACGCCGCCCGCCACCGGCTCATCGCCCTCTTCAATATCCTCTCCATCGCACTCGGTGTCGCCGTCTACCTCGCCGTCCAAATCGCCAACCACTCCGCCTCAGAAGGTTTTCGCGCCGGAATCGATGTCGTCGCCGGGAAAAGTCACCTCGAAGTCAGACCCGCCACCGGACCAAACCTCGACGAAACACTCCTCCCCACCATCACCCAACACCCCGGCATCGCCGCCGCCACCCCACTCACCAATACCTACGTCACGCTTCCCAATCACCCCGGCGAACACCTTCGCATCGTCGGAATCGATATCTTCTCAAACCTCCCCTTCCTCACCCGGCAAATCCAGTCAGCCAATTCCGATAGCAGTTCTCCCCAGGCCCTCAACCTGGACTCCTGGCTCGCCGACCCAGACACCATCGCGCTTTCCGCCGACCTTGCCCAAGCCCTCAAGGTCGACCTCGGCGATTCGCTGGCAATCGAGTCCGACGGCCAACACCGCACGCTCATCGTCGGTCACCTCCTCTCGCCAAATGACTCCAGCCCCACCGAGTCCGCGGCCGCCCAACGCACCGCCCTCATGGATATCGGCTGGGCCCAGGAGTTCTTCCAGACCCAAGGCGACCTCGCCTCCATCCAGATCCTCCTCGAGAACCCTTCCCAAATCGAATCCGTCCGCGATGCCCTGGCCGGAACGCTCCCCGATACGGTCGCCGTGACCACTCCCTCTCAGCGTTCCCTCCAAATTCAACGCATGCTCGACGGCTTTCGCCTCAATCTCCTCGCCCTCAGTCTCGTCTCCATTCTCGTCGGCGTCTTCCTCATCTACAACACCGTCGCCGCCTCCGTCGTCCGTCGTCGTCGCGAAATCGGGATTCTCCGCGCCAATGGCGCTTCCCGTGTCCAAATCATGTCGCTCTTCCTTGGCGAAGCCCTCACCGTCGGCCTCATCGGCATTGCCATCGGGATCCCCGGTGGCATCCTTCTCGGCTCCGCTATCCTGGGTCAGGTCACCCAAACCGTTTCTAATCTCTACATCCTGATCGCCGCCGGTGACGCCGTCGTTCCCACGGTCCACATCTTCACCGCCGCCGCCTTCGGCCTCTTCGCCACCCTCGCCGGCGCATGGCTCCCCGCTCTCGAAGCCGCCCGCACCAACACCGTCCAAGTCCTCCATCCCGGCAGCCTCGTCCAACGTTCCCAAATCCATACCCCGCGCCTCGCCATCGCCGGTTTCACCTGCGCCGCGCTCGCCATCTGGTCCTCTTACCAAGCTCTCCAATCCGGTCCCCCATCGCTTTCCTTCCTTTCCTGCTTCCTTGTCATCACCGCATTCTCTCTCCTCGTCCCCCTCTTCTGCCGCTGCGGAGGCCAATGCCTGGGATGGGCCCTCCGCCACTCCCGACTCCCCCTCCTCACCCGTGTCGCAACCGAAAACTTCACTCGCTCGCTCCATCGCAACGGACCCACCGTCGCCGCCCTCATGGCCGCAATCGCCATGATGATCGGCGTGTCCGTAATGGTCTCCTCATTCCGCAATACCGTGGCCGCATGGGTCAACCAAACCATGATCGCCGATATCTATGTCGGTCCCGCCGCCAATCAAACTATCGGCCTTAAGTCCTTCATCCCCGCTTCCCTCACCCCCACCATCGCCTCCCTTCCCGGAATCACCGGCATCGATTCCTATCGCGAACTCCCCCTCATCCTCGAGGACGAAAAGGAATACGTCCTCGCCGTCGTCGATGCCTCCGGATCAAATTTTGAAACGCTCGATTTCATCGGAGGCGATAACACTACCAAACGAAAGCAATATCAAGCCGCCGAACACGTGATCGTCACAGAACCGCTCGCCACCAAATCCGATATCAAGACGAACGACACGCTCACCCTCCCCACACCAAACGGATCCGTCTCCTTTACGGTCGCCGGAATCGCCTACGATTACCTCGACGATCGCGGCCGCCTCATGATGACGCGCGAAAACTTTAATCGCCATTGGGACGACCCGCGCGTCCACTCCATCGCCCTCTACCTCGATGATCCTAACAGCATCCCCCAAATCGAAACCCAACTCCGCAGCCAATCCAGCCCCAACAACGAACTCGCCATCTTCTCAAACCGCGCTCTCCGTGATCGCGTCTTCGAGATCTTCAATCAAACCTTCGCCATCACCTTCGTCCTCCGCACCATCGCTATTATCGTCGCCGCCATCGGAATCGTGCTCTCTCTCACCACTCTCGTCATGGAACGACGTCGCGATATCGCCGTCTGGCGCTCCCTCGGCGCCGGCCGACGCCAAATCGCCGCCACCACTCTCACCGAAGCCGCCCTCATCGGCTTCTTCGCATCCGTAATCGGCATCCTCTGCGGACTCGCCATGGCAATGGTCCTCACTTGGGTCGTCAACAAGGCGTTCTTCGGTTGGACCATCCGATTCGAAATCCCCCTAACGCTCATCCTTTACACCCCTCTCTGGGTCATCCTCACCGCCCTCGCCGCCGCCCTCTTCCCCGCCAATCAAGCCGCCAAGCTCCCCCTCGCCCAATCCTTGCGCACCGAGTAACTCCTCACTTCTTCCACTTCTTCTTCTCGTCCTTCCTTTCCTTGACCTCCTTCTCAAAATCGATGCCAAAAACGAATACGATTCCGCTCTTCCTCTTCCTTCTTTCGGCGTTTCTGCGTTTCGGAATGCTCCCCGCCTGTGCCGAATGGCATACCGCCCAACCCGGATACCAATACACTTTCCCCGCCGACCACCATTCCCACCCAGACTTCAAAACCGAGTGGTGGTATTTCACCGGCAATCTCTCCAACCCGGACACCAAGCAAAGATTCGGATACCAACTCACCTTCTTCCGCCAAGGAGTCCGCCCCCCCGGCCAACGCCAACCCGCCGCTTCCCGTTTCGTGACCGATCACCTCGCCTTCGCTCACTTTGCTATCACCGAGATCGATGGCCAAAAATTCTATCACGACCAAAGAATAACCCGCAATGCCTTCGATGAAGCATTCTTCGGTCCGCCCGGCGACCCCACACTCGCCCGTATCGAAGACTGGTCTCTCACCCTGAATCCCGACGAATCATTTACGATCAAGGCCGCCGCGACTGACTTCGCTCTCGATCTCCATCTCACTCCCACTCTCCCCAAAATCTTCCACGGAAAAAACGGTATCAGCCCCAAATCCGCCGATCCCACTAACGCCTCTCACTACTTCACCCACCCCCGCCTCCGCACTGAAGGAACTTTGACCCTGTCAGCGAATACCGTTCCCGTAACCGGCAATTCCTGGTTCGACCGGGAATGGTCGACGTCCGCACTCACCGAAAACCAAGTCGGTTGGGATTGGTTCGCCCTTCAGCTGGACGATGGCCGAAACCTCATGCTCTTCCAAGTCCGCCGCGCCGATGCTTCTCCCGATCACGGCTCCGGCACGATCATTGAATCCGACGGCACTTATACCGTCCTCACCCCAACCGACTTTTCACTCACCCCCACCAAGTTCTGGAAGAGTCCCCTCACCAACGCCGGCTATCCCGTCTCGTGGGATCTCGAGGTCCCTTCTCAAAATCTCACCCTAACCGTCAATGCAACCCTCGAGAACCAAGAACTCACCTTTCCAGGAATCGCCTACTGGGAAGGCGCCATCACCGTCTCAGGCTCCACCGAGGGAAAAGGATACCTCGAAATGACCGGCTACGCAGAGCCTGTCACCGGCCTCCGCTGAACACGGCGACAGCACCTCCACCGCCATCGAAAAAAACTCCCGATTTCTAATCCTTCCTCCGGAAGACCGCCCCCCACTCCCGACCCTCCCGTTCCTCATATGCCACCCTAGGCACCCATCCCTCCACCGGTTCAAAACGGGCCCCAAACAATTCTTCAATCTCCTCCACCGTCGCTCCGTGCGGCGGCCCTTGTCCTGGCTGATGCTCATCGTCGTACGGATCCAAAAAAAACACTCCCAGTATCTTGCCACCGGGCTTCAAGGCTCCGTACACCGCTTCCACATATTCCGCCCGTAGCGAGGGATCGATCGCACAAAAACATGTGTGCTCAAACACCCAGTCAAAGTGCCCCCGCATCTCGTCTTCCAAATCAAACAAATCACCTAACACATAGCGCTCATTCCCTGACCTCTCCAAAGCAGTCGCCTTCGCCACCGCCGTCTCCGAAATGTCGAGCCCCACAACCTCTTCCGCCCCATGCGACGCCAAGACCCGCACGTCGTGCCCAAGACCACATCCCGGCACCAACACACGGCCTCGCACTTCGCCTGCTCCTTCCAAATAAGTCACCAAGGGCGGAGCCGCTTCCCCTTTGTCCCAAGGCATCCTGCCCGCAAGATACGCCCCCTCCCAATCCGGCGATCCATCCGCCCCAAATGATACATTAGTCCCGTCTTCCATCCTGCCATTGTGCCCCTTCACACCCAGTGCTTCAATACCCGTCATGTCCAGTCACCCAGCCAAACCCAAAAAAACATCCCTCATCATCCTCGTCATCCTCTTCAGCGTCGCCTGGTATATCAACAAACACGTCATCTCCCCGATCTCTTCCCGGAGTCCCACCACCGATCCTCCCGCCGTCACGGACTCTCGTTTCGAAACTCTCACCGACGCCAGCCTCGTCAGCAGCGGCGGAAACGATGGCGATAGCTTTAAAGTGCGCCTCGCCAATGGGAACGAAGAGACCTTCCGCCTCTATTTCGTCGATACTCCCGAAACGTCCGACCGCTACCCTGACCGCCTCCGCTACCAGGCAGAGTACTTCGACAATCTCACACCCGATCAAACCATCGCCATCGGCAATGAGGCCAAAGCCTTCACGCTCGACCTCCTCCAAACCCACCCCTTCCTCATCATCACCCGATGGGAACAAGTGATGCAATCCTATCGCTACCATGCCTTCGTCCTCGTCGAAACCCAGCCCGGCACCTTCGAATACCTCTCCGAAATCCTCGTCCGAAACGGCCTCGCCCGCATCTACACGATGCCCGCCGATCTCCCCGACGGCACCCCAAAAGAAAACTTCAAATCCCACCTCAAATCCCTCGAAAAAACCGCCCGTTCCACCCCCTCCGGCGCCTGGCGCTTCTAAAATTCCTAAAACCCTCCCAACAAATGAAGGCAGATAACCCCGTCCGCGAAAAATCCTACGCCTTCGCACTACGCATCGTAAAACTCCAACGCCATCTCAGTAGGAAAGAAAACGAATTCGTCCTTTCCAAGCAATTGCTCCGCTCCGGCACGTCAATCGGAGCCAACATCGAAGAAGCCATCGGTGCCCAATCTGATAAGGATTTCCAAGCAAAAATGAGCATCGCCTACAAAGAAACCCGCGAGACGCTCTACTGGCTCCGCCTCTTGCGGGACGCAGAGATCATCACCCCTCATCAGGCTAAATCCCTTATCTCCGATTGCGAAAAACTTCTAAAACTCACCGGCTCCATCATCAAAACCCTGAAACAAAAAAATTCCTAATTCCTAATTATTAATTCCTAATTCGATCAGAATGTTCGTTGTCTCCTCCACCGACCCCTCCACCGCCGCCCGCACCGGCACGCTCACCACCGCCCACGGCAAGATCGAAACCCCTGTCTTCATGCCCGTCGGCACCCAAGGCACCGTCAAGGCCGTCCACCCCGACGAACTCCACTCCCTCAGAGCCCAAATCATCCTCGGCAATACCTACCACCTCTTCATCCGCCCCGGAATGGAAGTCATGAAATCCGTCGGCGGCCTCCACCAATTCGCCAACTGGAACAAGCCCATCCTCACCGACTCCGGCGGATACCAGGTCTTCTCCCTCGCCAAACTCCGCAAGATCACCGAGGACGGCGTCGCATTCCAAAGCCACCTCGACGGCAAACCCCTCTTCCTCAGCCCCGAAAGCGCCCTTGAAATCCAAAGGACAATCGGATCCGACATCGCCATGCTCCTCGACGAATGCCCGCCCTGGCCCTGCGAAAAAGACACCGCCGCAAAGAGCCTCGACCTCACTCTCCGCTGGGCCGATCGCTCCCGAAAATGGATCGACGAAAACCCAAATCCCAACCAACTCCACTTCCCCATCGTCCAAGGCTCGTCATACCCCGACCTCCGCGAACGCGCCGCGAAACACCTCGTCGACCTCGATTTCCCCGGATACGCCGTCGGCGGCCTGTCCGTCGGCGAACCCGATCCCGAACTCTATGCCGCCACCGAAGCCGCCGTCCCCCATCTCCCCGAAAATAAACCCCGATACGCCATGGGCCTCGGACAACCCCCGCAACTCCTCGAACTCGTCGCCCGCGGTATCGATATGTTCGATTGCGTCCTCCCTACCCGCGTTGCCCGCAACGGCACCGCTTACACCGCCGACGGTCCGCTTAATCTCAAAAATGCCCGCTTTGAACACGATCTAAGCCCTCTTTCCGAGGATTCCCCATCCGCCCTCCGCGGTTTCTCTCGCGCATACATCCGTCACCTCATCAAATCCGACGAAATCCTCGGCCTCCGCCTCCTCACCCTCCACAACCTCCATTTCTATCTCCGCTTGATGGAGCAGGCCAACCGTGCTATTAAAGACGGCTCTTTCGCCGCCTTCAAAGCGGAATTCATCTCTCGATACCAAAGCAAATCAACACCATGACCCTCAACGATTTACCAAATTTCATTATACTCGCCCAGGATGGTGGAGCAGCCCCTGCAGGCGGAGGAGGAGGAGGAG
>JBCDBW010000127.1:0-11875 GCA_039182965.1 Verrucomicrobiota bacterium
CTTTGCCGAGGCTATGAAGGTCATGGGTTAGGAAGGGCCTGAGGTGGAAGCTTTCTTTTTTCGACGCCTTCTGGCGGTGAGCAAGCCGATTGATCCGGCGGCGAGGAGGAGGGCGGAGGAGGGTTCGGGGACTTGGCCGATGGTGATGTTGGAGGGGGTGGCGATGTTGAAGACGGTTTGGGTGTGGCTAACGCTGCCGAAGTTGACTTGGACCCATCCGTTGATGGGGCCGGCGGCGCCGCCGGTGCGGCGGAGGCCGAAGAAGAAGGGTCCGCCCGTGCCGGGGTTGGTGAAGAAGGGAGAGCGGTCGAAGTAATCGGCGCCGTAATCGGCAAGGTTGAAGGTTTGGGTAGCGGTGAAGATGTCGTTATCGCCGGAGAGGGTATTGGTGTAGAAGATGAGGTAGGAGTAGAGGGTCTGGCCAGCGGTTGCGCCGAAGACGCTGAGCCCGAAGCCAGAGTCATAGAGGATTTGCCAGCCCCACGTGTATCCGGTCGTGAGTCCGACGGAGATCGGGTCGGTCACATTGGAGAGGTCGAGGGCGATGTTGACATATTGGAAACCGGACGCGGTGAGGGGATCGGTCGCGATGAAGAAACCTGAGGCCATCGGGATGCCGGCTTCGGCTTTTTCGGGGAGGGCGAGATGGATGCCGGCGGTGGTGGCGGCGATGGTGGTGGCGCCGAGGGAGAGGGATTTGAGACGTTGGTCGAGAGGGGCCGGTGTGGTCATGGGATTAGGGGGTCGTATTGCGTCGTCTGCGGGTGGCGGCGAGGCCGATCGATCCGGCGGCGAGGAGGAGGGCGGCGGCGGAGGGTTCGGGGACTTGGCCGATGGTGATGTTGGAGGGGCTGGAATTGTTGAAGACGGTTTGTTGGTGGTTGATGGTGCCGAAGGTGATGTATGTCCAGCCGTTGAGGGTTGGGGCGCCGGCTCGGCGGAGTCCAATGTACATTCCGGGGACGCTGCCTTCGAGGGAGAAGGAGGCTTGTGTTCCGAAGTCGGAATCGTCGTAGTTGGCGAGGTTGAATGTTTGGGGATTTGTGTAGAAGCTGGATATCCAGACTAGGTATTGGACGGTGGAACCGATGGAGCCATAGATGATGAGGTCCCCCTCTCCTTCGCGCATATTCCACCCGAGGTTGGTGCTGCCACCGAAGCTCGCGACCATGATCATGGTTTCGCCATCTGAAGTGGGGAGGAAAATGTTGAGATAGTTCCCGTAAGAGACCGTGATGGGATCGGTGTTGAAGATAAATTCATCGGAAGTCACCGCAATGCTGGCCTCCGCTTTTTCGGTAAGGGTCAGACCGGTGGCGGATGCCGCGAGGGTGGCGGCGCCGAGAGAGACGCGGGAGAGGCGGGAAGGGAGTCGCGTCTGATTCGTCATGAGCTTAGGCTGCATGGGGCACGTGAATCTTCACAAGATTCGGCGGACTTTGGCGATTGTAAAATGGGGTCCGGCAAGACATCACCCACCCGTCATGGGGTGGGGCAAGAATCGTGCCTTCAGGGCAGAAAGAGGCTTCGAGCGGGGGTGGATCGGGAGGCGGTCGAGTGGGGAGGGCGCGCTGCGCGCGAATTTAGAATTTTGGATGGTGAAGTTTGAAGGGGAAGGCAGAAGGGGAGGGGGCTGCGGCCATTTGATAGTTAGGATTTGGGAGGTGTGGACCTCTTGTGGCAAGGGGGCAGGCTGGCGAGGATCACGAGCAGTGCTTTGGATTTTTTCGTCGGACTGCAGCCTTAACTCTTTTTGCGCCTTCTCCGGGCGGCGGCGAGGCCGGCGCCGCCGGCGGCGAGGAGGAGGGCGGAGGTGGGTTCGGGGATGCCGCCGATGGGGATATTGGAGGGGTTGTTCGTGTTGAAGATGGTTTGCACGTGACCGACGCTGCTGATAATGACATTTGTCCAGCCGTTGATCGTGGGGTTGGGTCCGGTGCGACGCAATCCGATGAACAGGTTGGTAGCGCCGCTGAGGTTCAAATACGTGTTCGTGGTGAAGGCGGAATCGTCGAAATCGGCGAGATTAAAGGTTTGGGATTCGGTGTAGAAGCCCGAGGCCCAAAAGAGGTATTCATCGAAGGCGCCGACGCCGTCTAGATTGATACCGCCTTCGGCTTCGGCGATGTTCCAGCCGCTTTCGAGAGAGCCTCCTGAAAAAACGCCGACAACAATTTGTGTTTCGCCGCTTACTTCGGGAAGGAAGATGTTGAGGACGCTACCGTAAGGGGCGGTGACGGCATCGGTGTTAATGATGAAACCATCTGGCAGGGACATGATGCTGGCGTCGGCTTTTTCGAGGAGGGCCAGCCCCGTGGTTGAGGCGGCGACGGTGGTGGCGCCGAGCGAGACGGATTTCAGACGGAAAGAGAGGGATGTTGGGGTAGTCATGGTGACTTTGTGGGGCCTTGAAAAAAGTTAATATGAGAAGACTGGTCGAAAAGCGAGCCGGAAAATTTCCGGCTGGGGCCGTGGGTAGCCCGGCTGTTGTGGTCGGAGGAGCAGGATTGATGCCGGTTACGCCGCGCTAGACCACTGATTGGCCCTAGGTTGGGGCTTGGTTCAGGCGGTTTTGTTCCGTCTTCTACGGGCGGCGAGCAGTCCGGCTGATCCGGCGGCGAGGAGGAGCGCGGATTGTGGTTCGGGGATTTGGCCTATGGCGATATTGGAGGGGTTCGCGACGTTGAAGGCGGTTTGAACGTGATTGATGCTTGCGATGTCGAGTTGGGTCCAGCCGTTGATTGTGTCGCCCCCTCCGGTTCGGCGCAGGCCGATGAAAAGGGTATCAGGGACTGAAAAGCGAAGGCCGGCGAAGGCAAAGGAGCCTGAACTTTGAACGGCGAGATCGAAGGTCTGCGATTCCGAGTAGATGCCGCTGCTGCCAAAGGAGCCCACGAAAAACAGGTAGGTATATACCCCGCCACTGGTGGGCGCGCCGGCGAAGCCGAGGCCACCCTCTCCGTAGCTGAAATTCCAGCCGTTGGTGTATCCGGTGCCGATGATGATGGGTTCGAAGGTATTTGAGAGATCGAGGCGGATGTTGAGGATCGAGTAGTTGGGGACCGCGACAGGGTCGGTGGAAATGATGAATCCGGAGACGCCGGCGCCACCGGCCTGTGCTTCTTTCTGGGTGAGGACAAGGCCGGCACCGGCTGCGGCCAGCGTGCCGGCGCTTAGAGAGATCGTTTTGAGGCGAGGTTCGAGGAGTGTGGATGGGGTGTTCATCGGGAATCTTGGGCTGAGAGCATATTGGTCTTAGACCACATGGGCCGAGGAATACGAGGAAAAAGCGTTCGTGGTTGGGGTGATTTTCCACTTATATTTGAGCAGGATTTGTGCCGTGGGGCAGGGGTGAGTGAGGCTTGTCCGGTCTGATTTGGCCAGTGCTATTGAGGGCGAGTGGTGCGTGACGCTAGGTTTTTGGAATCCAGGCGTGCCACCACCGGCGGTAGGCGGATTCGAGGTTTCGGGTGAAGGTTTCGGGATCGCAGAGGGGGGAGTTTTTCATTTGCTCGCGGATTTGCGGGCGGAGGGTGTTTAGTCTTTGGGGATCTGCGGCGAGGTCGACGGCGATTTGGAAGTAGTCGTCTTCGGTTTCGGCGATCCACTCGTCGCGGCCGATGCAGTGGAGGAGGGACGCGGAGATGCGGGCGCGGTGGACATTTCCGAGGTGGGCCACGGAGGGAAGTCCCATCCAGAGGGCTTCGAGGGTGGTGATGGTGCCGTTGTAAGGGTAGGGGTCGAGGTAGATATCCATTTCGCCGTAGAGATCGAGATGGCGGAAGGCGGAGGGGGTCATGCCGATGAGGCGGATGCGTTTGGGATCGATGCCGTGTTTACGGAGTTCTTCGAGGAGGCGAATTTTGACGCCGGCGTGTTGGTAATCACCGCTTTTGAGGAGGAGGCGGGAACCGGGAACGGCATTGAGGATACGGGCCCACAGGGCGAGGACCTCGGGGGTTTGTTTTCGATAGTTATTAAAGGAGCCGAAGGTGACGATGCCATCGCGCAGGCACGGGGCCGGGCGAAGGGGTGGGTCTTCTTCGGGCGGTTGGTAGCAGTGATAGGTATCGGCGAGGCGGGTGATGGTTTCGGTGCTAACGGCGTTGTATTCCGGCGTATCGGGCTCGCAGTATTCATCGGACAATCGGTAGTCGATGGTCTCGAGACCGCGGGTATTCGAGTAACCGAGCCACGCTGCCTGGATAGGGGCGGGGCGTCGAGCCATGACGCCGAGTCGATGGTGTGCGGTGTGGCCGGCCATTTCGATGAGGATATCGATTTGATCCTGGCGGATTCTGTCGGCGACTTCTTCATCAGACATACCTTTGGTTGCGATCCAGTGGTCGGCGGCGTCCTGGAAGCGGAGGGTATTGAGGTCGGCGTTTTTGTATTCGCCGTAGCAGTAGACTTCGACTTTTTGGCGGTCGTGGGCGCGGAGGGGGGCGAGGGCGACGTGGGCGACGGAGTGCCATCGGAAGTCGGGGGACATGTAAGCGACGCGGAGGGGGCGATCGGGGTCGGGATTGTTTTTGAATTCAGGATTGGTAGGGATGAGGTCCTGAAAGTGTTTACTGAACTGGGAGATGCGATGGAATTCGTCTTTGGGGTGGTCGGGTTGGAAATAGTTGATGACAAAGAGGATATTGCTGTCGTTTTGGAAGTCGTCGGGATT
Source organism: Verrucomicrobiota bacterium (assembly GCA_039182965.1). Taxonomy (GTDB): domain Bacteria; phylum Verrucomicrobiota; class Verrucomicrobiia; order Verrucomicrobiales; family DEV007; genus JBCDBW01. Next base: position 4,676 of record JBCDBW010000127.1, read on the forward strand.
GCGTTTGAGGCCGGTTTCCATGTGGTTGAGGGCTTCGCGGACGCGGCCGGACTGTTGACAGATCTGGGCGAGGATTTGGCAAGGTTCGTGGATGGAATCGTCGAGGGTGAGGGCTTTGAGGGCGTGGTTTTCTGCGTTTTCGAGGTCACCGGCGCGGAAGAAGAGTTCGGCGGCGAGTTGATGGACGGGGGCGTTGTTTTCGTTTTGTTCGAGGAGTTGGCGGAGGAGTTGGAGGGCGAGTTGGGGTTGTTGAGGGTTGAAGCGGAGGCGTGTGATTTCGATTTTGGCGGGGAGGAAATCTGAGTCGAGCTTGAGGGCTTCGTTGAGGGCTTGGGCGGCTTCGTTGGGTTTCTGGTCTTTGAGGAGGGACTTGGCGTGTTTGACCCAATCTTCGGGCGTGGAGGGCGCCTCTTGATCGTCATTTGATTTGGAGGTGGCCGGGTCGGGCGCGGGGGAGGAGGAGGCTGAGTGAGTGGTGGGCACAGGAGAGGGGCGAAGTTTGAATGGTGAATTGTGAATGGTGAATTTAGAGAGGTGAAGTGAGAGGTAAGAGGAAAGGGGTGGAAATGTGGGAGGCGGAAACTTCGGGGGACGGAGAGTGGGGAATTGGATGGGAATTGTAGGGAAGCTTTTTGATTCTCGCTTGTGCTCGTTTCTATGGGTGGCGCCGGGGGGGATTGTTAGAGCAGTTGGCGGGTGTTTTGGAGGCCGTCGGCGGTAATGCGGGATTGATAGTGGGCGGAAGACTCGTCGAGGTAGTTTTGCCAGTGGAGAGGGCGAAGGGCGGCGATGCCCTGGTCTTCGGGGGATCGGCCGAGGGAGCCGTCGGCGATCTCCCAGCCGAACTGGGAGTGCCGGTTTCCGTAGTCGAGGCGATGGATCCAGGCGTTGAATTCGTCTTTGCGCCAGAGGGCGGGATCGTTTCCGATGACGATTTTTCCGAAGGACCAGATTCGGTCGACGACCTCTTTGTCGTAACGAGGGCGGTAGAGGGCGTTGGGATCGGGATCAGTCATGGGACTGAGCGATGGCCGCGGGGATGGGGTCATCGGGGGCGACGTTGAACTGGAGGTCGTAGACACGGCGGTAGGCATCGGAGTGGGCGAGCATTTCCTCGTGGGTGCCGGTGTCGACGATACTACCTTCTTCGAGGAGGATAATTTGGTCGGCTTCGAGAATGGTGGAGAGGCGGTGGGCGATGGCGATCACGGTTTTACCTTCTGCGAGTCTGGCGATGGCGGCTTGGATACGTTTTTCGGATTCGGTATCGAGGGCGGATGAGAATTCATCGAGGAGGAGGATGGGGGCGTTGCGGAGGAAGGCGCGGGCGATGGAGATGCGTTGCTGTTGGCCGCCGGAGAGGTTGCAGCCTTTATCGCCGACGATGGTATTGTACCCATCTTTCTGTTCCATGATAAAGTCGTGGGCGTGGGCTTGTATGGCGGCGGCCTCGATTTCTTCTTTGGTGGCGTCGAGTTTACCGTATTGGATATTGGCGAAGATGGAATCGTGGAAGAGGAAGGTATCCTGGGTGACGAGACCGATGTTATCACGGAGGGATTGCTGGGTAATGGTGCGGATGTCCTGGTTATCGATGCGGATAGTTCCGTAATCGGGATCGTAGAAGCGAAGGAGGAGGGAGAAGAGGGTGGATTTACCGGAGCCGGATCGGCCGACGAGGGCGTAGAATTTGCCGGGTTCCATCGTGAGGTTGATGTCGGCGACGGCGGGTTTATCGACGACGTATGAGAAGGAGATATTTTCGAAAGCAATGGCGCCTTCGCATCGGGCGAGAGGGACGGCGTCGGGGGAGTCTTGAACATCGGGGACGGAGTCCATGATGGCGAAGACCTTGGTGGAGGCGACGAGGCATTTCTGGAGTTGGATTTGGACGCGGGAGAGGGCTTTGGCGTGGGGGTAGAGGGCGACGAGAGCGATGTATCGGATGAGGAATTCGCCGGCGCTCATTTGGGTGGCCCAGGCATACAGGAGACCGACGGCGATGCCGAGAGAGGCGACGGTTTCGACGAGGGGGCCGACGATTTCGATGGCTTTCCGCCAGCGCATGATAAAGCCGATCATTTTGGTGGAGGCGATATTGAATTTTTTGCGTTCGAATTCTTCGCGGGCGTGGGCTTTGACGACGCGGATACCGGCGAAGGATTCCTGCATTGTGACCATGATCATACCGGCTTCCTGTTCTTCCTTTCCGCCGGCTTGACGGACTTTTTTGGAGACCATGATAACGGGGAGGAGGCAGAGGGGGAAGAGGACGAGGGCGCAGACGGCGAAGAGCCAGTCGATGTAGACGAGGGCGACGACGATGGCGACGATGGAGATGGGGTGTTTGACGAGGTCGCTGGAGAGTTGGGTGCCGGCTTGTTGGGCCATGCGGGTTTGGTTGAAGACGGTTTGGATCAGTTCACCGGTTTTCTGTTTTCCGTGGAAGGTGAGTGATTGCTGCATGAGGCTGGTGAAGGTTTTGTCGCGCAGGTCGTAGAGCACGCGCATGCCGACCCACATCATGCAGTATTGGTTGAGGTAGGAGAGGAGGCCGCGGATGAGGATGAGGAGTGGGATGATGAGGCAGGCGAAGACGACGACCTTGATGGAGCCGCCTTTGTCGAGGGAGGGGCGGGGAATATTAATATCCCCGATGGGGGTTTTGACGGTTTTGGTTTCCGAGACGGGGAGGGTGATGGTGGCGGTATCGCCTGCCTGCGCGCCTTGGATGGGGAGGGCTTGCGGGATGGAACCGTTTTCGAGGTCGACGACGATATTCTGGTTCTCCACGGATTCGGAGATCACGATTTCGACGGACTCGCCTTCTTTTGGGAGGACGATTTCGAAGACGATTTTCAGGCCGAAGAGCATCACGGCGTTGAAGAGGCCGAAGAGGACGCCGAAGAAGATGCCAAGGACGAAGCGTTGTTTGTATGGTTTGACGTAGGAGAGGAGGCGGATGAAGGGGACTTTGGCGGTATCAAGGAACTCGGCGGTGGAAAGACTGGAGACGTCTTTGTGCGAGAGTTTCTTGATGGGTTCGTTGGGCATCTAGCGAAGAGTGAGTAGCTTATTTGAGGATGAGGATTTTGGGGCGGGAAGGTGTGGAGAGGGAATCGTCCTTGGGAGTTAGATGGGTCGTTGGAAGATCGTCTCCTCACTTGAGGCCTCTCCCCGTGGGGAGGGGTTGGGAGTGCGAGAGCGCAACCAGGATGCGAGTGGCATAGTTGGTATCTGGGATACTGTAGCGTGGAGCTGGGGGAGGGCGACTCTTAATCTTGGAGATAGTCGCTCCAGTCCCTTGGGAGAGGCGCGTTCTCGATGGAGCTGGCGATGCGACCTTCGAAAGCGGGATCGAAAGTGGTGCTGGTGCCGTAGACCATGATGAGGTCACTGTTGCCGATCGAGCGCAGGGCGTGGGCGACACCGGCGGGAATAATGACGGCGGCATTGTTGGGACCGGGGCGTGAATCACCGTCGATGGTGAAGCGCATGATGCGTCTCGGGAGGCTTTCCCGTTCATCGACGAGGATCATTTCGCTAATGCCGGTGGTGAAGAACATCACGTCCCATTGTTCGCGGTCGTAGGGACGGAGGGCGGTGTTTTCGGGATGGTCGAGGTAGAGTTTTTGAAACCAGTCGGCGGGCGTGCTGTCAGCGGGGATATGTGGGGGATGGATGTGGAAGCCTTTGGCGGAGTCGCGGTGCATGAGGGCTGTGGCCCACTGTTGTGGCCAGAGGCCAATCTCCGCGAGGACGCCTTCGGATTGCCGGGCGAACTCGGCGAAGTAGCCGCGGCCTTTTTGCTGATAGACGGTGCGGGGGATGAAGTCGACACCGGGAATCCAAGCTTGGGCGAGGTTGGTTCTGGACTGGGGATTGAGAATTTCGGAGACGGGGACACCGGAGGAGGCGAGGCGCTGCGCGACATCATCGGAGGAGTAGTCGCGGATTTCGAGGTGGTTTCGGGCGGCGGGGCGAAGGCCTTTCCATGTGGGATTGTCTGCGGGCATTGTTGGCGTTGGTGAGTTGGGGAATGGGAGAGGACTTCTCTGCTTGATGGGCTGGGTATGGCGCAAGGCGCGCGATCACGGGCAGGATGCCCGTGGCACGGGTTTAGGGTGATGGGTTTTGGTTGGTCAAGGCGTGGAGATATTGGCCGTATTCGGTTTTTTTGTAGAACTCGGCGAGATTACAGAGTTGTTCGGTGGTGATCCAGCCTTGTTGGTGGGCGATTTCCTCGAGGCAAGCGATTTTAAGGCCTTGGCGGTGTTGGATGACGCGGACGTATTCGGTGGCGGCGGCGAGGGAGTCGGGGTTTCCGGTGTCGAGCCACGCGGTGCCGCGGCTGAGGATTTGCACGTTGAGTTCACCGGCCCTGAGGTAGGCGTTGTTGAGGTCGGTGATTTCGAGTTCGCCGCGTGCGGAGGGTTCGAGGGCGAGGGCGCGAGCGACGACTTGGTCGTCGTAGAAGTATATTCCGGGGACAGCGTATTTTGATTTTGGGTGTTTCGGTTTTTCTTCAATGGAGACGGCCTGGTTGTTTTCGTCGAACTCGACGACGCCATATTCTTCAGGATGGGCCACGTAATATCCGAAGACCGTGCCACCGGTCTTGCGGGCGGCGACTTTTTTGAGGGTATCTTTAAAGTCGGCGCCGTAGAAGAGGTTATCGCCGAGGACGAGGCAAGCGGGGGAGTGGTCGAGGAAGTCGGCACCGATATGGAATGCTTGGGCGAGGCCTTCGGGTTTGGGTTGTTGGGCGTAAGCAATGGACAGGCCCCACTGTGATCCATCGCCGAGCATTTTCTCGAAGTTTGGAAGGTCATGCGGGGTGGAGATGAGGAGGATCTCCCGGATGCCGGCGAACATGAGAACCGAAAGCGGGTAGTAGATCATGGGTTTATCGTAAACGGGCATGAGCTGTTTACTGACGGCCTGTGTGAGTGGATAGAGGCGGGTGCCGGAGCCGCCGGCGAGGATGATCCCTTTTCTAGATTTCGATGAGGTCATGAGTGCGAATGAGGAGACAGAGGCGGGACGGAGGATCGGGTGACTTGGAAGGGTGTCGGGACGTCAGGCTGGATTTCGAAAGTGGGTTGCCTTGCTTTGACCCCTTTTTCCGGTTGCGGTGCGACCGGTTGGGTTGGCTTAGTCCGGGAAGGAAGCGTTTATCATGGATCGTGATTTCCCAAAAGCGAGGGACTGGCGGATGGTGGCGTGGCCGGGAAAGGAACGGCATGGAGGGTGGATGTTCAACCATTTTCCTTGGCGTTTTGGTGCTGTGGGGGCGAGAGTGGCGGCTCGTTGTTTTTGAATCATCGTGCGAGGGTTGTGCGGTATCTATTAGAGAGGCAAGGAAGTGTCGTTAGACGGCCAAAAGATCATTTTTTTGTCGCATGAATCGAGTCGCACCGGTGCGGTTCGGTTTTTATTGCATTTGATTGGTTGGGTTAAGGCGAACACCACAGCGGAGATCCGGATTTTGACGCGGCATGGGGGTCCTTGGTTGGATGAGTTTCGGGCTTTAGGCCCGACGTTTCGACTGGATCGCGAGGAGGTGCCGCGGGAATGGCTGGAGGGGGCGGCGCTTTTGTATTCGAACACCGTGACGAATGGGCGATACGTGGAGGAATTTGGGCGTTGCGGGATACCCGTCATCACGCACGTGCATGAATTGCATCATGAGTTTCGATTAGCGGGGGTCGAGAACGGCGCTCGTTTGCTGACGGGGACGACGCATTTTGTGGCGTGTTCGGAAGTGGTTGGGGAGATGTTGCGTGAGCGCTGTGGGGTGGATAGCGAACGAATTTCGGTGGTGGCGGAAATGATTGTGGTGGGGGACGTATTGGAGAGGGCGGGTGCGCGTTTGCAGGGGGATGTGAGGGAGAACTTGGGGGTGGGGGAGACTGATTTTTTAGTGGGCGGGTCGGGGGTGGCATCGTGGCGGAAGGGGGCAGATCTGTTTGTGCAGATGGCAGCGGCGTGCACGCGGGACGAGGAGCGTGGGCATGAGGGCAGACGATTGCGTTATTTGTGGATTGGCAATTTGGAGAAGAGTCCTGAGCTGAGACAGATTGAGCATGACTTAGAGCGGTTAGGCTTGGGCGAGCGGATACAGTTTACAGGAGACTTGGAGAATCCGTTTCCGTATATGCAGGCCTTGGACTTGTTTTGTCTGCCCTCGCGTGAGGATCCGTTTCCGTTGGTGATGTTGGAGGCGGGAGCATTGGGCAAGCCGACGTTGGCGTTTGCTGATTCAGGGGGCGCTTCTGAGTATTGTCAGTTAGGAGGAGGAAAAACGGTTCCGTATCTCGATGTGACGGCGATGCGGCGGGTATGTCTGGAAGCGGCTGCTGCGGAGAGTGGTTTGGTTTGGGAAGGCGTGAAGAGCGGGGAGGCGTTGCGTGCGATGGTGTCGGCGAATTTTGACGTGGAAGTGTTAGCGCGGCGGTTGTGGGGGGTGATTGAGAGAGTGGCGGGAGCGGCGGCGGTGGGAAGCAATGGCAGTGGGGTGCCGAGAATCCAGTCCTTGGAGGGTCGTGAGTGTCCCGGGCGGATCTCATGGGGAGGGAGTGATGATTTGTTACAGGTGCCGGTGGAATTTTCCACGGTCCCGGGTCGCGAGAGGCAGGTGACGATTTCTTTGGGACCGGCGAATTTGGCGGGGAAGAAGTTGCGATTTCGGGTGTCATTGATGGAAGGGTTTGGGATGCAGCGTTTGAAAGAGCTGCGTCTGGTCGATTCGACAAGTGGCGTATTGGTGAAGGATTACTTGATCGACAGGGGTGAGGGTTTGGAAGTGCCGACGGCGATGGTGCGGGTTCCGGGTGAGGGCGAGGAGGTCGTTTTGCTATGGTTCACCGGGCGTGCGGAGTTTACGACACCGGGGGTAAAAGTGGACACCTTGCCTGGTGAGTTTGAATTGCGGCTCCGGTATATCGTTGATTGTGATATTGGCGAAGAATTGGCGGCTTTGTTGCAGCGTGATGCGAGTGGACGGGGCAAAGCGGGCCCGAGGTGGCAACGATTGTTGCGGGTGTTTCAAGACAGGGAGTGAGCGGTTCTGGAGAAACGAGAGTGCGAAGAGGGCAGGCTTAGCGTGTCTGGTGACGGTTTCTCCGGGAACGTGTTTTGAGCGAGGGGAATTTGGGATCGGTGTTTTGGTGCCGGGGCGCTGGGATCAGAGAGTGCCGA
>JBCDBW010000128.1:0-11848 GCA_039182965.1 Verrucomicrobiota bacterium
CCGCTTTTCCTGCACACCTCAGGCTCTCGAAAAAAGCCCTTTTCCCAAGCAAAATCAAAGCACAACAAAGAAGATCCTCGCAAAATCACCTACCCCGATACGACGCGAAACTCCTCAGGCACAAAACTCAGATCACTCGCCTCGGCCGCCGCTAATCCAATTTGGAACTCCATGACATCCCTAGCCACCGGAGCCTGATAATCCTCCAAACACGCCAGTAGCGCTTCCTCCGCCAGCATACCGCGCGTCTTTACCAATCGGTAAACCTTGATCGCTAGTGATTCCGCTGCTCCCGGCGTAATCCATGTCGGCACGCGCAAAGCCACTTCAGCAGAGACCGCCTCTGGCAACTCCAACCCATGCTTGCCACATAGAGCCCGAATCAGTCCATACCCCTCTGCCGGAGTCCGCGTCGGGAACAAAGGAATCTTCACATCCACGCGACCAGGCCGCTTCAAATCCACCTCGATTAAGTCCGGACGACTCGACGCCAATATCCACAGAATCCTTCCACGGTTCGATGTATCACTCATCTCCTTTGCCATCATCGAATAGACTCGCCCCGAAACACCGGAATCATTCGTTCCTGCCGTCCGGCTCCCCAAGGCTTGGTCCGCCTCATCGATAAAAACAACGCATCGTCCCAGCGCTTCTAGCAATCGAAAAATAGTCTCCAAATTGCCTTCTGTGCTCCCCACCCACTTGTCGCGAAAGTTCTTAAACTTTACCACCGGCACCCCCGCTTCCCCCGCAAGACACTCCACCATATACGTCTTCCCCGTCCCCACCGGACCACACAACAAATACCCCATCGGCATCGCCTGCAGATCACCCTGTTCCCACAAAGCAACATCCTCCCGAATCCACGCCTTCACCCCCTCATGGCCATGCACGTCGTCAAGTGACCTGCCGGATTCAATAAACTCAATCAACCCCTGACAATCCTTCTCCACCAACTCCTTCTTCAACGCAGCCAAATCTGCTGACGATAAAGCTTCCCCCGCATACTCCTTTGTCCGCAACAAACTCTCCACGGAACTCAATGTCGCACCCGCTAGCTGCGCGGCCGGACCGCTAAAATCATCCGAATACCCGCCCAAAGCCGTTTTAAATCGGTCCGACCACGTTTCTAGCGCAGGGCCCAGCTCGTCCGCCGTCGGCAATGGCACCCGCACCCGCACGACACGAGGATTGTTTACCAGCAATGGATTCAAATCATTCAAGTTATCCGTTAGCAAAAATGTCGCTAAGTTGTGCTCCAGAAAATGTGTCTCCGACGCCCAAGAACGAACTACCGACGCCATCGCGTTCAGCTCAAAACCAGAGCCCGAACGCGATGCGGGAATCACAAGCTGTGCCGACCGTATAATCACAGCCACACTGATATGCTTCTTTACCTCCTCCTTGCCCTCGCTCCCTCCCACCTCCGTCGCGGCGTCGGGCGATGTTGGACTGTCCAGCTTCGCACGGCTTAAGTTGCAGCAATACCGCAGGTAATGATCCACATACCCAATCACATCGCGGGGCTTCTCGGGCATATGCAGTGTCGATCTCGCCGATGGCCATTGCTCAAAGGTCTTCTCGCCGCCGGCATTCACCCGCAGCCCGGCTCCCACATCATAAGTCAAAATAACATCAAACTTTGCAAGCTGCCGATCGAGAAGGAATTCGTGCAAACTCCCAAACCGACCGCCGCTGCCCGCTTCCGGCCAATAAAGACGATCATTGATATTCCCGCTCAGTATAAACTGATTGGCCGCCCCGCTCAGATACAACGTCCGAATTTCCTCAGACCAATCCGGTAATACCGCCTCCGTCATTCCCTGCCTTCTCGAGTCCTCGCTCTTCCGCTACATCTCCCGTGCAACTTCCTCCTCATCACCTCCCTCTTCACCACTCTCCCCCCCTTCAGCATCCCCTGCAGAGCCGCCGCCGGCGATCACAAGCCCCTCAGCAGCCGCAAAGTCCGCCAACGCCATTTCCTCCATCGCCCCTTGCTCCGCCTCCATCGCTTCTATCTGCGAAACGTCCATGCTGTCGCGCGCCACACGCGCTCGACCCGCCGCCTTGTCTCGTTCCTCCTGCACGATCTGCTCCAATCGATTCAACGTATCCCCGTCGCCGCCAATCTCTCCTACCATCCCCGCAGCCATCTCGTTCAAATCGGCAATCGCGGTCTTCATCTTCATGTCGCTGATGTCACGCTTCAAACCCTCAATCTTCTCACGCGCCGCCTTTACGCTCACATCCCGCGCCCTCAGAAGTTCCTTGTACGTCTTCTCCGCCTCTTCCAGTTGCACCCGATTCTCCTCCAAATCTTTCTTTACCGACTGCAAACGCAACGCAAACTGACCCGCTAACTTCTTGTTGCCAGTCTTCAAATAAGCGGCCGTCTTAGCGCGAAGCTCCTCACTCTCCTTCTCCTGCTTCTTCACCTGACTCATCAAGCGTTCACACAAGCCCGCATGCGCCGCCAAGCCCTTGTTGTATTCCGATATCTGCTTGCGAAGATTCTCCGTTTCCACCTCAATCAACGCCTCCGGATTTTTTCGCTCCAAGCCAGACACAAACAACCCAAAGAATCCCCGAATCAAGTTTCCCAATCGTTTAAACATCGTCCTACTCTCTTTCTATTATGCTTTCCAAACCCAACCTTGGGCCCACTTCGTCTTATGCCGAAGACTCTGGATTTTCTCAAGTCTATTCCCAATCCGCAAGGCCCTTCAGCCAAGACCGCAATCCTGCCACATCACCGCCAGGCAAGCGATTACAACCACACCCTCGCTTTGTAACCTAATCCCATTCAAAATAATTGCCCGAGTGCCCACTCTGCGCTACATCCTGCTGAATAGCGGCATGCCACAGTCAAATACGACCACTGACGCCCTCCACTTCGTCAAACGATACCTCCACCAACTCAAGGAAGACGGAGAAACTCGCCTCTCAATCTCCCAAGAGTCCTTGCAGACGCTGACGGGCATGCCCGCCAAATACTTCCGATTGGTGAACAAGGAAAACAACCCCCCGTCTTATATCCGAGAAACACCGCCCCATCCCAAGGATACTCCATCGCTTGCCATCCTCGAGAAACATGTCGTCGCTGCTAACTTGGTTAAAGAACTCGGCACCCTGCGCGACATCATGGTCTTTGCCGTCGGCAACCCAAACGCCGATCTCATGTTTGTCGGCGAGGCTCCCGGAGCGGAAGAAGAAAAAAAACGCGAGCCCTTCGTTGGACCCGCCGGCCAACTTCTCACCAAAATCATCCAGGCAATGGGCCTCAAGCGCACCGACGTTTACATCTCCAACGTCGTCAAATATCGTCCTGCAATCGGCAACGGCCAAAACCAGGGCCCAAAAAACCGTCCGCCCTCACCCGAGGAAATCGACGCCTTTCTCCCGTTCCTTCTCCAAGAGATCGACACCGTCCAGCCTGAAGTCATCGTCGCCCTCGGCGGCACCGCCGCCAAAGGCCTCCTCAACATCGACGAATCTGTGGGGCGCATGCGCGGCCAAGCCCACCAATTAAACGGTGTGCCCGTCCTAGTGACATATCACCCTTCCTATCTCCTCCGCAATCACGCCCTCTCCGAACGACGCAAAGTATGGGAAGATATGCTCGATGTAATGGCCCGCCTCGGTCTCCCGATTACAGAAAAACAAAAAAACTTTTTCCGCTGACTGAACCCCGTCGCCAGTCTTCGTTCACTTCCCTTTCCGCAAAAACGCCGGCACATCTAGATCCTCACCATCTACAATCGTTGGCTCGCTCTTCTCAAAGCGCCCTTTCGCCCCGGGATCTAACTCCAACTCAGTCTGCGCACCCTTACCCCCACTCGATTCCTTCGCCACATCACCTGCAACATCATCAGCAGAGCCATCAACTTCCTCTTCAGGTTTCGCTGCGCTTGTGACCGGTATCGCCCCTTCCAAACCAGTCTTGTTTCCATCATCCTGCGCCATGCCCTCAGCTGCCACGACTCGCTCCGGTGGCGCCTGCCACTGATTCGCAGGTGGAATCTCCTCTTCTCGCTTCTCCTCGACGGCCACTTCCAAGTCCTTATAAACCTCCACAGTGTGTTCCTTCGCCTCCTCAACCACCCCATTTTGCTCCTTCTCAGCCACTTCAACCGGAGCAACTGCTTCGACCGGCTCCGTCGCTTCCGGAATATCAGCAGGAGAATGATCCGGTTTCTGCTCAGCCTCCCCATCATCCTCTTCACCATCTTCTTCACCCAAGTCAGATTCATCATCGTCATCAGACCCGCTTGCCGGCGCCATCGCCGCAGCTTGGAGCGATGAAATGATCGTTACGCTCAACTCGTCCCCCATGCTCTGATCAATGGAGGTCCCAAAAAAGACTTGGGCGTCATCGCGCACATGCTTCAGTAAATCATTCATCAAAGTCTCCGACTCAAACAAAGTCAACGACTCGCCTCCGCTGATGTGCACCATGACGTTCCGGGCACGATTCAACAAATTCCCCTCGTCCAACAACGGGCTCTTCAAAGCCTTTTTCAGTGCCCCCTGCGCTCGGTTAGATCCCTTCGCCGCGCCGACTCCAAACAAACAACGTGCATCATTGTTCCGCAGCGCACTCAGCAAGTCATCTAACCCAATCCGGATCAATCCCGGACGCGTTACCAGTTGGGTAATCGCACGCACACTCTGACTGATCACCTTGTCCGCAGCGGCAAACGCCTTCTGAATCCCTTCCTTCGGCAAAATCAATTCCCCCATGCGATCGTTCTCAAAGACCAACAACGCATTGGCATCCGCACGTAACCGGTCCAACGATTGATTCGCCTGCTCCAGCCGCCGCCGCCCCTCAAAAGAAAACGGCATCGTCGCAAAAACCACGACAAACGCTCCCTCCTGCCGCGCGATCCGAGCCGCAACCGGAGCCGCTCCCGATCCCGTCCCACCTCCCAATCCGACACACAGAAACACCACCGACTGCCCCTTCACCTGCTCACGAATTTCTTCCGCAGCTTCCAACGCAGCTTCATGCCCCAAGTCCGGGTCTCCCCCAGCCCCCAACCCCTTGGTCAAATCCGCACCCAGTTGAATCTTTTTACTGCACACCGACGTCGAAAGCGCCCGCTCGTCAGTGTTCATGATCACCAGATCTGCCTCTTCCATCCCCTCCAACGCTATCCGGTCCAGGGCATTAGCCCCCGCTCCGCCCACGCCCAATACGCGGACGGAAAAACCACTGGTGTCTGTCATTTCCTTCTGAGTCGTCTTCTTGTATTCGAGCATAGCTTAGTAACTGGTTCTCAAGCCCCGGAAGAAGGGGGGATCCACTAGTAACGCGTGGATACCCGGAAAAGGAAAGTCCAAACTTTACTCCATCATAACCACGCCCCAGACGACCCTCACCACTCTAATAACGCTAACGAGAAACCCCAAGCAAACCCGTGATCTTCCTTCCAATCCCCGCCATCACACCCCCCTGCGGTCGCTCACCCTCCAAAATCTGCGCATACCGAATTAACCCAATCGGCGTCGCGTATTGCGGATTTTCAAACGTCGCCGTCAACCCGCTAATCGGTGTCGAACTCGCCCGGTGCACCGGCATTCCGAATATCTCTTCTGCCAAACGATCAAAACCCGTTAACAAACTGCAACCACCCGTTAGATACAACCCCGACCCCACACGACCCAATTGCCCCGAATCCTCTAAGCGTTTTTTCAACAAATCCAAGATCTCGCGAGATCGCGCATTGATCACCTGGTGCAGCAAATACCGATCCACGGACTGTCCCGCAAATCGGGTGTCGCCCGTTAAATCAATCATATCCCCCTCGCTCGAGTCGTCCAACGATGCACTCCCCTCCTCAATTTTTAGCTTCTCCGCCATCGCCAAGGGCACTTTCGTTACCAATGATACGTCATTCGTAATGTGATCCCCCCCAATGCCAAAGGAACCCGAGCCTGTGATGGCTCCATCCTCATACAAAACATAATCAGATGTCCCTCCACCCACATCCAATACCAACGCGCCACGCTGCTTCGCTTCCTTGCTCAACACCACTTGTGCCGACGCAATTGCACTGAACACGACGTCTTCCACTTCTAGCGGAATTTCACGTACACAACGAATCGTATTTTGAATCCGTGTTCGAATCCCGTGAATTATATGATAATCAGCCTCTAGCTTGCGGCCTAACATCCCCACTGGATCCAACACTTTCTCCTGCCCGTCGACGTAATAATGCTGAATCACACTATGCAAAAACGCATTTTGCTGAGGGATCGAAACATCCCTCGCGATCTCCTTCACCTCTTCCAAGTCCTCTTCGGTAATCTCATTCTGATCATCCGGAATACGGATACAGCCTCGATTGTTCAAACTCTCAATATGCGCTCCGGTAATTGCCAGGAAAACATTCCGCACCATCACATCACTCCGGTCCTCCGCTCGCACCAAAGCATCATGCAAACAGGTCTGAGCCGTCGCAAAATCGACAATCTCACCCTTCCGAACACCCCTCGATGGCGCCTGACCCACACCCAATATCTTAATCGCCCCATCCCCACGCACCTCCCCAACCACCACGCAAATCTTGGATGTCCCAATCTCTAAGCCAACATATATGTTCGATTTCGCCATTTTCCCTTAACCGCAAGCAATCTACCCTCGCCCCAGTATCGCCCGAAGCGATTCCATTCGCTCCCGCGCCTCGTCGCTCCCTTCTAATACCTCGGGAGTCGATCCCGCATCAGGTCCTTCGCCATCCGGAACATTCATTTGATCCGACGGAAAATCAAAGTACCGCACCGGAATATTACGGCGCGCCATTAAATTCGCCATAGCTAACTGCCGATTACGCGTTACCGCATTCGACAATATAAGCTTCAAATCCGTCAGTTGACCCTCCAAATCATAAGGGCCAAAGGTGATCTCGGCATCATTGCTGTACGTCGCTACCATCGCGTAAGGCTGCTTCAATTCCACCATTCGAATCGAAAGTTGATCATGGAAAAACAACTCTTCGCTTGCCCGCAATAAATCCAATGCCGACATGACCTGCTCCACCCCAATTCGCGTCCCCGATTTGATCCGGTCAACAAGATGCGCACGCACCACTGGTAGAGCACGATATTGCGGAAGCAAAGCATTGCACCTCAAAACATATCCCGCGCTGTCTAACATGTATCCCTCAGTCGTAGACCACGAACGCGTCCCCAGCTGAGGACACTCCAACCAAGCCACCGGAGTCCGCTCGCGTAACGTAATAGACAGCTCATCGGGTAGCTGACGCACCACTTCCACTTTCTCCACCTGAGGGACATCACCCAACCTCTCCCGCACTGACTCCAAATCAATCGTCAATAAATTCATCCCCTCGCGCACTCGCGCAACCGTCAGGATTTGTGTCGCCGTTAACGTACCGTTCGTTTCCACACGCAACTCCGTTAATTCGAAGTCCGGATTCTCCAAAAACGCCTTCTTATAAACCCAGCGCCCCGAATACAGTGTCGCCCCCACCGCCAACACCATAATCGCCACCCGCACTAAACTCTTGAGACCCGCCACCCGGCGCAGTTGCGTCTCTTTCTTGGACCGCATTTTGACGTCGAGCTGCTGCAACTGCTTACGGCGGTCCCGCCGTTGCGGTACCCGCATGTTCGCGGCCCGCGCTGTCGTCCGTCGTCGATTGTTCCGATTCATCCTAAGCCTGACGAGGCCCACGCAATTCCAAGGACAACTCCGCTATCCTCAAGCAAAGCTCATCATACGGAATCCCCACAGCCGCCGCCGCTTTGGGTAGCAAGCTGCTCTCCGTCATTCCCGGTATCGTGTTTACCTCCAATACATATGGTTCATTTTGCGTGTCGAGGAGGAGGTCAACTCGTGAATATACCTCAATATTCAACGAATGGTGAGCATCTATTGCCGCTTTTTGCACTTTTTCCGTAACCTCCTCAGGTAGGTCCGCCGGCACAAAATAGTCCGTCCCTCCCCCATCCGACATCCAAGGATACTTGTTCTTCATGTCGTAAAATCCCGAGCGCGGCTGAATATGCACCACCGGCAACGCTTCCCCCCCCAGAATCCCCACCGTCAATTCTTTGCCCTCCACATACTCTTCCACCAGCAACTCATCCCCATACTTGGCCGCATCCTCCACCGCCACTGCCCACTCGCCCGCTTCCCGCACAATATGCACGCCCACACTTGAGCCCTCCCTAGGCGGCTTCACCACCAACGGCAAAGCCATCCCAGGAAGCCCACAATCAGGATGCTCCGACAACCGATAAACCTCATCTCGTGGCGTCGGCACACTCGAAGCGACAAACCGCTCTTTGCTCTCAAACTTGTCGAACGCCAGACGACTGCTCGCAACCCCCGCACCCGTATACGGCATTCCCTTCTCCTCCAAGATCGCCTGCAACTGACCATCCTCCCCAAAGGTGCCGTGAATCACATTGAAAACCAAATCAACGTCAGACGGCACCTTAAACATCGCATCGCGAATATCCAAGCCCACCAAATTCAAATCATGCTTCTCCAAAGCCTCGCGAACGCTCTTCGCCGATGCCAATGAAACATCCCGCTCCGTCCCCGGTCCACCCATCGCAATCGCAATTGTTTTGTCAGCTATTTGTTCCCAACTCATCACTTCACCTGATACCGACCCGGCTCATAGGGATCATCCTCGCCAATAATCTGCACTTCCGTTTCTAAATCAACTCCCCTCTCCTGACGCGCGATCACCATGATCCGGTCAATCAAATCCAACACGTCCCGCGCCGATGCATTTCCGTCATTCACGATAAAATTTCCATGCACCTCCGAAACCCGAGCCGCACCCACACTCGTGTCCTTTAAACCCAATTCGTCCACCAGCTTTCCCGCGGCACACTGTTCCGGATTTTTGAATATACAACCCGCACTTGCCGCAATCGGCTGGGTCGCTTTCCTCTTAGTCTGCGATTCAGCGATGCCCTTCGCAATCATTTCCGCAGAAGCCGCTTCCCCACGGAAAACCGCAGATACCGCGTAGTGCCCCTGCAATTCCGGCACGTTCCGATAATTCCACTCCATCTCTTCCACTCCCTTTTCACGAACCTCCCCATCCTCATCCAAAAATCGTACACTTTCCACGTGATCAAAGGTCTCCGCCCCCATCGCCCCCGCATTCATCCGCAAACTGCCACCCACATTGCCGGGAATTCCTTCCATCCATTCAAAACCGCCCATCCCCGCCTCCTTCGCCACACTCGTCACCCGCTTCATCCGGGCACCCACCCCGGCAATTATCCGATCACCTTCCACCCGCACTTCCGCAAACTCACCCTTCGCCGGATGAATCACCGCTCCCAAGACCCCTCCATCCTTCACCAGTAAATTCGACCCACGCCCCACCACGCGCATCGGAATTCCTTGCGCCCGACAAAATCGCACCAACTCCGCGAAATCATCCACCGTCGTCGGCTCCACCCAAAACTCCGCCGGACCACCCACCCGCAAAGTTGTATGATTCCTCATCGGTTCATACAACCGCACCCTCGAATCCTCGTCCGCCATCACACCACGTATCATTTCGCCCACGCGATAGTCTTGTGCAATCCTCACCCCCACCTCGTGCACGTTCCCCGCCCCCAATGTCAATAACAGGTCGCCCGGCCGAAGAAAATTTCCAACAGCCAGATGAACTTGGTCAACCTCAGGATAAAACATCGCCTTCGGTCCCCCCGCTTCCCGTACCGCGTCCACAATCGTTTCCCCCGTGATTCCCGGAATCGGTTTCTCGCTCGCAGGATAAATATCCGTCACAAACAACCCATCCACCCCTGCAAACGCATCCCCAAATTCATCCCGTAACAGCTTCGTCCGTGTATAACGATGCGGTTGGAAAAGACACACCAATCGCCTCGCATCTCGCGCCCGTGCCGTGGCGATGGTCGCCGCGATCTCTGTGGGATGATGCCCATAATCATCCACAATCACTAGCGACTCGCTCTCATACTTGATTTCAAAACGCCTCTTCGCCCCTCGAAAAGTCCCCATCGCACGCCCGATCGCGTCGTATCCAACACCCAACTCGCGGGCCATCCCCACTACCGCCAGGGCGTTCAATACATTGTGACGCCCCGGTATGCCCAATTTCATCCGCTCCGACCTGTCGCCCCCGTCATACACCAAAAACTCCGTCCCAGTCCCATCTTCTAACACGATATCCGCCCGATACGCACACCCTTTGCTCATGCCATACGATACCGCCCCCTCGCGATCACAACACAGCTCCACCGCGCCGGAATCATCAGCGCAATAAAAAATCCTCCCTCGCGTCTGATCCGCAAACCGCGCAAACACCCGCCGAATCGCCTCCTCATCCTCATAAAAATCCAAGTGTTCCGGCTCGATGTTCAAAATGATCGCGTGCTCCGCAAGATAATTCACTAGCGTACCATCACTCTCATCGCCCTCCGCCACCAAATATTCCGCCTCCCCGTCCCAATGCGCGTTCGTCCCCAAAACCGGTATCTCCGCCCCCACGTAATGCGATGCCAAAATATTCCCCTGACGCAGCACATGCGCCAAAAGAGCAGAGGTCGTCGTTTTGCCATGCGTCCCCGCCACCACAATCCCTTTCTTCGCATTCAAAATCGCCGCTAAAGCATCCGCCCGCAGTGCCAACGGAATCCCCAGGCGCACTGCTTCATCATAGGCCACGTTTCCGGGTTTGACCGCTGATGAATGAATAACCAGCTCCGCGTCCCGAACCGCTTCAGCGGTGTGCGGGCAGGAAAATTCCAGACCCACTCGCTGCATGCGCTCGGTCTCCACGGTCGTCGACCGATCCGAACCGCTCACACGATGACCCAGTCCCATGAACAATGACGCGATCCCACTCATCCCGGAACCAGCTACCCCGATCAAATGAACGCGAAAACTCCGCTCTCCCCCCCCGGCTTTCCGAAGCAATTCCTCCATCTCCGCCTCCATCACCCTAACTCTCCCCTCCCTTTTCAATCTCGTCGGCAATACGCTCCGCCGCATCCCGAACAGCCAGCCCCGCAGCCTGATCACCCATGGCGTTCAAAGCCGCTTCATCACGCAACAAATCCCGCACAATCTCACCCAGACGCGCCCCTTCCAACTCGCTCTCTCGCGCCATCAATGCCGCATCCACCTTCGTGAAAATCTCCGCATTTTTGGTCTGATGATCCTCCGCCGCATAAGGATACGGTATCAAAATCGAAGGAAGCCCAAAAAATGCCAGCTCCGCCAAAGTTGAAGCCCCCGACCGAGCAACAGCCACATCCGCCAACGCATAAGCATGATGCATCTCATGCAAGAAAGGCACCACGTGCGAACGCACCGCACTTTCCTCATAGGCCGCTTGCACTTCTTCAAAATCTAACACCCCCGCCACATGAAGAATCTGCGTCGCATCCAAATCAAGACAGTCCAAAGAGCGACAGACCGCACGGTTGACACCCCGTGCCCCTTGACTGCCACCCATCACAACAATCGTCTTCCGCCCCGCTTCAAATCCAAATGCCTCCCGCGCCTCCTCCAGATCCACTTTTTCCTGAAACGCCGGACGAATCGGCGTCCCCACACAACGCGAATCCTTCCCCGGAAAAAACTCTCGGCACTCCTCAAACCCCGTCAATACGACTTCGCAAAAACGCGCCGTCAACCGATTCGCCTTGCCCGGGATCGCGTTCGAATCATGAATCAATGTCCGACAACCCGCCCGCTTGCCCGCATAAATCGGAGGCAGAGAGGTGAAGCCGCCCATCCCCATCACAGTGTCCTCCCCAAATTCGTCCACCATCCCACGGCTCTTCCGACATGCCTTCCACGTTGAGAATATAAATTTCAAAG
>JBCDBW010000129.1:0-11221 GCA_039182965.1 Verrucomicrobiota bacterium
CCACCACCGCCCCTTCTCAGACAACCTCACCCCCTCCAACCCCACAGCCGTCAAAACCCTCCAGTCCCAACCTCCCACCCATCTCAGCCAACACGCTCGTCGCATCCGCAGTCACAGCTTACGAAAACCAAAAGTTCACCCAAGCCCTCGAATACCTCCGCAAAGCGCAAACGCAAGACCCTGAGAGAATCCTCTACCCCGGTCACAATCTCCATAATCTGAAAGGCGCCTGCTACGTCGGCCTCCGTCTCTTCAATCATGCCCGGACCGAATTCCAAGCTGCCGCCAAAGCCCAAGCCGATGACTTCGATCCCCTCTTCAATCTCGCCGAACTAGACTTCCTCCAAGGCCAATACCCCGCCGCGGCCGAGGCTTTCTCCAAGCTTCAACCACTCGAGAAAGGCCGCCTCTACTACGATTTCCTTCAATACAAAATAGCGCTCTGCCACCTTCTCAACGACGACGACAAAGGCTTTCAAGCTCACCTCGAAACCCAATTACCTCAATCGGCCAACGAACTCTTCCTCACCCTCGCCGATACGCTGAAACGAAACGAATCCGAACAAGCGGAGGTCCTGATGACCGCCATTCGGGAAAAGATCGACCCTCGCACCTTTTCGCTCTACCAGGACTCACTCATCGAAGGTGGCCTCCTCGATCCAACGAACCCAAAACACGATTCCTCATCGCCCACGCTCGGCACTCCGGAACGCGTCCCGCTGACCGCTGCCCATTCTCCCAGCTTGCCCACCGGTGGCACCCCTCCCCAACCAAAACCCGCCTCGCCCACAGACGCTTCGCCCCCTTCCAATTCCAATCGCAACTCCAACGCCAACCCAAGCCCCAAAACACAAGCCCCTTCCATCAACACCACATCACCCCCACTCACGCCTCCTGCCACCCAACCCGCCACCCCCGCCAAGCCAATCAACCCATCAACCAATCAGCCGACCAACCCAAAAACCGCCTCACCCTAGTCCACCAGCAACGGCCCTAACTCGTCAGACCGCTCCTCGCCTTCAGCTCCTCCCTCACGATCACCAACGCCGCCACCACCGGGTTCGGCCTGGATCCAAGAACTCATCTTCACCGACCGAAACATCTGACGTTCCAGGACGATGACTATTGACATGCCTCACACTCCTCCCCGTTCATCGCCGCTTCAATACTGCAAGCTCTGACTTCTTCAGGCGTATACTCCTTTTTCACATCCTCTTCCCTCGTGGACCCGGATTTTACCGCCTCCACCGCTTGCGCCGTCACGCCACGAATCTCCTTCTTCACACTGACGGTCGCTTTCTCAATGTTCGAAGCCCCCAAAGTCCGGAGATAATAGGTGGTCTTCAATCCCTTGTGCCACGCCGCCCGATACAGATGAGATAAACTCTTTAAGTCCGGTGTCGCCAAAAACAAATTCACCGATTGAGACTGATCAATCCACTTCTGACGTCGCGCCGCCGCCTCAATGAAATACTCATGATCAATCTGAAACGCCGTCGCATACTTCTTCTTTAAATCAGCGGGGATCTCTTCAATCTCCGTGAGTTCCCCATCGTGATACTTTAACCGATCCACCATTTCCTGACTCCACAAGTTCAACTTCTTCAAATCCCTCACCAGGAACTGATTCAACACGATAAAGTCGCCCGACAAATTGCTCCGCACGAAGAGATTCTTGTATGCCGGCTCAATGCAAGGAGTGCTCCCCATGATGTTCGAAATCGTCGCCGTCGGTGCAATCGCCAAGACGTTGCTGTTCCGCATCCCGTTCTTTCCAATCTTTCCGCGCAACACTTCCCAATCCATCTTGCCACCCCGCGGCACTTCGACTTCTTCACCACGCTCTTCCTCCAACAGATCCAAGGTGTCCGCCGGCAATAAACCACGATCCCACTTCGACCCCTGGTACGTCGAATAGGTCCCACGCTCACCCGCCAAATCACTCGAGGCCTCATACGCATAATACGCAATCGCCTCCATAAACTCATCGTTGAACTCCACCGCTTCCGCCGAGGCAAACGCAACATCCCGCATGTGCAGGGCATTCTGCAATCCCATCACTCCCATCCCCACCGGCCGATGCCGGCTGTTCGCCGTCTTCGCCGCGTCCGTCGGGTAAAAATTGATGTCGATCACGTTGTCCAAGGCTCGCACCGCAATCCGGATCGTCTCCCGCAATTTCTCGTGATCAATCTCACCCTCAGCATCCAAATGAGAATCCAAAACCACTGACCCCAGATTGCAAACGGCCGTCTCCTCGTTGCTCGTGTTCAAGGTGATCTCCGTGCACAGATTGGAGCTGTGAATGACCCCGGCATGATCCTGCGGGCTGCGCACGTTGCAAGGATCCTTGAAGGTGATCCACGGATGACCCGTCTCAAAAATCATCTTCAACATCTGCTTCCACAATTCAATCGCCGGGATCTTCTTCCCAAACATCTCACCACGCTCCGCCCGCGCCTCATATTCGTGATACCGATCCTCAAACGCTTTCCCATACAAATCATGCAGGTCCGCCGCTTCATTGCTCCGAAACAAGGTCCATTCCTCGCGCGCTTCCATCCGCTTCATAAACAAATCAGGGATCCAATTCGCCGTGTTCATGTCGTGCGTGCGCCGCCGATCATCCCCCGTGTTCTTCCGCAGTTCCAAAAAGTCCACGATGTCCACATGCCACGTCTCAAGATAAGCGCACCCGGATCCACGCCGCTTCCCACCCTGATTCACCGCCACCAACTGGTCGTTGTGCAGCTTCAAAAACGGAATCACACCCTGGCTCTCGCCGTTCGTCCCCTTGATGTAACTCCCGGTGCCCCGCACCGCCGTCCAGGAACCGCCAAGACCACCCGCCCACTTCGAAAGATACGCATTCTCCGCAATCCCCCGCTGCATGATCGATTCAATGCTGTCGTCAACCTTGTAAAGATAACAAGAAGACAGCTGCGAATGCATCGTCCCCGAGTTGAATAAGGTCGGCGTCGATGAACAAAATCGACGCCCCTTATACAGGTTATAGAGCGCGATCACTTTGTCGGTCTGATCCTCTTCCTCATTCACAAACAAGCCCATCGCCACCCGCATCCAGAACAGCTGCGGCGCTTCCAAACGCCGATGCGGCTTGGCGGTCTTGTCGACAATCAAATACCGGTCATACAAGGTCTGAATGCCCAGATAATCGAAATCCAAATCCGCCGCCGGATCAATCGCCTCCGCCAAGCGATCCAAATCAAAATCCTGTAATTTCGGACTCAGTCGCTCGATCTGAATCCCACGCACCAGGTTCGCCTTAAAAGCTCTCCGGTGAAACGCCGGCAAAGCCTCAATCCCGTCCTTCACAATGTCCCAGTCAGTGACTTCTTCGTAGATATAACTCAACAAAATCCGCCCCGCGAATTTCGAAAAATCTGCATCTTTCTCAATCAAACTCCGCGCGTTCAAAATGACGGTCTTCTTCAAATCACCCGTCGTCATCTCGGAAAATAAAGACCGGTGCAGCTCGCGCTCGATCTCTTCCGCACTCATGCATAAATCCAACCCGATCATCGCGAACTCGATCCGACGCTTCAAATCCAAGCCATCCCACAAAAAGGTCGTCCCATCGTCCTTCTTCACCAAAATCATCGCGTCCTGACGCGGATCTTCCCCATCCGCCGCCGCCAAGGCCGCCGCTTCATCCTGCTCCCGCTGTGTCGAACGATGGGCCCGATACAAAATATACGCTTCCGCTACCTTGAAATGCCCCTGACGCATCAATTCCTCCTGCACCTTGTCCTGCAAATCCTCGATGTGAACAAACTCTTGCCCAATCTCTTCCATTTTCGAAGTCATCCCTTCGGCAATCCTCGTCGCCGGACTCGAATCCATGTGCAAAGACAAAAACGCTTTCCGAACTGCGATCTCAATCTTGTTCTGATTCCAAGCCACCACTTCCCCATTGCGCCGAATCACCCGCACCAATTGCTTGCCCACCCCGTTGGCTCCACCATCATGACCCGTCGCTTCCTGAGCCGCCATCTGCGCCAAGGACGCATGCCTCCGAATCATCAGGCTCTTCGCAATGTCATGCGCATTGTGCCGCACCAACGCTCGCTCAATCAATTTCGTGATGTCTTCCGCATTCAGGGTCCGCTGATCCGTCGTCGTCTCCGGCAACTGCGCCAATAACTCCCGCGTCACCGCCAGGGAAATCCCCGCCACTAAGTTCTGGTTCTGCTCGTTAAAAATGTCTTCTTCGTTCCGGGATAACAACAAGTCCGTCAGAGCATTCCCCACCGTCTCCGCAATCTCAGCAATATCAAAATCCGACTCCCGCTCCCCCACACGCACGCGCACGCCGTCCGCCGGCAAGTCTTCCCCCTTCGGAGCCACTTCTCGCCAGGCAAATGCCGGCTTATCATCTTTTGGCGCCGTGGCGTATCGCTTCAATGCAATGTCTTCTTCGTAAAGTTCTCTGCCGATCATGTTGCGTGTCCCTCCTGTGGTCTCCGGGTTGATTGATTGATTGATGGTTTGTCTGATTGCGCCTTGTTTCGTGTCGTGCTCAGGAATGACGCGTTCTCAGGGAAAGATCCGCGCCCGTTTTGCCTCTCTCATGTCTGTCTCTTCTCTTTCAACCGGAGCACAGCCGAGAAACTCCCATTCATCGTGCGAATCGAATGTCCTCCCAACCACGCAACGGCAACCGCCGTGTCCGGTCTACTCACAGATCATCGTCGCTCACCAATTCGAGCGCCGATGCTTTCTGATACTCCGTGACACGGCCTTCAAAGAAATTCTGCTCCTTCTTGATATCCATCAGTTCCGCCAACCACGGCAATGGATTGGTAACGCCCGGGTTCAAGGGCGCAAGACCCACTCCCTCAAGCCGACGATCCGCTATGTAATCAATATACCGCTGAAACTCCTCCGCACTCAAACCCACCGCGTTCACCGGTAAACAATCATTAATGAATTCCTTCTCCAATTCCACCGCTTCCGCCATCAACCCACGCAAGTCTTCCTTGAACTCTAGGGTCCAAATCTCCGGATTCTCCTCAATCAAATCCATTAACAAGTTGCGTAACAATTCAATGTGATTCGACTCGTCCCGCAACGTATATCGAAACATTTGGCCAATCCCCGGAAACTTGTTCTGCCGATACAAGCTCAAGATCATCCCAAACAACCCATAAAACTGCGTCCCCTCCATGCACTGACCAAAAGTGAACATGTTCTTCGCCAAAAGCTGCTTGTTCTCCAGCTTCGTCAAATCCAGATCCCGACGCAGCGACTTGGAGATCCGCGTCACAAATTCATTCTTCCGCTTGATCGTCCCAATCTGCTCAAACATCGCCTCGCACTCGTGCGGGTTGATGCCCAAGGAACTGATCATGTAAAGCAAGCTGTCCGCATGAATGTTCTCCTCATGCGCATGCCGCCCCAAAACCAACTTCAGCTCCGGCGCGGTCACCGCCTCCCGAATCACATGCAGGATGTTGTCTCCCACAATCCCCTCCGCCGCCGAAAAGTAACCAATCCCCATCCGAATAATCCACCGCTCATTGTCCGTCAACTCGTCCGGCGACTGCCACTGCTCAATATCCTTCTGCATCGGGATGTCTTCCGGCTCCCAATGATTGGCTTTCATCGTCCGATAAAGCTCATACGCCCACTGATACTTCAACGGCAACAAGTTGAAGGTCATGGTCTCCCAACCGTTGATCACTTTCTTCGCCGCAAAGGCCGCTTCCGCTTTGTCTTGGTCGAGAACGAACGATTTGGTGCCAATTGAGAATGTCTTTTCCATGATAGTTGCCGTGACGATTAGATGTTCCGAGTGATTTGCCTAGCGAATCTTAAAAACTATGATTTCAACACTAGCAGGAAAACCTCAGTGGCTAAGGGCTTTACTCCCAGTGTTATCTAGAATTTCTATAAAAGCTTGCCGTCCACTCTAGTGTTTTCCCTTGTTTTTCACCACTTTTTCCCCAAACAAGCTCTCAAGGCCCCAAAAAACGGGTCTCTACCCCAAAAGCACCATATGTTGGTGATATCTAGAGTTTGTAACACAATATGTAGTGGCTGTTCAACGAAAAAGTAGCTCCGAAGACGTTTTTCTTTGCCCGACATCGTCCTACCCAGCGATTCCAATGCCATTCCGCCCTTTTTCCCTATGTTTCGTGGAAATTATTAAATTCCCGATAAATGGCGTTTCCTAACAGTGTCCATCGATTTTGCTTCCCCGGGTTACTCTCTTCTCTCATCCACCCTATCACTCCCCCCTCTCTTCCCTCTCGAAATGCCAATACCCTGACATATCTCCTCACCTGAACCGACCATCATCCACAACAGAATCATCACGCTCCCCAACCCGAACCGAAATCACCAATAAGCAGGCCCAACCGGCTTCACCACCCAATCAGGATTCCCAACCCACCTCTCCCGCAAATCCTCTCCCCTAACCATTTCTCTAAAACCACACGATCCTCACCGCCCCTTCTTTAACCCATAGCCGTTCACACCAAATCGTACGCACCTAACGAGCAACACCCGCAGCACCTGCCAGAATCTCCAGCAGCCTCGGCCGAATCGTTTCAATGTCGAGATGCCGGTGGGCAAAGGCAAGCGCCACTTTCGACGCCTCTGATCGCACTTTCGGCTGAGAAAGCCTCACCAGGACGTCACCAAGCTCATCAACACTCACAGCCGGGAAGAACCCCCTTCCCCGAATCTCTTCCAAAAAAAGCGCCGTCGCATTCTCCCGCGCCACTGCCCCCACCAACGGTAAACCAAGATGCAAATAGTCAGCAATCCTGCAGGGAATCGAAAACCGTCCCAGGGCCGTCGTTGCACTCAGAGGGCCCGGCAAATAAGCCGCATGACAGCTTCTCAGTATCCGGTCGCGCTCTTCGTCCGCAGGAAAACAATGAAATTCCACATCTCGGCGAATCCCATCCGGCAAGTAACGAAGCTGATCTTCCCGACCAATGACGACAAGCCTGGCTCCCTGCGACACCGCGCGAACTCTCTCCCAAGCTCGAGCCAGCAAATCCACACCGTCCTCGTAATAACTCAGAAAACCTAACACTGCCAAACGAAAGGGATCCTCAGCCTCGATCTCTTGAACCTCTTCGGTTCGTTGCCTTCCAAAACTCATCAACTCCACCGGCCCCTCGTATACACGATTCACCTCGCTTGCAATCGAAGCAGTTAGCCCCACTACTTGTTCTGCTCCTCGTAGCAGAGCCGTGAACGATGGCATTTGACCGGCATCAAGCCCCTCTCGATGCATGATGTCCCATACTTGAAAAACATAAGGACAACCCAATGCCCCAAGCACAGAAAGGGTGAACGCAGCTTCTTCTTCACTGATCGGCGCCACCAATGCCACATCAAAGGTCCCCTCTTCCGTCAAAAAATAACGCGCCTCTGCCTCCTTGGTAAGCTGCTGTCCTCTCCAGGCGGCTCCCGGTAAATTCCAATCTGGTAACAGGTTGACTAGCCTCCCACGCCCCTTCTCCATCGGCCAAAGGCGCGAAAACCGTGCCGAAAAAAGCCGTCGAGACAGGAGGACAGAAGCTTCAACGTCACTCGGCATTTCGTCCCACGCCTCCCACCAGAAGTGTTTCCAACGAAAATCCGCCCCCTCGATCAACTGCACAAACTGCGAGCCGATCCCGTTGCTCCGTCCCATCGGGCAGGCACTCACAAGAGCAAGCTTCAAACCAGAGCAAGGAGTTACGGTGCCAGATCCCATCGCTCAAATCTTCCCACCACTCCACCCTCCGACACCAGCATCAAGTGATGGTAACTCACGCTTTCAGGCCATCCCACCAGTCGCCAATATCGTTGCCCAACTTTTTGCGCTATTCTGCAAGGATCGACCCACCATCAGCCGTTTCCTCAAGCGAGTCGCGAGCATCCGACAAAACGCCACATCCAATCCTATGCGCCACCTCTTACCCTTTCTCATCGCAGTCACCAGCCTTTCCGCAACCGCCGCCGAACCACGCCCCAATATCATTGTCATCCTCTGTGACGACCTGGGCTATGGGGATCTCGCGTGCTACGGTCACCCACACATCAAAACCCCAAATCTGGACCGCATGGCCAGAGAGGGCGTCCGATTCACATCATTGTATTCTGCGGCTCCGGTGTGTTCTCCTTCGCGCGTCGGTCTCCTCACCGGCCGCAGTCCCAATCGCGCCGGAGTCTACGACTGGATTCCTTCGGCCAATCTCAACACCATCCGTCCCGACAATCGGCACAAGGTCCACCTGCAGTCCGACGAGGTCACCCTCACCCAAATGTTGGCCTCGTCTGGCTACGCGACCTGCGTTTCCGGCAAATGGCACTGCAATGCCATGTTCAATACCGACGCCCAGGCTCAACCCGACGATGCCGGATTTCAACACTGGTTCGCCACGCAAAACAATGCCTCGCCGTCACATGCAAATCCCGTCAATTACGTGCGCAACGGCGAGCCTGTGGGCGCTTTGGAGGGCTTTAGTTGCCTCCTCGCGGTCGACGAAGCCATCGCCTGGGTTGATGAACGCCCGTCACACGACCAAAACCCATTCTTCATCTTCTTGCCCTTCCACGAACCGCACGAACCCGTCGCCTCACCACCCGAAATGGTCGACGCTTACCGGGAGGTCTCGGAGTCCCGAGACCAGGCCGAATACTTCGCCAATGTCGCCAACGTCGATGCCGCAGTCGGGAAGCTCCTGACATGGCTTGAGGAAACCAATCGCGACAAAAACACCCTGGTCATCTTCACCTCGGACAACGGCCCGGAAACGCTCAATCGTTACAAGTCCGCCAACCGCTCCTGGGGCGTGCCCCATCCGCTTCGCGGAATGAAACTGTGGACCACCGAAGCGGGCTTCCGCGTCCCTGGAATCGCTCGGTTCCCCGGACAGATCCCCGCCGGTCAAACCGTTGATGAGCCGGTTTCATCCCTCGATTTTTTTGCCATCTTCGCCCATCTCTCCGGGAACACCGCTCCCGATGATCTCGATGGTGAAAATTCATGGCCTCTCTTCACCGGTGAAGGTGGATTCAGCCGCGAAAAACCGCTGCTCTGGGGATATTTTAACGCCATTAACGAAGAACGCGTTGCCATGCGCTATGGCAATTGGAAGGTCCTCGCGAAACTCGACGGCGGTGAGCTGCCTAAGTTCCAAAATCTACATCCCGGCAATGCCGACCAGCTGCGCAACGCCACCCTGACCGATATCGAGATCTATCAGGTCAGCGAAGACATCGCTGAATCCAAAAATCTGGCTCAAGAAAATCCCGAGAAGCTGGCAGAACTCACCAAAGTCCTCGAGACCTCGTGGGCCGAACTGGTCACGGATTCGCCCGTCTGGCAGTAGCAAGGCGTTGCATCAAACCGGCCGATTCAACACCTGCCCGCTCTGGGAGGTCCCCAATCCCATCTCTCGAACCAGCGAGGTCCCCTTTTCACTTCAGCTCACCTTGCCCCTATCCTCACAGATTTCCACATAACACAAGCGCCTGGAACGGCCGCCTTTCCGCGATGAAATGCTGGGCGCCCCCCGAATCACCTCGCTTGAATGCCCCTTGATCCGCCGTAAGTTGGCGCCATGAAATGGTCCTTCCGCATTGCCCGTGTCGCCGGCACCGAGGTTCGCATCCACCTAACATTTCTCCTTTTGCTCGCCGTTTTTGCCGTTGCCCTCCTCGCCGAAGGCGGACTCATCCATGCCATCTCCGGACTCACATTCCTCACGGGTCTCTTCTTCTGCGTCCTCCTCCATGAATTCGGTCACGCCCTCGCCGCCCGACACTACGGCATCCGCACTCCCGATATCACCCTCCTCCCCATCGGCGGCCTCGCACGCCTCGAACGCATGCCCGAGAAACCCAGCCAGGAATTCGTGATCGCCGTCGCAGGTCCCATGGTCAATGTCGCCATTGCCGCCATCCTTTTCCTCTTCCTCGGTCGACTTCCTGTCCCCGATGATCTTACCAATCTCAGTGATCCGGCAACCATCCTCCCGAATCTCGCCCGAGTAAACGTCCTCCTCGTTCTTTTCAATATGATCCCTGCCTTCCCAATGGACGGAGGCCGCGTCCTCAGAGCGCTCCTCGCCACCCGCCTCGACTACGCCCGCGCTACCCAGATCGCCGCCCGCGTCGGCCAGTCTCTTGCTGTGATCGGTGGCGTTCTCGCCATCTTTTTTACCCAAAATCCCATCCTCTTCATTATCGCCATCTTTATCTACTTCGCCGCCGCCCAGGAAAGCCAGTCCGTGCAAACACGCGCCGCCACCCATCACCTCCGCGTCCGTCATGCCATGGTCACCCGCTTCCGCACCCTGACAAAAAACGCCACACTTCAGGATGCCGTCGATGCCCTCCTCGCCGGATCACAACACGACTTCCCCATTGTCGACGCTCAAAACCATGTCGTCGGCATGCTCCTTCGCTCCGATCTCATCGCCGCCCTCGCCAAACACGGTTCCTCGTACCCCGTCAACGAACTCGCCCGCGACTTCCCCGTTCACCTCACGCCCGATACCCCGCTCACCGACGCCATGGAACACGTCCAATCCCTCAACTCCGCAAGCCTCCCCGTGTTCGAATCCCCGACCTCTAAAAACCTCAACGGACTCCTCACCAAAGAAAATGTCGTCGAACGACTCCTCATCAATTCCGCTCTCGAAAAACAACCCTCCCAGTCCCCACCACCCCTCCCCAAATCCTTCCCTTAGCCCGCCATCCCTCGCCTCACCGGCCCCACTCTGGCCACCAGAATCGAAAGCAATTGGTTCGTCTCGACGACCAACGAATCAGTCACGTCTGTCGATTCAATCAATTGGGCCCATACAAATACCTCCAGCTAAACATCAGTATCCCCCAGTTCCGTGAGCGCAGTCATTGACTTGTGCACAAAATCCGCCGTCGACTCCGCACTCTGCGCTTCCCCATAATTCGGAGCCGGCGACGTCCCGCTCCTCAACAACTGCCCGCAAATATGTTTCCCCGCCCGAGTCTCCGGCAACGCATCACAAACCCGAATAACCCTCACCGAGAAATCGACAAACCGCTCCTGCAAATCATAAACCCTCTCGCTCATCATACCGCCTTCACTCGGTCATTGGATATTCCTTGTTGGATCTTGAATATTCAAAAACCCCCACACCCCACCTACCCCCCATTCACCCCCCCTCGCTCTTCCCCTCCCCCCCCCCAATCACCTCCATCCACCGCTCCC
>JBCDBW010000130.1:0-11196 GCA_039182965.1 Verrucomicrobiota bacterium
CGCCCGCCCCCCCATTCCATGGATTCCTCTCACTCTCTGCACTCTCCTCGCCGTGGTTATCACCAGTATCTTCACCTTCCCGCGCCTCAATCATAGCCTGTGGTTCGACGAGGAATACACCATGCGCCGTGTCGTCGTCGCCGATTACAAGCGAACCAATGAAAAGGGAGGTCCCGAGCTTTTCGGCGATGTCCAGCGTCGCCCCGTTCGCTGGGCCGAAACACTCTGGTTCTACGAGATGCCAAACAATCATCCCTTCTATAGCATCTGCGCGCGCATCGCTCACTCCTTCGCGAAACCAAACTTCGAAAACGGCGCCGCCGACGCGCTCTATTTCAACGCCCGTGCCCTCCGCCTCCCCGCTTGGCTCGCCGGCATAGGGGCGCTCGTCACCATTGCTCTTATGCTTGCCCGCATCGGATTCCCACGGGCCGCTATGATTGCCCCGCTTCTCCTATCCCTCCACCCATGGTTCCTTCGCTACGCTTCCGAAGCACGCGGGTATGTCTTCCTTTTCTTCTTCGGGCCGCTCCTGATTCTCTTTCTCGATCTTGCGCTTAGCAAAGGGAAATGGAGATGGTTCCTCGCATACGGCATCACACAAACGCTCTACATCTACAGCAACGCCTCCGGCTTCCACCTCCTCGCCCTTCTCAACCTCACAGGCTTTATCATCGCTTTCGCTAGACCAAATACAGCCCGACCCGATCACTGGATGCTCGCCGGACGCCTCTTCTTCGTCAACAGCATCAGCGCCATGATCTTCGTCCAACTCTTTAGCCCGAATCTTCTCCAGTTCGCGGAACGCTTTAACCCTCATCACTCGATTGAATCCATCATCCACGCCGACCTCCTTCGCGACATGATCGGCAGCTACGCCGCCGGAATCCGCTGGCACCCTTGGGACTCCTCCAACCCAAATTGCGTCACCATCTCGGACCTTCTCACCGCCAACCCTTTCCCCGTTTACGTCCTCCTAACCGCCCTCGCCATGCTATCGGTCCTCGGCATCGCCAATCTTTGGAAACAAGGACTCTTCACCCGCCTTCTGATCGCGGTCTTTATACTACCCGCCCCCCTGTTTGTCTTCGATGCTTATCGCAAAGGCATCTTCATCTTTTATTGGTATGCCGTGTTCATCCTCCCGTTCCTCTGGGCACTCGTCGCCCTCGGAATCGATTGGCTCTCCGGAAAACTTGCCCATGCCCAAGCCCGCCAAACCACCGTCGCACTCTCCATCACACTCGCCTTCGCCCTTTTCTTCGCATGGTTCACACACGATCAACGTTCCCTCCTCGTCTCCACACCCATCGAACCCGCAAAGGAGTCCGTCCAATCATATCGAGAGGTGCTCAATCCCTTCGCCGAAAACTTCAATGACGTCGCCAGTTTGGGATTCTGGAAATACACCCGCGCCTACGACCCCGGACACTTCTACGGAAAAACAGTCCATGACTTCACCAAAATTATCGCCCACGCCGATGAACAAGAAGTTCCCCTCTACGTAAATTATGCCATGCCAGGGCTCGCCCGCGGTCTCGCTCCGGAAATTAGCGGCCTCCTCGATGATCCCGATATCTTCGAACCTCCGATGGTCTTCTGGGGTCTCGAACCTGCCGCCAGTCGCTTCGTCTCCAAATACATTCCCGGTAGCTACCCAAAAAAATCCACGAATGCCACCGAGTAACCACCACCCTTGTCACAGGTCCTTAGTCCAATCCAGTAATCCGACGAAACCCAACTATCACCTAAAATGAGCGATATCACACCACAACGATCACAAGAACAAAAAGATCAAACGTTTGAAACCATCCCCGGCACCTTCGCCTGGAATGAACTTCTCACGTCTCATCCCGAAGAAAGCAAAAACTTCTACACTCAACTCTTCAATTGGACCGCCCAAGCCATCCCCGGTTTGGACGAATACCAAATGTTCAATGCCGGCAACCACCCGGTCGCCGGGTTCGAAGACAAATCCGCCCACGGCGACGGGCCACCGGTCTGGCTCGCCTACGTCAACGTCGCCGATGTCACCGCTTCAGTCGCCAAGGCAAAACAACTCGGAGCAGAAATCGTAAAAGAGGTTACCAAAGTCCCCGACAAAGGAACCTACGCCGTCATCAAAGACCCCCAAGGCGCCAAACTCGGCCTCTGGCAAAGCGTCTAGGCCATGTAATAGCATACGAGTTGTCAGCCCACCCCTCGATTCCTCAATATCGAGCACCCCCTCCAGGGCTTCAAACATTGCACCCCCCGCCCCTCACCACCATCATATCACCGCAAGCGCCAGCCCCATGCAAGATTACGTCTACTTCGATCTCGAAACCCAACGCTCTGCAAACGACGTCGGCGGCTGGGGTCACAAAGACAAAATGGGCATGTCCGTCGGTGTCACCTACTCCACCAAAACCAATCAATACCACATCTACAGCGAAAATCAGGCCGACCAGCTCATCGAACAACTCGTCAAAGCAGACCTCGTCATCGGCTTCAATCACATCTCCTTCGACTACGAAGTCCTCCTCCAATACACCATCCTCGACCTGAAAACCCAAACGCGGAACCTCGACCTCATGGTCGACCTCGAGGAAATCCTCGGACACCGCATCAAACTCGACTCCGTCGCAAAAGCCACCCTCGGCCCAGATAAATCAAAAACCGCCGAAGGCCTCCAAGCCATCAAGTGGTGGCAGGAATACAAATCCACCGGAAACAAAAAACCCCTCCTCGAAATCGCCGAATACTGCGCCTACGATGTCAAGGTCACCCGACTCGTCCACGAATACGGATACCAAAACGGCCACATCAAATACGCCGACCGCGCCGGCCGCGAACAACAAACCCCCCTCACCTGGTCCCCACCCAACTAAACCCATTCTCCTCCACCACAAAACTTCACTTCCAGCGGCCGGTAGGGACGACTGGCCTCAGTCGTCCGCTCCCTAACGCTTCGCAACCCAACCGCTCGCTGCCACTCTCAGCCCCTTTACCTCGTGATCTTCGTAGCTCTTTCAGCGAAGAATAGTTCACACCCTTCACCCACCAAAGGCGCCAAAAAATGAATCGCCTCATCACCATCGCCGCCTGCCTCGCCGCCGTCGCCGCCATAATCTACTACGCCTTTTCCACCAAGTCCGGCTTCGAAAAATCGAAGCGCCACGCCGCTCACGATTCTTCCGCTCCGCCCATCGGCAAGAACTCGCCCGCACACGCGTCTGTTTCTCCAACCCCAAACGATAGCTCCCTCGCTCAGGAAAAGAGTCCTCGCCCAAAAACGATGGCCGACCTTTTCGAAAGGGCACAAAGCGGGGAACCCTGGCCTGAACCTACTCGCGAAGAAATTGAAACCTTCCTCGACACTCGTGACCGCTCACCGCAAGCCCTTCTCACCGCCTACTCCGTCACCCAAGACAGCGCCTACCTCGACAAAGCACTCGAAGCCGATCCCGATAACCCACAACTCCACCTCGCCGCCGCCATGCGGGATTTTCTCAACAACGAGGCGGATTCTCCCTGGATTCACCGCCTTCTCGAATCCGACCCCGACAACCCACTCCCTTCCTGGCTCGCCGCAAATTCCCTCCTTGAACACGGAGATCTCGAGGGGGCTCTGGCCGAGCTTCACAGTGCGACAAACAAATCCAAATTCAACGATTACTTTATTCATCGCGCCCAAGACGCTGAAGAGTTCTTCGTCCAACGCGGCGATCCTCCCGCAATTGCCAAAGCACAGGGCCTCTTCGACGCGCATATGCCTCACATCCAGTCGCTCGGCAACCTCCGCAAGCAACTCGACAACCAAATCGACCAACTCCTCGCCGCCGGCCAAACCGATCAAGCCCAGGAACTCGCCCTCCTCGGCATCGAAATGGGCAACCGCCTCTCCCAAGGAGACGGCAACAAAACCCTACTCGCCGAACTCGTCGGCCTCACCTACGAAAAACAATTCCTCGAAGCCTTCGACCCCGATCAATCCTACCCCCAATTCTCCCAGCCCATACCAGAAATGCTTGAAGACATCGAACGACAAAGCAAAGAAATCCAAGCTCTCGCAAAAGAAGCCCCCGATATCCTAATGACCCTCCCCGTATCCGAAGCTGCCGCCTACTTCGACCGCATGAAACTATTCGGCGAAAAAGAAGCCCACCGCTGGCTCATCGAGCGCAACCAGTCCCAGTAGCCTTCCCTCAAATGTCGCGCAGACACCTTCCCCGAATCGTCAACATCCTATTCCCTCTCCCTTTGGGAGAGGGTTAGGGTGAGGGGGCGATCTTCCGAAGATTGATCGAACCTTGATTCATTCTTCCGAGCCACCCCCACCAGGAGACATCCAGCCGATCAACCGTCCTCCTCCCCTCCCCCACCATCCTCTTCCTCACCCCGAAACACCCGCAACACACTCCACACACTCGAGTAATCATCCGTCCACACAATCGATCCCTCCGGCGCGATAATCTCCGCGTTCGGATCAAAATCCACTCCCGCCTGAGCCTGTAAAAACGCCTCGTTACTGGTCATCAACGCCCAGTTCGCCTGGTATATCCGCCAACTGTCCACCGCACTGTTGTTCACCACCACCACCTGCTTCCCAAACTCCGCCGCCAACCCCTCAATCACCGGCAGGATATCGACATACTCATTCGTAAAATTAAACGCCAGAATTCCATCCTCCTCCAACCGCTCCCAATACAACGCCACCGCTTCACGCGTTAGCAAGTGCACCGGAATTGCATCCCCTGTAAAGGCATCCATCACCAAGACATCATACCGCGGCTCGCCCGCCGCCTCCTCAATCGCCAACGACATCCGCGCATCTCCCAACACTACATCCACCTCCGCAGGACAATCCTCCAAATAAGAAAAATACTCCCGCGCATACACTTCCACCTGCGGATCAATTTCATAAAACCGAATGAACTCACCCGACTCCATCCAAGCCGCAATCCCACCCACTCCCAAGCCACACACCCCCACCCGAATCGGCCGCTGCGCTTCCGCAAACGCTGGCAATCGCTTCGGATGCCTCCCGATCGCAATCGCCGCCCCGCTCGCCGGTCCGTAATACGTCACCGCATTATGCCGATACCCCTCGCTCTGAAACTGCCCCCCATGATCAATCGTCCCATGCACCAACCATCGAAACCAACCTTCCTCCCCCTCCTCAGACTCGCCCACCGCCAACATCCCAAAAAAACTTCGCGCCTCGTCCAGATGTCCGCTTGCATACGCCGTCTCCACTTTTACCAAACCATACCCCAGCCCCAAAACCCATAGCGCCGATCCCCAAGCCGCCCACATCCGCCATCCTTTCCCCGGCTCACGAGAGCCCCGGCCCGACGGCTTCTCGTCACGATGTCCCCGCCATATCAAAGGTAAAGCCACCAAAAGCCATAAAGTCAGCGCCGTCCCCCAAACGCCAATCGGCATCTCCAAAATCGAGTTGAACAACAATGGTGCCAACAAACTCACAAAAACCCCTCCCAAAAATCCTCCCGCCGATACCGAAAGGTAAAATACCGTCAAGTGTTCAGCCGCCGGCTTGCGGCGCGTCAGTTCCCCGTGACAAGCCATCCCCGAAACAAACAAACCACCGCACAAAACAGCCATCGGAATAAGAAAACCGGAGCCCAGGGCATAACCCGTTTCCTGTTGCTGCCACAACCACCAAGCCATCGCCGACAACGCCACCATCGCTAACGGAAGCCAAACCCCGCGGTGATACCAACGCTCGTGATCAAAACAAATGATCAAGATCAATAAATACAACCCCAGCGGCAACAACCACAAAAACGGCACCGGCGCCACATCCACCGTCAAGGCATACGTGACCCCCATCAACATCACTGACGGCCACGCCGCCAATACCACCCAACTCAAAATCGGCCCCCAACCCACTCCCCCCACACACCCCGCCATCCGCGCCGCTTCCGCTGCCTCCGCCTCCCTCTCCAATGCCGCCTGCCGTTCCCGCTTCATCCTCCGCCGACTCTTCCGCTGATGTTCCTCTCCTCCAACCACCGATTCCACCGCCAACGATTCCTCTGACTCCCTCGCCTCATCATCAGTCGGCCCATCGCCTCCCGCCACTTTCGCCCGCGTGGCCATCCATCCACATCCCCACGCCGACAGCAAAAAAACGAACAAGCCTCCGATCCAAAACCACTCCTGCTCCCCCAGACTCAGACGGGGCTCCACCAGCGCGACATATCCGACCAAGGCCCCCAGCGAACCCACGTTGGATAGAGCATACAACCGATACGCCTCTCTCCCGGGATAACATCGGTGATACCACGATTGCAAAAGAGGACTCGATGCCCCTAACAAAACAAACGGCAATCCGATCATCTTGAGCATCTCCCAAATGATCGCCCCCTGCGGCCCTCCCCAGCTACGCTCAAACTCCGTCAAAGCCGCCTCCCCACCCCTCCGTCCCACGAACACCACCAAAATAATCGCCGCCGCCATCAATCCGACATGCAAAATCACCTGCGCCCGCACCGATAACCGTCGCACCGCCCAATGCGCATACACATACCCCACCAACAATACCCCCTGGAAAAACATCAAACACGTCAGCCACACCCAAGGCCCACCGCCAAACCGCGGCAGCAAGCGCCGCCCTGCCACCGGCTCCACAAAAAACAACAGGAACGCTCCCAAAAATACCGCCACTCCAAAGATCATCCCCCCGCCTAAACTTCTCTGCACTCGCTCAGTCATGCCTCCACCCTGTCTAAAAGAAACTCCACCGTCCCAACAATAACAATCCTCACGCCCACCCCATCCGTTCTCGACGTCACGCCTGGTTCATGGCAAGATCCACTTCCGATGAATCCGCGTTTCCTCATCGCCTTCGCCCTCTCCGCCGCGGTCGCCACGCTCCTGATTAAACTCTGCTTCACACCCGTGAATCGAGCCGTCTCAAATCCGGATCCCGCGCCAGCACCGAATGTCTATCAAGATGCCACTGTCCTTCACGTCGGCAAAAGCCCGGTGGGCTCCCCGGCTTCAATCCCACCAGAAGCTCGAACGATCCAGGACTGGAATCAACTCGGCCTAAAAGGTCTCTTAAACCTCGAAAAGAAAGACTACCCATCAATTGACCGCGCCCAACTCCAAGCCTACCTCCTCCACACGAACGAAAGCGTGGACGCCCTCCTCGTCGCAAACGCTCTTTTCGATACAGATCCCTCATTTCTAGGCACCGCACTCGAGAGGTATCCACGAGACCCCAGAGTCCTTTTCGCAACAGCCTTGTCCGATCAATTCCAAGACCAACGCAAAACGGCCCTCGAAAGCCTTCTCGAACACGATCCAGAAAACGCCTACGCCCTCTATCTCGCAAGTTCACACTCCTTCGATCAAAACGATTACGATTCGGCCATCTCACTCCTGAAAGAAGGCGTCCAAAAAAACCATCTCGAGAGCTATCGCATTCACAACTGGCAAGCCGCACAAGAGTTTTTCCAGCATTTGGGTTTCTCCAGCGATGTCGCCAATGGACTGGCAGCGGTTCCCGTCTTCCGAGCACCCCATCCCGCCCAGCTCCTTGTTCCATACCTTAAAGAACTGGAATCCCACTACGACTCCCTCATCAAATCCGACCAAACCGTCGAAGCCTTGGAACTAGCCGCCCTCGCGATTGAGACAGGAAACAGCTTGTCTCAAGGCCAAGATGAAGACCTCCAGGCGGAATACATCGGCCTCGCACTTGAAGCGTCGTTCTTGGAAAAATTAGATCCCAACCTCGACTACCAATACTTCCCCGACGGAGTCCCGATCCTCAGATCTTCCGTGCAGAATCAGGAAGTCCAGTTGAATGAACTCCTCATGGCGATGATGGAGAGCGTGCCCAAGGCCACCAATTTACAACTCGCCCACTATCTCGACCGCGTAAAGCTCTTCGGCGACCGGGCCGCCAACCAATGGCTGGTCGCCCAAATTCAAGGCCCCTGAAACCCCCTCGGCCCATCTCCTGCTTCCGCATGCGATTGCACCCCACCCTTTCCCATGCTACCATCTCCTTCCCTTGTTTCATCGACTCCCCGTCGGGATACAACTAAACGAACGCCCAACCACCGAAAACGAACACCCCAATGTCGAAGACATTGTATGAAAAAGTCTGGGATGCCCATGCCGTCAAGAAACTCTCTCACGGCCAAACCCAGCTGCTCATCGGCACCCACCTCATCCATGAGGTGACGTCGCCGCAAGCCTTCGGCATGCTCCGGGATCTCGGCCTCACCGTAAAATATCCCCACCGCACCTTCGCCACCGTCGACCACATCGTCCCTACCGACTCGCAAGAACAACCCTTCGACGATCGTCTCGCGGACGAAATGATCAAAGAACTCCAGCGCAACGCGGACGAGTTTGGCATCACCTACTTCAACCTCGCCTCGGGTAAACAAGGCATCGTCCACGTCGTCGGCCCCGAACAAGGAATCACCCAACCCGGCACAACCATCGCCTGCGGAGATTCCCATACCGCCACTCATGGCGCCTTCGGCGCCATCGCCTTCGGCATCGGCACCACCCAGGTCCGCGACGTCCTCGCCACCCAAACCATGGCGATGGAAAAACTCAAAGTCCGCCGCATCAATGTCGACGGAGAACTCCCTCCAGGTGTCTACGCCAAAGACGTCATCCTCCACATCATTAAAGTCCTCGGCGCAAAAGGTGGTATCGGATACGCATACGAATACGGCGGCAGCGTCTTCGATAACTTCTCCATGGAAGAACGCATGACCGTCTGCAATATGTCCATCGAAGGCGGTGCCCGCTGCGGTTACATCAATCCCGATGAAAAAACCTTCGAATACCTCAAAGGCCGAAACTACAGCCCCAAAGGCGCCGCGTGGGATAATGCCGTCGAAACATGGCGCAGCTTCGCCTCCGAACCCGATGCCGTCTACGACGACGTCGTCAATATCCGCGCCGAAGATATCGAACCCTCGGTCACCTGGGGCGTCAGCCCCGACCAGGGTGTGTTCATTGGAGAATCCATACCCGATCCCGCAGATGCCGAAGGCGATGCCCAACGCACCTCCATCGAGGAAGCCCTCGAATACATGAAACTTAAGCCGGGCACCCCCGTAAAAGGGATCCCCATCGACGTCGCTTTCGTCGGCTCCTGCACCAATGGCCGCATCTCGGATTTCCGCGAAGCTGCCAGATTCCTCAAAGGGCACACCGTCGCTCCCAATGTCACCGCCATCGCCGTTCCCGGCTCTCAAATCGTCGACCACCTCTGCCGTCAAGAAGGCCTGCATACCGTCTTCGAAGACGCCGGCTTCGAATGGCGCGGCGCCGGCTGCTCGATGTGCCTAGCCATGAATCCAGATAAACTCGTCGGCGATCAGCTCTGCGCCAGCTCCTCAAACCGAAACTTCAAAGGCCGTCAGGGTAGCCCCACCGGCCGCACCATCCTCATGTCCCCCGTTATGGTCGCCGCCGCCGCTGTCACCGGTCAAGTCGCCGATGCCCGCGAAGTCTTCCGCGTCGAAGAACCCGCCCTCGCGTAGCGGTATCTGTTGCCAAACACGTTGTATCGCGGGAAAAGATCGACGATAGTATGCTCACCCGGAGAGAGCTCCAACTTATTCACAGATAGTTGCAAACTCTTCCTCCAGCTAACCTACGAGGAATGACAGGCGTCACTCAATGGCTTCCGACTACAAATCGCTGCTAAAATTGTAGTTTCCCCTCAGCTCTTTACTGCTAAGCTTTTTGTATTGGATTCTCTCTCCCGATTTCCATAGTCTATTTTTGGGAACACAATGAACGCTCAAAGCTCGTATCTCGCATGGGCCGTCCGCACACTCGCGTTCTCCCTCGTCTTCTCCTCCCCACTCTCAATCCTCCGCGCCGAGTTCCGAGAATTTACGGGCACCACTGGCCAAACCATGACCGCTCAGCTCGTCTCCGTCTCCGGAGACCAAGTCACCCTCAAACGCGAAAACGGAACCACCGTCACCACCAAAACCACCGTCTTCAGCAAGGCAGATCAGGAATACATCGAGAATTGGCACGAAGACCGTCAAAAATCCTTTGTCCCCAGACTCTCTTTCGAAGTCAATTCCGGCAAATCAAACCGCGAAGCCGATGATCTCGGCGGCGACTACTGGCGCCAAACCTTCGAATTCGTCGTCAGCATCACCAACGATGAACGAAACTTCGATATCGAAAATGGCAAAGGCAGTCTCATCGTGATTGGCAAACATGTCGCCGAAAGTGATAACCTCGAGGTCATCAACCGTCAGGACTTTGATCTCAATATCCCGGCCGGCCAAACCCTCACCTTCCGCGCCAAAGAATTCGAATCGACCTACATCGATATCGATTACGCCCGCAGCGGCCACAAATACAATGGGTATATTCTTATCGTCCAAAATCCAGACGGCAAAGTTATTGGCAGCGAATCTGCTCCCGATACTTACGCGCGCTTCGCCGCAAACGCCCTTAAACTGAAAACTGGCGATCCTTGCGACCGCATGCTGAATAATCCCGAAGCCACTAAAAACGACGGCGGCGGCGCCACCGTAACCGTCGAATAACTCGCCATGAGCCGCAGCCTCTTCCTTACCCTTCTCCTCGTCGCAACTCTCTCCATGCTCCCAAATTCCCGCGCGGACATGCGACAGTTTACCGACCCGAACGGAAATACGATGAACGCCGAAATCGTCTCCGCCTCCGGCGAAACCGTCACCATGAAACGCTCTGACGGGAGAACGTTCACCACGAAGGTGACTGTCTTCAGCAAAGACGATCAGGCATACATCAAGGATTGGATCGAAGAGGAACAATCAAACCGCATTCCCCGCGTCGATATCGAAGTCAATACCGGTAAGTCCAATCGTGAACTCCAAAACAATATCGATGATCGACGCCAGTCGTTCGAATTTGTCGTCAAAATTACGAATACCGAACGTGGCTTCGATATTGTCGGCGCCAAAGGCACCCTCTTGGTATTCGGAAAGGACGTAAGCGATAGCAACCAGCTTAAGCTCCTCAATCGACAAGAATTCGACGTGAGCATCCCCTTCAGTCGCACCCTCACCTTCTCCGCAGAACCATTCACCAACGTCTACGACGATATCGACTATGACTTATTTAAAATTGCGAACGGCTGGCGTGGCTAAAATAGGGGAGGACGTGGAATGGAAACCCTATGGACATGTGCAACTTCGCAACGCA
>JBCDBW010000131.1:0-11173 GCA_039182965.1 Verrucomicrobiota bacterium
CTAACACTGATATACCATGGACACATTCGTCATTGCCCTCGGATGGGTGGGCATTTTCGCCCCCCTCGCCCTCGGTGCCACCGGTAGCATGATCGGCTGCTCACGCGGCGGCCAAGCCGCCTGCGGAGCCATGCTCGAAACGGAAAGCGGACACGGACGCTTCGTCGGCATCTCCGCAATGCCCTCCTCCCAAACCATCTACGGCATCGTCGTCACCCTCTCCCTCAATCGCGTCGTCACCCCCGATAACGCCCCAGGCCTCTTCGGCATCGGCCTCCTCACCGGGATCGCCCTCCTCGTCAGCGCCGCCCAACAGGGCAGCGCCTGCGCCGCTTCCATCAACGCCTTCAAAAGTAAACCGGAAATCTTCGGCCTCTCCATTTCCCCCGCCGCCGTCGTCGAAGGCTTCGCCGTCTTCGCCTTCGTCTTCGCCCTCGTCCTCGCCGGAGACCTCCCCGGAGCCGAATAACACGCTCGCCCCGCCATGTCCTCACCCGAAGAACTCGACACACCCGCTTCCGGAGTCCAAAACCTCATCGACCGCATCCGCGGAGAAGGCGTCAAGGCCGGCGAAGAGGAAGCAGAACGCATCCTCAGAGAAGCGGAATCTAAAGCCGCCACCATTGTCGCGGAAGCCAAATCCGAGGCCGCACAATCGCTCTCCGACGCCCGCTCCAAAATTGACTCGGAAAAAAACGCCGCCGAAGAATCCCTCAAACTCGCCGCGCGCGACACCATCAAAGAACTCGGCGAAAACGTTCGCGAGGCCTTCAATCGACAGCTCCGTCGCCTCATCTCCGCTGAACTGGAAGACCGGAACTTCCTCCGCGAGGTCATCCTCGCCCTCGCCGGCCAGACCGCCGACGAAACACTCAAGGACAAGGCCGTCGAGATTCTCCTCTCCCAACACTCCAGCCCCGCCGCGGCCGGTTCCGATTCCGGCGACGAAGAAGCCGAGGAACGCATCCGGAAATTCATCCTCAGCGTCTCCGGCGAAACCCTGCGCGAGGGCATCGAGTTCAAAATCGATCCCCAGCTCGAAAAAGGAGTTTCCGTCCGCATCGTCGACGAAGAACTCCAAATCGATCTCAACGAAACAACCATCTCCGGCTTCCTCGTTCGACAGCTCCTCCCAAGATACCGTCGCCTCCTCGCCGGCGAATACCCGGAGACCTGAGACACGGCATCTTCAAACCATGTTCCGCACTCGCCACCAGTATTACGGCCTCGTCGCCAGCCTCCCCGCCCTCCCCCGCATCGGCCAGACCGAGCGCCTCCCCATCAACGAACCCCGCCTCGACGAACGCCTCCGCATGCTCCAACCGGCCGACGCCTCCATCGTCGCCAACCTTCGCCATTTCATCCAATGGCAAAACCGGAATCCCAACCAAACCGATGCGGAGATCGCCGCACAGTATCGCGAGCTCCTCGAAAAAAATAAACACCCCGCCGTGCGCTCCGCCATCGAGTTCCGCATCAACCTTCGCACCATTCTCGCCGCGCTGCGCCGCCGCCTACGCGGAGAAAACAGCGGCCCATCTGACCCCGATTGGGGGCTCGGCCCCTGGGTTTCACACATCGAAAGGAATTGGGGACACCCCGACTTCCGCCTTGGAAAGGTCTTTCCATGGATTACTGAAGCCAGACAATTCCTCGAAAACGGAGAGGCCTTCAAACTCGAAGAGCTCGCCATGAACCTCGTCTGGGACGCCCTCGACCGCTCCTCCGTTGGCAAATACTTCGAACTCGAAAACGTCATCGCCTTCGTCTTCAAATGGGATGTCCTCAACAGATGGCTTTCCTACCGGGAAGACAACGCCCGCGCACACTTTGACGATTTGGCCGCGACTCTCTTTCCCGATCCTATCCTCCCGTCACCCGCCAACGATTCATGACCTCGCCGTCCCAAGATCAAAACACCCGCACCGCCCGCGTCATCGCCGCCGAGGAAAGCCTTGTCACCATCGAAACACAAGGCGACCCCATCATCAAAAACGAAGTCGGCTACATCATCCTCAAAAAAGAACAACTCAAAGCAGAAGTCCTTCGCGTGCGCGGAAATACCGCCGATATGCAGGTCTTCGAAGATACCAAGGGGGTCCGCACCGGCGATGAAGTCCGCCTCTCCGGAGAAATGCTCTCCGTCGAACTCGGACCCGGCCTCTTGAGCACCGTCTTCGATGGCCTCCAAAACCCTCTCCAAGCCCTCGCCGATGAACACGGCTTCTTCCTCCCCCGCGGCGATTATCCCCCGCCTCTCAATCGAGAAAAACAATGGCCCTTTACGCCCCTCGCCGCCGCCGGCGATCGCCTCGTCGCCGGACAACCT
The DNA here is from genome assembly GCA_039182965.1 of Verrucomicrobiota bacterium. GTDB lineage: Bacteria > Verrucomicrobiota > Verrucomicrobiia > Verrucomicrobiales > DEV007 > JBCDBW01. Next base: position 2,330 of record JBCDBW010000131.1, read on the forward strand.
CTCGGCGTTGTGCCCGAAGGCATTCTCGAACATAAGATCATGGTGCCCTTCGACGAGCCCGATCCCGTTGAAGTCACCTGGATCCAAAGCGGCAACTTCACCGTCGATCAACCCGTCGCCCGCATCCGCCAAGCCGACGGCACCGAACGAGAGGTCAATCTCATTCAACGCTGGCCCGTCCGACGCGCCATCCCCGAACGCATGTTCGCCCGCCGCCAAGCCGAACGCCTCTACCCCAACGAACCTCTCACCACCACCATCCGTATTATCGACACCTTCTTTCCCATCGCCCGCGGTGGCACCGGGTGTATCCCCGGTCCCTTCGGCGCCGGAAAAACAGTCCTCCAAAGCCTCATCGCCCGATACTCAACCGTCGACGTCGTCATTATCGTCGCCTGCGGCGAGCGCGCCGGTGAAGTCGTCGAAACCATCACCGAGTTCCCAAAGACCAAAGACCCACGCACCGGGGGCTCCCTCATGGATCGCACCATCATCGTCTGCAACACCTCTTCCATGCCCGTCGCCGCACGAGAGTCCTCCATCTATACCGGCGTCACCCTCGCCGAGTATTATCGACAAATGGGATGTGACGTCCTCCTCATCGCCGACTCCACCTCCCGCTGGGCCCAAGCCATGCGCGAAACTTCCGGGCGCATGGAAGAAATCCCCGGTGAAGAGGCCTTCCCCGCATATCTCGACTCCTCCGTCAAAAATCTCTACGAACGCGCCGGGGTCCTCAAATGCCCCGATGAATCGATCGGTTCCCTCACCATGATCGGCACCGTCTCACCCGCCGGCGGGAACTTCGAAGAACCCGTCACCCAAGCGACGCTCGGCACCGTGAAAACCTTCCTCGGCCTTTCCTACGACCGTGCCTACCGCCGCTTCTACCCCGCCATCGATCCTCTCATGTCCTGGTCCCGCTACCTCGATCAGGTAAGCGATTGGCTCGGTGAACATCTCGGCGCCGCATGGGTGCCCGAGGTAAAACAACTCAGTGAACTGCTCCACGAAGGCGATACCGTTTACCAGATGATGCAGGTCACCGGCGAAGAAGGCATCTCCCTCAAAGACTACCTCGTCTGGCAAAAAGCTACCCTCGTGGATATGGTCTATCTCCAGCAAGACGCCTTCGATGATGTCGACGTCTCCATGCCCCGAGATCGCCAACAGGAAAGCTTCCGCCTACTCAAAGACCTCGTCGATCGCCAATACACTTTCCCGGATAAAGATCACGCCCGGGATTTCTTCACGCGGATCACCGGCCTCTACAAGAATTGGAATTACAGCGCACCCAATACTCCCGAATACTCCCGTTACCTCGACGAAATCAAATCACTCGTTGACGAAAATTCCATCACCCAGGCCTCCGCAAAAAGCTGACCCCTGAACTCCAAAAATCTACAGAGGCTTCGCCTCGGGCGTCATAATGTTAAACCCTGCCGCAGACCTCGTCGACAAAGTACTCGATTTTCCAGTCGTCACCAGAATCGTTCCCGGCGTCAATGCCGCCGCAATCTTCTTGTGAAAGTCGTTTGGAACGTTGATCTGCCCGCGCACCCTGGCTACCGCATCACCGCGTCCGCCCCCGGACATCGTCAGGACACTCCATGGTCGAATCGGCACACCCGGAAAACGAGGGTCCGGAGCTTCCGTCCCTTCCAACATCATAAAGACCCCCTCATTCGGCGTCGCCCCCGGCGCAATCCCAATCGGAGACTGACCAATCTGCTTGCCATTTCGCCACACATAAATCGTCCTGTCCGCATAACTCACCAGAATACTGAACGGACCCGAGGGGCTCTTGTGCGGTTCCCACACCGTTTCCCCCGTCGGTATCGCAAAATTTGAAGGATTCTGCGCCCGACTCGCCAACAAAACATTCGCCGGCTTCGTGGAACGAGACGGCGTCGCCCCCTTCTTCGTAATCGCCACCGTCGCACCATTGTGCATCACCCCATACACCTTCTCAGAAAAAGCATACGGCAAACGCACACAACCCGCCGATGCCGGATAACCCGGCAAATCCCCAGCATGCATCGCAATTCCACTCCACGTGAGCCGCTGCATGTAAGGCATCTGCGCCCCTTCATAAATACTCGACTCATGTTCGACCTTTCGCTGCAAAACCGTGAACACCCCCGTCGGCGTCTCTTTGCCCGGGCGCCCAGTGCTCACCGTCGAACGCGCAATCTCAATCCCATTGCGATACACATACGCCATCTGATCATCGATGCTCACAACCACCAAAACCGGCCCGCTCGTGGATCGCTCCGGATTCCACTCAAATTGACCGGGCGCTAGTTTCGTCCGCGTGGAAGTCGTCCCCGTCGTCACACACCCACTCAACCCAGCCCCCAACACAACCATCCCCAACAAATACAATATTCCAAGCGCTCTCTTCATGACCGCTATCATGCGTCTCTCTTCTCCCCCCTCTCAAGCGCAAAATTTTATTCCCCGTCCCGATCCCCCACCTTATTCCCGCCCGCACCCTCGCTCTCTCCCATCTCCGCAAGCGAGATGCCCATTCGCCCCGCCCGCTGCTTCCACAAATTGCGCGCCTGCTGCTGCATGTCGTCCGTCGTATCCACCTCATCCACAATTTCCAAGCCCAACAACGTCTCGACCACATCCTCCATCGTCACCACTCCCTCACATCCTCCGAATTCATCCAAGACCAACGCAATCTGATTGCGCCCAGAAACAAACTTCTCAAACGCCTTGGGAACCGGCGTCGCCGCCGATAGCCGAGGCATCTCCCGCACCAGCTCCCCTAACTGAATCCCATTACGGTCATAAGCCGCCGCCGCTAAAATATCATCCTTCAATACAAACCCGCTCGGTTCATCCAAATCCTTCTCGTATATCGGAATCCTCGAAAATGGTGTCTGCCCATGCTCTTCCATAAACTCCCCGACGGTCATCTTCTCCGGTAACGCAAATACCACCACCCGCGGAGTCATCACGTCGTGCACCGTATTCTCACGCAACTGCAGCAAATTCTGCAATATCCGCATCTCGTTCTCCTTCAACTTCCCCGCCTTACGCCCCATCTCCCCCATCACCCGCAATTCTTCAAGACTGAACTCCGCCTGCCCATGCCCACCCGGCGCAAATATCGATACCAATTTTACAAACGGATACATCACCCTCGACAGCACCGCCAAACAACGCCCCACCCATGGCGCCCAAGACCGCCAATAGCGCGCCCCCAGGTTCTTCGGAATAATTTCCGACAAAATCAAAATCGCCAACGTCATCAATGCTCCCGCCAAATGCTCCATCCACCCGCCCCCCGTCAACGCCGCCACCTGCGCCCCTACCCCCATCGCACCCACCGTGTGCGCAATCGTGTTTAACGTCAATATCGACGTCAAAGGCGCATTCAAATCCGACTTCAGGCGCTCTAAGATCGCCCCCGTCCGAGGTCGCTCCTCTTTCTTCGTCTCAATATACGGCCGCGTGATACTCAACAACACAGCCTCCCAAACCGAACAAAAAAACGACACGCCGAGAGCAAGAACAAAATACAATACCAACAAAGTCAAACTCCCCGATCCCGGCTCCACCGAAATCGATCCGCCCGCCGCCAGCAACACCACCTCCTCAATCTGTATCACCATACCATCGCACCCCATCCCTCCCATCGCGTCAAGCATGAGTCGCATATTCACTCATCGTTTCTCCTTCCACTCGCAGGCCACTGTCGATAAGCTCATCTTCTTGTGCCCTCTTCTCGCGCCAACGGTTCCAATTCCCCCGTGCCAACCGAAAGCAAATGGCAGCGCCTCTTCCCACACCTCGAACGCGCAGATCGCCTCGCTCTCGTCGATAACCTAAAGGAGGCATCCCAATGGAGCATGAACTTTGGGGTGATGTTAGGCTGCTCCGTGATCATCGCCGGTTTCGGCCTGATCCAGGACTCTGTGGCCGTGATTATCGGTGCCATGCTCGTCGCCCCCCTCATGACCCCCCTCATCGGCACCGGCCTCGCCCTCGTCCAAGGCAACTTCAAACTCCTCGCGGACGCTTCACGCGCCATGATCTTCGGATCCCTCCTTAGCCTCGCCCTCGGAATCCTCCTCCGCCTCCTCACCCCCGGCCACGAACTCACAATGCAAGTCGCCGTCCGAGGATCCCCCAATATCCTCGACCTCGGAATCGCCTTCTTCGCCGGCGTCGCAGCCGGCTACGCAATGGCCCGACCAAAAATGTCCGGCGCCCTCCCCGGAGTCGCCATTTCCGTCGCCCTCGTCCCACCCCTCGCCGCCGCCGGAATCGCCCTCGGCTCCGCCGATTGGGCCATCGCTCTCGGCGCCCTCCTCCTCTTCGCCACCAATATGGTCGCAATCGTCCTCGGAAGCGCCCTCGTCTTCCGCATCCACGGAATCAAAACCCCAAAAAAAAATCGCACCGCCGCCGTGTCCATGAAACGGATCATCCTCGCCCTCGGATTCGCTCTCGTCATCATGACCGCACCCCTCGCCTACCGCCTCATGGACCAAATCAGGCAAGGCCAAGCCAAACCCAATTCCCTCGCCCTCTCAGAAAAAATGTGGACACAACTCGACAAACGCCTCGAAAGAGAACCCGGAATCGACTTTCTCGCCGGCGCCCGCGCCAGCTCAGAAGGACCCGAAGATGTCACGCTCGTCATCACCGCCGATCGCACCGTCCCGGGCACCCTCATTCTCGAAATCGATAACATGATCGACAACGAACTCGGCCGGGATATCGAAGTCAAAATCAACGTGATCCAGCAAGGCGCCGTCTCCCCAATGCCCAATACGGTCACAAAAAAATCCCCCGGCGATCCCGCCCCTACCGTCAACGAGTAACTCCACCCCCACGCCTCGGCCCTATGAAGAAATTCATCAAGCTTCTCCTCTCAACCCTCAGCTTCCTTGTGCTTCTCCTTGCCCTTGGAGCAGGAGCTTTTCTCGCCTTCTCCATCCCCATCCCCCTCACCGGGTTCAACGAGGCCATAGACGAGCAAATTACGAAGACCCTCGGACGAGAGGTCTCTCTCGATGGCAAAATTATCCTCGTCTCAGGCACCACCCCGGCACTACGCGTGGAAAATATCTCCATCGCCAATCCCGCCCATTGGCCCGGAGACGGTAACCTCGCTCACCTCGAACGCTTCCAGACCGCAATCAGCCTCCGCGAACTCATCGACCGCCAAATCGATATCGATAATGTCACCATCCACGGTCTCGCTCTCAACCTCGAAGAAAATAAGGTCGGAGAAGGAAATTGGGAAGATATCGGCACGCCCACACAAGACACACTACCAAAAAAACAAGCTCCGGATACCGAAACCAAACCGGGAAATCACAAGCTTAACATTCAGTTTACCGGTCTCGATTTCCTGAGCGTCAGTGAGATTGCGGTCACTCACAAAGTCCATGGCCAGACAGAGAAATCCCTCCTCCAGCTCAACGGCCTCAATGGCTCCGCCCTCCATAATCACGCCATCCGCCTCGCCATCTCGGGAACCATCCTCGAGCTGCCATTCGATGGCTCCTTCTCCGGCGGCACTCTCGACGAGCTCCTCGCCGGAGCAGACAAATGGCCCTTCGAATTCGACCTCAATCTCGAAAATGCAAGTCTCTCCGTCAAAGGCAATATGGCCGCCAATAACTTCAGCACCCCCGGCGCCCTCGAGTTCAACCTCGATATCCCCGATATGCAAAGCCTCACACCTCTCACCGGTCCGCTTCCCCTTCAAGGCGGCGTAAGCTTCTCCGGCAAGACACTTCGCACCTCATTCGGTCACTACCAAATCCCCGAGTTGAACGGAAAGATCGCAGACGCCGCCGTATCCGGCTCCGTCGAGATCGACATGACCGCCAAACCCCCCAAGCTCAAAGGAACGGTGAATGTCGATCGCATCGACCTCGGCGCCATCGCGACCGACGATGACGAAAAATCAAAAGTAAATGGCGAAACCCCACCCGCGGACACGAAAGATTCCAAAGACCGCACCCTCGCCAACACCAAATCCACAGCCCCAAAACCCATTGCTTCACCCCCACCAACAATCCTCCCCGTCACCGGCAGTTTCACCCTCAACATCAAGCAGATCATCGGCCTTCCCGCCCAAGCGCGCGATATCAAACTGAATCTCGACGTGAATACAGACGACGCTTCTGCGGAAGTCGGGCTCATCTTCGCAAACGCCCCGTTCACTGGCCAACTTGACCTCAAACGCAATCCCGAAAACGGCGAAAACGCCATCAAAGTCGACCTCGACGGAAGGAATGCCGACCTCACCAAGCTCCTCTTCATCTTCCTCGGCGACAAACGCCTCAGCGGAAGCTTCGAAAGCGCCGACATCGGAGTCATTGGCTCCGGATCATCCCTAAAGGACGCGTGGGATAAACGCCACATCGACATCGAAATTGCAAATGCCGAAATGAACTACAAAACCGAGGCTAAGGACTGGTACTTCTTCATGAAAGCCGGCTCCGTCCGACGCCAGTTCGGAAAACCGGGCGAAATCCTCGCCAACGGCACTCTCAGTGACGCCCCCTATGAACTCCGGATCCCCTTCCTTCTTCCAAAAGGCGCTACCTTTGGTCAGATCCAATCCATAACCGGGAAAATCGCCGACCTCCAATTCGAAGTGATAGACGAAACGCCCAAGGACGCTAAACCGTATTCCCAACTCGCTTTTGATCTGAATGGAGGCAACCTCGCCGAGCTCGACACCATCTATGAACTCGACCTCCCGCCTCTCGGCCCCTACTCAGTCTCAGGCGTCATCGATGTCATCGGACAGAATCTCTCGCTCGAGGACCTCAAGGTCCAGGTCGGTGAAAGCCTTCTCCTCGCCAACATCAAACTCGACAAAACCATCAAGCCCCACACACTAAATGCGACCATCAACGCCGAAACCATCCAGCTTGACGACTTCGAAGCCGCTGGGTGGTCCCTCACGGAAGGAAAAGAAAGCACAAAAGCTCCTCTCGAAGAAACGGAAAAGAGCACGCCGGTTCCCGAAACTAACACCGCCAACACCACGGATGGCGCTGCCGCCGCATCAACGCTCCCGAAGGGCCTCCTCAGCTACGAGGTCCTCAGCTTACTCAACGCCAACATCACACTCGATGTCGGTGAGGTAATCTCCGGACCCGATCACCTCGGCAAAGCCAATGCCATACTCACCCTCAAAGATGCACGCGTCGATCTGAACCCTCTCACACTCGCCATCCCCGGAGGTAAAGTCGACAGCTCACTGGTCTTCCAACCCAAAGCCGATGATACCCTCGATTGGAACCTCAAAATCGACGCCCAGCGCGCCGACTACAGTGTCCTCCTTCGACGAATCGATCCCGACACCAAGATCGCCGGAATCATCAATATCGATCTCGACCTCGCCGCAAATGGCGTTCCCTTTGGCGCCCCACAGCTGAACGTCGCCACCGGCCGCCTCGACTTCTCCGTTTGTCCCGAAAGCCTCGATGCCGGTATCCTGGATCTCTGGGCCACCAATATCGTCCTCGCCCTCATCCCCAAACTCGACCCCGATAACCAATCCAAACTCAACTGCGTTGTCGCAAAACTACATCTCGACGACGGTATCATCTTCCCGGAAGCCCTCGGCCTCGATACGTCCACACTCCGGATGGTCGCCGAAGGCGGTATCAATCTGAAGGAAAACACCATCGATCTCACGCTCACACCACACCCGAAAAACCCCCAAATCCTTAGTCTCGAAACGCCCGTGATGATCACTGGCAGTCTCCATGAACCCACCATCGAGATGGGCGCCCTCCCCGTTACCAGCACGATCGGACGCATGGCCAAAAATATCGTCCTCTTCCCCGTCAAGGCCATCGCTGATGAACGCCTTCCCGAAGACGGCCGCGACATCTGCTCCTGCGCCGTAAACTACGCGCCCAACCCCGAAGCCAATGGCGCCCTCATCCCCGGCGAAGAACCCAACCTCCCGCCCGGCCCAACACCCGCTTCCAAGCAAGAATGAACAGAATTCATTGGCTCGCCTGGCCCGCCCTCACCTTCGGCATTATCGGGATCGCGCTCTCCTTAGCAGCCATCGTCGCCATATCCATATCAAGCGCCCAAATTCAATCGTCCGTCGACAAGGTCTTCAGCCGTGCCGACGTCGCCCTTACGACGGCACACGTCATTTCGAACGAGGTCGCCGACTCCATCACCGATTCCCGCCAATACCTCAGCGGAGTAAACCAACGCATGGAGGAGAAAGTTCTGGGCCTCTCAACCAATGCGCCCACCAATCCCTCCCAGGTCGAAGCATTGACCATCAGCCTCGTGACCGTGTCCCAACACGTCCAAAGCTGGTTCACCCTTTTCGAGTCCGCCATACAACTCTCCGAACTCATCGAAGAGCTCATTGATGCCACCATCTTCTTCTTCCGCTCCGACAACCAAATCCGCCACGATACTCTCATCGCACTCGAAAATGGTCACGCGCAGCTTCAAGAAACCCTCGTCGCCGTTGACGAGCTCATCACCCAGTGGGAAGACATTCGCTCCAACCCCAAGTCTCCCCCTAATATTCAACCCTTCTTCTCCCGCATCGATCACACCCTCGTAAATGCTCAGCAATACAGCATCGATTTCACCCAAGGTCTCACCAAACTCCAATCCGCCACCAACGCCCTCCAATCCCGCCTCAAAAGACGCCTCACCGTCGTCACCCTCATCATCTCCCTACTCCTCGTTTGGAACGCGGCTGCTCAATTCACCCTCGCCCGCTGGGGCTGGCAAAACCGCCTCCTCAAAAAAATTCCCCGCTGATTCTACCAAAAGTGATGTTTTCTTCTCGTGACATGGACCCCTCTCATCCATCAA
>JBCDBW010000132.1:0-11027 GCA_039182965.1 Verrucomicrobiota bacterium
GAAAGAATCCCAATGGCTCCCCGGCTGGATGAACCGCTGCAAGACCTACGCCCAACCGCTCTAGGCACTTGCACCCCCCTCGGAATCACGTAACCTGTCACCCTTTAAAAACTGAACTGGACAGCTTCCTCTCACCTCCCATCTCTCACCTCTGAATATGCAGACCTCTCTCATCCTACTCAAAAGCGACTGCGTCTCAAAAAAACTCTGCGGCGAAGTCATCAAACGATTCGAAGATCAAGGTTTCAAAATTCGCGGCATCAAAATGCTCGAAATGAGTGACGCCCTCCTCCATGAACACTACGCCCATATCGCCGACCTCCCCTTCTTCCCCAAAGTGGTGAAATTCATGCAGGAAACCCCCGTGATCGCCCTCGCTCTCGCCGGGGACAATGCCGTCGAACGCGTTCGCGATCTCCTCGGTCCCACCGACTCCACACAAGCCAATCCCGGCACCATCCGCGGCGACTACGGCTTCAAAGACGGCGACTCCAAAATGCGCAACGTCTGCCACGCCTCCGACTCCCCCGAAAACGCCGAAATCGAACTCAACCGCTTCTTCAAACCCGAGGAACTCTTCGACTACTAAACCCTCACTCTCCCCAGACAAAGACAAGCACCCGCGTCTCGCCTTTCCCTCTCGACACCTCCCCGAAAAATCGAATTCCCGTCTGCGGCCACGGCCGCACACTTCTCTTTTCCCGTCACCTCTCCCCCACCCTGCTCCTCTCTCAACGCCCCTCACCCACAATCCGCCACGCCCGCGGGCTCGCGTAATTCAGCTCCGCCCACAAGCCTACAAAGCCGCCGGGTGTCTCCTGTAGTCTTACCCGCCGACAGCGGCATCCGGGTCAAGCGGCACGCTTGCGCCAGTAAGCAGCAAGCAAACTTCCGATCACACAGTGATACACCGCGCTGATCGCACACGGCGCCGCCGCTACTAAGGTGAAGTGCTTCTTCGCCAAAGCCGCCCCCAACCCACTGTTCTGCATGCCCACCTCGATCGATACCGTCCGCCGAAAATCCACCGGATACCCGAGCAACCGCACCACCCCATACCCCAACGAGAATCCCAACACATGCAGCAAAAAAACCGATACTAACAATACAAAACCTGCCTCCAAAATCGCTCCCTTGCTCTTCCCGACGATCGCTCCCACAATCAAGACAATCACCAGCACACTCACCAGCGGCGACACCGCCCGCACCACCTCCAGAGCCTTCTTCTTACCGAACAGCTGATTGATCACCACCCCACCCATCACCGGCAACAACACAATCTTCACCATCGACCATAACATCGCGCCCGCATCAACCGGCACGATCGCTCCCGCATATACCTTCGTCAGTACAGGCGTCAAAACCACCGCTAGTAAAGTCGAACACATCGTCATCAAAACCGACAACGGCACGTTTGCCCGCGCCAAATAAGCGATCACGTTCGACGCCGTCCCTCCCGGACAACAACTCACCAATATCAAGCCCGCTGCCAATTCCGTCGACAAGGCAAACGCCTTCGCCAGCAAGAATCCACTCGCCGGCATGATCACAAATTGGCACGCCACCCCCAATCCAATCGACCACGGTAATCTCAGCACCCGCAAAAAATCCTTCGCCCGCAGGGTCAACCCCATCCCCAACATAATCACTCCAAGCCCCCACCCCACCAACTTCGCGTCCACGACCCAAACAAAATGTGCCGGATAAAACCAAGCCCACACCGTCCCAAGCACAGTCCACAACGCAAATAGACTGGTCGCAATTCGTAAAAACTTCATTCCCGCAAATCGTGCGCGCGAGCATAAGCGAGGTGCCCCGCCTTGTCACCCGTCTCCCTTTCCCACCAATCAAACCTTCTTGGAAAGTCTCCGATCCCGAAAGAATTCCCTCTCCCTGCAGAAATCGCGAACAATACGATTGCCCATCCCCATCGGCGAAGCCAATCCAAATTGGCCCGCCCTAAGGCGAGAAAAAGGGCCCGGGTGAAGGGGAAGCCCCCCGCGAGCGTTCCCCGCAAGCCAATCAACCGATTAACTCAACCGCGACCAAATACGGCACCCCCTCCCCAAACACCCCCCGCACATCCACCAAGACCTTCCCCTTCCCCCCCAACCCCTCCTCCACCCAACTCGCCACCGCCTCTGCCTCCGCCTTCCCACCCTCATGCCCCGGATATACCACCACCGTCACCACACCGCCCGGCGCTAAAATATCCAAAGCCGCCTCCAATCCCGTCACCGTCGTCCCGGGTTCCGTCACCAACCCATGATCCCCCCCCGGCAGATACCCCAAATTAAACATCACTGCCCGAACCAGCCCCGTCACGACCTGTGCCATGTCTTCATGCCCAATCAAATGCAAATCCACATTCGCTCCAAAATCCGCTGCCTCAACCGCCTCCCCCCGCACGGCTCGCACTTTCCGACTTGCCGACACGATCGCCTCTTCTTGCACATCAAAACCAATCACTTTCCCCCGCTCTCCCACCAGCTCCGCCAAAAAAACGGTGTCATACCCGTTCCCAACGGTCGCATCCACCACCATATCCCCGCGACCGACATACTCCCGCACCAGATCCTTCGCCCGCTCCGTCACCCGCCCTTGATTCATCCCCCATCTAACCCCAGCCAACCCAAAGAATCCAAGCACCATCCTTTAACAAAATCTCTCCACCCTCGATCAACCCAAACACCCCACGTCCGCAAGGGCGGCCCAACCAACGGGCGCCCCACCGCCCACAGCGGCCTCTGGGTGAAGCGGCACGCTTCAAATATTCTTTCTCACATCCACCCCTTCCTCAAGCCGCTCTCCTTCCACCAAATACCCCGCCAGCATGTTGGCAAAAAAGGGACCATTCAAGACTCCCTTCGATCCCAAACCATTAAAAAAGACCACCTGCTCATGCTCCGGGTGCCGCCCCATCAGGGCCTTACTCTCATTCACGATCGGCCTCACTGCCGCTTCCTGCCCCAGCACTTCATACCGATATCCCTTCCCGATCAATGGCTTCAATCGCTTCTCAATCCGACGCCGCGCTTTCTTCGTCTGCTCCCCATCCAATTCTTCCCAGTCATACGTCGATCCCGTCCGGTAGATACTGCCCCCACCCTCGGTCGCCGGTAACATCCAGTTGCCCCGGTTCAAAATCCGATTCTCCCGTAGCCCCCTGATCCTAACCGTCAAGATTTCCCCCTTCGCCGATTTAAATGGCACCCAGTCAAAGAACCGGCTCTTCAGCCCCTCTTCAAAACCCCTGCAAAAAACCACCGCCTTCCGTACCCTTACCTCCCGCCACGTCGCCCCTTCCACGCCTTCACTCAACTCCAATTCCTCCTCCTCAAACTCCGCTTCGATCACACTCCCCTTCCGTTCCCTCTCAAAATAGCGCGCCGTCGCTTTCACAAAGCCCGCCACATCCAAATACCCACTTCGTGCCATCACAAACCCCCCGTAAGGCGCTTCAATCCCCCTCACCGGTTCACTCCCCGGCGCAATCTCGCTCGCCACAAATCCCTCAAACTCCGCCGTGCCTCGCTTCCGCTCCCAAATCTCCATCTCCTCTTCACCCGTAAAAAATCGCACCACCGGCTTCTGATAAAAATACCGTTGCCCCACCGCGTGCCCAAACTTCTCATAAAAAGCCCACGCATAGGGCCCAAACTCGTCAATCCGCCAACTCTTCGCCAAACGCTGCCCCGTAATCGGCGTCACAATCCCCGCCGCCACCTTAGATGAAGTCCCTTCTTCGCCGCGATCCACGAACACGACTTCCTGCTCCCGCGCCCACAAATGCCACCCCAACAATGACCCCGCCAACCCTTGCCCCACAATCAAATAATCCGTCTCCACAAAAGCCTTGTTCTCTCTTTACTTCTTCTTAAGCGCCCGCCGGCAATCGGTCCCCATCACATCAACATACGCGGCTCCCACACCCAAATATTCGCCCCCAACTATCCACGGTAATTAAAAATATCCCTCACCGTATACTCGACCGCCTCCTCCCCGTTCTGCACCACCCCATTAAACGCCCGCACAACTTTCTCCTGCATATTCCGCTTCATCCGCCGTCCGCGCCTCGCCCGCCCCACCTGCTTGTGGGTCAATCCTTCCTCCGAAGCCACCACCAAATCGTGATTGCTCAATCCGATGCGTTCCATCATCCCATCCAACGGCTGCACACCATATTCCAATTGCTTTCCCACTTCCATATGCCAATCCTTGATCCCCCTCCCTTCCTACCCCATCCTCCCTCACACACAATTACTAATTCCTAATTCTCAATTACAAATTCGCGATGTTCCGCATCCTCCTCACCACCACCTCCTACCAAGACACCCCGGGTCCCCACCATTACCTCTTAAACTCCCAAGGCTACGACATCACGCACGAGCGCGGCCCGCTCCCGGAAGAAAAAATGCTCGAGCTCGCCGGTGACTTCGACGCCTTCCTCTGCGGCGACGACGCCATCACCGCCCCCGTCATCGACAAATCACTCCCCAAACTCAAAGCGATCTCCAAGTACGGGATCGGCCTCGACAAAATCGACGTCCCACACGCCACCTCAAAAAAACTCCCCATCCTCTTCACTCCTGGCGTCAATCACACCACCGTCGCCGAACACACCTTTGGCCTTCTCCTCGGCATCACAAAGAAAATCCAAACCAACGCTGCCGACTGCCAAAACGGCCTCTGGCAAGCCGGTTGGAAAAAACCCATCGGCAACGAAATCATGGATAAAACCATGGGTATCATCGGCCTAGGCCGCATCGGGAAAGAGGTCGCCACCCGCGCCCGCGCCTTCGCCATGCCCGTCGTCGCATACGACCCCTTCTTCGACGAAGGATTCGCCGCCGCCCACGATGTGAAAAAAGCCCATTCCATGGACGAGGTCCTTCACAACGCCGACGTGGTCTCCCTACACTGCTTCCTCGACGACACCACCCGCGACATGATCGACGCCGCCAAAATCGCCGAAATGCGCGACGGCGCCGTGGTCCTCAATTGCGCCCGTGGCGAGATCGTCGTCGCCGCCGATATCAACGACGCCTTGCGCTCCGGCAAACTCGGCGGATACGGAGCCGATGTCCTCGACGAAGAACCGCCCCCCGCCGATCACCCCCTCCTCTCCGCCCCCAACGCCGTCATCACCTCCCACATCGCCTCGCGGACCCACGAATCCGTAATCCGCCAAGCCCTCCGCGCCACCAACAACCTAATAAACTACCTGAGCAAAACCGACGACGTCATCCAGGCAAATCAGTTCTAGGATCCCTTCGCTTCTCCTCCTTTTGCTTCCTCTTCTACTACTTCTCCTTCTGGAAATCAATCGGACCCGTTGATCTTTCACTCATGCAGTTCTCCCACGAAATGTCTATCGCTTACACACAAGGCGGTTAGCTTCATCGAAAGCTTTCACCCCATCCTCGAACAAGTACCCGCAGAATACCCCATTCGAGACCAACTCGATCGCGCATCAACCAACGAATAACGAATGTACTTCCTCGTCCCCACCCACTCCCACAACACCCTCGTCCAAACCGCCTACGAACAACGCGGCTTCTCAAATTCTGAAGCCGCCGCCGCCGCCCAGTTCGCCGCCCTAGCCGCCACCCATGGCATCCGCACTCACAACGCCCTCAAAGCCCTCCACCTCGACGACCTCTTCGGTTCCAAGTCCAACCCCAAGGGTTGCATCCCGGGAGCGGAAGTGGAAAAGATAGAATCCAAGTTTCAAGCATCCGAAGTCTGGAACGCCAACCGCAAGCTCGGCCAATCCATCGCCTTCGATGCCATCAATCGCTGTATCGAACTCGCCGACCAGTTCGGCATCGCTCAGGTCGCCGTCGATAACGCCTTCCACTACCTCTGGGGCGGCGGCTACGTCATGGACGCCGCAAAACGCGGCTATATCGCCTACACCAACTGCACCTCCTCCCTCGCCGAAGTCGTCCCCTTCACCGGAAAATTTCCCACCCTCGGCACCAACCCCCACTCCTGGGGCTTCCCCACCACCGACGCCCTCGGCTTGCCCATCGTTATCGATTGGGCCACTTCCGTCACCGCAATGGGACGCGTGCAACAACTCAAACGCGAAGGCCAATCCCTCCCCCCAAACGCCGCCGTCGACAAAGACGGCAACCCCACGACCGACCCCAACAAAGTCGCCGCTCTTCTCCCCTTCGGCGCCCACAAAGGCTACGGCCTCGCCCTCATCAACGAGCTCGTCGCCGCCCTCATCGGCGGCTCCCTCCCCACCATCCGCTCACGCCCCGACCAAGCGCCCGCCGACGAAAAGCTAACCTCCTCATTCTACTTCAAAGTCATCCACCCGGATGCCCTCTCCAGCGGCGCCTTCGCCCAAGGCCGCTCCCAATCAGAAAATGTGAAAGCCGTTATCGACGACATCCTCGGCCACGGAAACGAATCCTGCCTCCTCCCCGGCCAACCCGAAGCCGATTTCGCCAAACTCACCGCCCAAGCCGGCGCTGGCCTCCTCTTCACCGAAGCGGAGATTGTCGAATTCAACGAACTCGCCAAGCAATGCCAGCTAACACCGTGGGAAGTTGCCACTCTCCCCACCATCGATCCTTCCACCTAACCATTTGCGTTCCTTCGCTTGACCATGTTCCGATCTAACTGCAAGTTCATGGCGTCGTAATGTCTTGGTCCTCGTCGATCCCGGACGGCGACCCTCCATAGGCCAAACGAAGGGCCCGCAAGAGAAGACGTATACACGCAAAACGAGCCAGAAAAAGACAGTTGATCGTGCTGATCATTTCCATCGCCACCATCCTGTTCCTCCTTTGGACCCTCTTCCTGCGCCATCGCACCGTCAGTGCTTTTCCCTTCGATCGCGCTTCTCTACTAGGAGGCTCCGATATTCAGATCAGCACTGAATCTGCCGCACCCCTCCCACTACGCTGCTGACCCGAAGCTTCCCATGAGATCTAAACGTCGCCAACCATGGTCTAATCCCGACGCGCAACGCCTCGCCTCCAGCTCGCAAAGAAAACGGAGGAGCCGCCGCTTCGGTATACTCCTCTTTCTCACCTTCGTCGTCCTCTCCGCTGTCGGCGTCGGACTCGTCCATTGGCAAAAGGAATCCATCGCTTCACACGTCCATACCTTTCAAGCGAACCGCCTCGCTTCACAAGCCAGAGCCGCCATCGAAAAAGGCGATGTCCGAATGGCCATCCAAAAGATCTTCGCCGCCCTCAAAAAGAACCCCAAAGACCCCGATACACTCCGCACGGCCATCTCCCTGCGAGACAACTACGCACCCGCACACGCAATATCACTCCTCCAACTACTGAAAGACCTCGACTTCGCTACGATCGACGAAGAAATCGTCCTTCTGGAACTCCTTGTCGAAGAAGAGCAATTTTCTGAAGCCAGCGCCCTGGCAGACTCCCTTCTCGTCGTATACCCCGATCATATCCAAATCCTTACCCTCTCGGGATCGATCCATCTCTCGCTCAACAATCGTGACGCCGCTCTCGCCGTCCTCCGAAAAGCCGAAAAACTCGATCCCGAGAATGCTGGAGTCCAGATAAACCTCTCCCGCGCTCACCTCGAGAGCCCCCTTCCCGATGTTCGCCAACTTGCATGGCAATCGCTCTTCAGAATCGCACGAGCTGACTCTGACGGACCTGATAGTCTCGAGGCTCTCAATATGATCTTCGATAATCGCGATCGACTTGCCATTGCTCTCGACCAAAACTTCGTCCACTTCAAAACTCACCCGCTCCGCCCTGCTAATAGCGATCCCACAATCGAGCTTCTCGCCTGGGAGTTCGATCTCGTTCAGAACGACAATCCTCAATCCAAAGAAAAGATAGCTCGTCGCGCCCTCGACGCCTGGTCCGAAGCCGAACTTGAACTGGCGGAACTCGATCGCCGCCGCGAATGGCTGATCTCGAACGGGGTTGCCGCTACTGTCGCCGCATTCCTCATCGAAAACCCGCCCGAACCAGTTCCTCAGCTCATCGGTTCCACGCTCAGCGCTTTTGTCGCCGTATCCGATTTCGAAAGCGCGGAATCATTCCTCCGTCGCCTCAGCGAATCGGGCCATCAAGCCCTTGCAACCGCCGGTCGCGCCACGATCGCAGATTCACGCAACGATGACCCTGATACCGTGGAGACGCTCTTTGAACGCAGCATTCGCTTCGCCTCGCGGGAAGACTCTCCCGAAACGCTCCTCCGCATCGGCACCGCTGCCACAAATCTCCAACACCTAAACGTTGCCCGCCAAGCCTTCGAACTCGCCATCGTGAAAGCACCCTTTCTCGCCCATCGCTCCCTGGCCGACATCGCCGCTCGGGTTGGAGATCGTGACGCCCTCCTGACCCATCTCGAAGCTCTCTCCGATCTCAATCCCGAGAACCAAGAACTCGTCCTCCAAACGGCTCTGCTCCAACTCTTTCTCGGAATTCACCTCGACCAAGCAGAAGCGGCGGCCGCTCGGCTTCTTGCTGCTCGCCCCAATGACGACAGAATTCGCCTTCTCAACGCCTTCGTCCATTTCGTGTTTGAACGAAACGACAAGGCGCTCTCGATCGCTAGCCAGATTGACCCCGAAAAACTTTCCCATAATCTTCGCGTCCCACTCGTCGCCATCTTTGCCACCGCAGAGGACCAAGCGCTTGCTGACAAAGTCGCATTGGTCATCGAAGGCGATACCCTCCATCCCGAGGAACGAGCGCTCCTGACAAGACATATAAAGCCGGATGCATCAGAGGCAAAGATACCTTCGCCGACCGCAGCCCCAGTATCCGATACCACAAATCTCCCCTTCTTTGGCCCCCAACGACAAGTCATCCTGACAATTCCTCGCGGCCGGGTCGACACTTCCCAGCAATCCGCGTCGCCCGATTCCTCGCTGCCACCATCCGAATAAATCTGTCCTTTACCCACGCGTGTATTCAGTAAGACATTATCCCCATGTCACTGACCATCCGCCCCGCTTCCGACACCCACTTCGACCTCATCTCTCTCGGAGAAATCATGCTCCGCCTCGACCCCGGAGAAGGCCGCGTTCGCACCGCCCGATCCTTCCGCGCCTGGGAAGGCGGCGGTGAATACAACGTCGCCCGAGGCCTCCGTCGCTGCTTCAATCTCCGCACCGCCGTGGTCACCGCTTTCGCCGATAACGAAGTCGGTCGCCTCATCGAAGACTTCATCCTCCACGGCGGAGTCGATACCCGCTTCATCCAGTGGCGCGACTACGATGGCATCGGCCGCAACGTCCGCAATGGCCTCAATTTCACCGAACGCGGCCACGGCATCCGCGCCGCAAAAGGGACCTCCGATCGCGCCAACACCGCCGCTTCCCAACTCAAACCCGGCGACATCGATTGGGACAACGTCTTTGGCACCCTAGGAAGCCGTTGGTTCCACACCGGCGGCATCTTCGCCGCCCTCTCCGAATCCGCAGCCGAACTCACCATCGAAGCCTGCCAGGCCGCGCAAAAACACGGCACGATCGTCTCCTACGACCTCAACTACCGCCCCTCCCTCTGGAAAGCTATCGGCGGCCAAGACAAAGCCCAACAGGTAAACAAAGAAATCGCCAAATACGTCGATGTCATGATCGGCAACGAAGAAGACTTCACCGCCTGCCTCGGCTTCGAAGTCGAAGGCGTCGATGAACACGTTAAGGGCATCGATGTCGAGAACTTCGAAAAAATGATCGATCAAGCGGTGGTCGCCTACCCCAACTTCAAAGCCACCGCCACCACCCTCCGCGAAGTCCACACCGCCACCGATAACGACTGGGGCGCCATCTGCTGGCACGACGGCATCTTCTACCGCGCCATCCAGCGCGATCACCTCGAGATCCTCGACCGCGTCGGCGGCGGCGATTCCTTCGCCTCCGGCCTCATCTACGGCTTCCTCAAACACAACGACCCCGAACAAGCGGTCAACTACGGGGCCGCCCACGGCGCCCTCGCGATGACCACCCCGGGCGATACTTCCATGGCTACCCTCGCCGAAGTGGAAAAACTAATCGCCGGCGCCTCCGCCCGAGTCGACCGCTGATCGCCCACGATGCCCAACACTTCCTCCCCGCCTAAACTCCTCCTCATCGGCTGGGACGCCGCCGATTGGCGCATGATCCATCCCCTCATCGATGAGGGAAAAATGCCGTACCTCGCCCGCCTCATCGAAGAAGGCACCTCCGGCAATCTCGCCACCCTCCAGCCCGTCCTCAGCCCCATGCTCTGGACTTCCATCGGCACCGGAAAACGCCCCTACAAACACGGCGTCCACGGCTTCTCCGAACCCGACCCCGTCACCGGCGCCATCCGACCCGTCACCAACCTCTCCCGTAAAACCAAAGCCGTCTGGAATATCCTCAACCAGGAAAACCTCAATTCCCTCGTCGTCGGCTGGTGGCCCTCCCACCCCGCCGAACCCCTCACCAAAGGCGTCATGGTCTCCAATCATTACCAACGCGCCACCGGCAAATCTTTCGACGACTGGAAAATGCAACCCGGCTGCATCCACCCGGAACGCCTCGAGTCCGTCCTCAGGGAAATCCGCTTCCACCCCACCGAAGCCGATCAGGAACTGCTCTTCACCTTCCTCCCCGCCCTCCAAGCCATGGACCAGGAAGGCCTCGACAAAGTCCACAAAGACCCCCGCCTCAAATCCCTCATGAAGGTGATCGCCGACGCCACCACCGTTCACAGCGCCGCCACCGCCCTCATGCAAAACGAACCCTGGGATTTCGCCGCCGTCTATTACGACGCCATCGATCACTTCGGGCATGGCTTCATGAAATACCATCCCCCACGCCGCGAGTGGATTCCCGAAGAAGACTTCGCCGTCTGGAAGGACGTGATGGAAAGCGGATACCGCTATCACGACCTCATGCTCGGCACCCTCCTCCACCTCGCCGGCGACGACACCACGGTCGTGCTCATGTCCGATCACGGCTTTCACCCGGACCACATGCGCCCGCGCTCAATCCCCCACGAACCCGCCGGCCCCGCCGCCGAACACCGTCAGTTCGGCATCCTCGCCGC
>JBCDBW010000133.1:0-10721 GCA_039182965.1 Verrucomicrobiota bacterium
GTTCGGGAATCACCTGGTGGTATTTCCGTTGAATGCGTTCTTTTTTATGTTGGCGGGGGGACTGTTCTCGATTGCATTCCAGAAGTCGGAAGCGGAGGAGAGACAGCACGCGCTTACGAAGGGTGAAGCAAATGAGCTTGAACTGGCGGGGGTGCCGGCGGGGCGTTAACGGGCGGGGCAGGAACCAAAAGCGGGAACGATGAAGGGAGTGATCAGGAGGATTTTGCGTCGGTGGGTAGGGACGGTAAACACGATGCGGTATTCTGTGGAGTGGCCACGAGTGGAGGAGGCATTGCGGAGGATGGGGCCTGTGACGCGTTTGTTGGATGGGGGGGCGGGCAGTGGTGAGTATGCACGAAGGGTGATCGAGGGAGATTGGGCAAAGGAGGTGGTTTGTTTTGAGCCATATCCTCCCAACTACGCGATTTTGCAAGAAACGCTAGGGTTTTACGATAGGCGTGCTGAATTGAAGCACGAGGGTATCGAGGAACTGTCTGAGAACGATGGTTCGGTGGATGCAGTGTTGTGTTGTCAAGTGTTAGAGCATATTGAGCGGGATGGGGCGGTCGCGGGGGAATTTGCGCGGGTATTGAAACCTGGAGGGCATGCGTTGATATGTGTGCCCCGGCCGCCGGCGCCGTGGCCGGAGGACGATCATATGCGCGAAGGGTATACGGAGGAGACGTTGGATGAATTGTTTGTGCCGTTGGGGCTGGAGCGGGTGCATACGGACTGGTTTTTGACGCGGGGGACGCAGGAGCGAATTTTGGCGATGATGGAGCGCGCGAAGTGGCGAGTTCCGACGATCATGATGGGCGCTCCTCTAGAGGTGGCGCGGACCGCCGAGGAGCGGCAGGATGAGACGCCCTATGGATTATTGGGTCTCTACCGCAAGAAGGGTGAGTCCTGAGCGGGGGGGAGGGTGACATTACGGGGGGCGTGAGTTTTCTGAAACGGATGAGCGATCCTATCAGGCTGGTAGTGGTAGAGATGGGGTATTCGGAAAGCAACCCGGGGCTAAAGAGTTTGGTAATGGCGACGCGGGCTTTAGCGGCTCGAGGCTATGAGATTGAGGCGTGGTGCACCTCAATTGATGAGGGTTTGGAGGACGTGGTGAAGTTTCGGCGTATTGCGTCTCCCGCTTTGCCTGGGCCGATCGGGGGGATGGCGTTTTGGTTTTTGGCGTTGGTGGTGGGGGCTTGGCGGCGGATGTGGAAGCGGGACGAGGGGCGGGTGGTGTATTTGACCACTGGGGGGAAGTATTGGTTTGCGGACGTTTCAATGTTTCAGTTTTACAATCCGAGTTGGCTTGGGATTCAGAAGCGGATTCGCTATTGGGGGCCGGAGAACCGGTTGCGGCGATGGATGGCGTTGTGGGGGGCGTTTGAGGATTGGGGAATGTTGGTGGTGGGGAGATGCAGGCGGATAATATCTGCATCGCGAGCGATACGCGACGATTTGGAGCAGGATTTGAGGGGTGATTGCTGGTTAGGAGTGCTTCCGAACTGTGTGGATCGGAGCCGGTTTGCGAGGGGGCGAAGTGATGAATGGCGGGAGGCGATCCGTGGCGAGTTGGGCTATGGGGAGAAGGAGACGGTTTTATTGTTTGTTTCGATGGGTCACTTTGTAAGGAAGGGGTTGTGGTTGGCGGTGGAGACATTGTCGCGTTTACGGGAACGTGGGGAGAAGGATTTTCGGCTTCTGGTGGCGGGGGGCTATCCGCGGAAACTGGAGCAGAACAAGCGTTATTTGGATCGGGTGTATCCCAGGTGGGAGGAGTGGATTCATTTTACGGGAATGACGGACCAGGTGCCGCAGCTGATGTCTGCTTCGGATGGCTTGTTTTTTCCCTCGTATTTTGAGGCGTTTTCGTTGGTGGAGATCGAGGCGGCGGCGATGGGGTTGCCGTTGATTTTGACGCGGCATCATGGATCGGAGATGATCTTGCGGGAAGGGCGGAACGGGATTTATGTTTCGTTTGAGCCGGATGAGATTGGGGAGCGGTTGTTGGCGTTCCGGGAGCGGGGATTGGAGGTGCCGGCGATAGATATGGGGGAAGCGTTGGACGTAGGAGAGTGGGCGGCGGAGTTGGACGGGTGTTTGCGAGCGATGGTTGGGGAGAGAGATGGGTAAGCGTTTGAGGAGGGCGGTTCGGGTTGTGGTGGCGGGGAAGGTGCCCCCTCCGGTAGGGGGGCAGAATCTGAATGTAGAGCGATTTTTGAGGTTACTAGCAGATATTGAGGGAATAGAGGCGTTGTATTGGGAGTGGGGGTTTACGAAAAAGTGGGAGACAGGGCGGCGTGGAGGTCTGGGCAAGGTAGTTGAGTTGGTGCGGGTGGTTGGACGGTTGATCAGGCTCCGGATGGGGGGACGGCTGGATTATATATTGTATTCGACTGGGGGGCCCCACACGGTGCCGATTGTGCGAGATTTGTTTTTGTTACCGGTGGCCTGTTTGTGGGGTCGACGGGTGAGTGTCCATTTTCAGGCGGCAGGGATTGCACGGCGGTTGGGGGAGTTGCCGAGCTGGATGAGGTGGTTGTTAAAATTGGTTCACCGGCCTTGTTATGGAGCGGTGGTATTGACGGAGTATGGGAGGAGAGATGCGGAGGCGCTGGGCTTTGAGCGGATCGAAGTGATTGGGAATGGGGTGGAGGATGAGCCAGTCGGAGGGCGGGCTTTGGATGAGGGAGACTTGCCGCGGATATTGAATGTGGGCCATTTATGTGCGGACAAGGGGACACCGGGGTTGATTTCGGCGTGCGGGGCATTGAGGCGTGCGGGGTTTGATTTTGTGGTCGAGTTGGTGGGGGAGTGTCTTCCTCCGTATACGGAGGAGCGATTGAGGAAGGACTTGGCGGAAGCGAGACTGGAGGACGGGGTGGAGTGTCCGGGGATGTTGCGTGGGGACGACTTGAGGGCTGCTTGGAAACGAGGAGATTTATTCGTGTTCAGCACGGTGGCACCCTATGAATCGTTCGGGTTGGCAATGGTGGAAGCGATGCGTGCGGGATTGCCTGTGGTGGTGACGGATTGGAGAGGGAATGCCGAGGTATTTGGGGATGAGGGAGATGAGGGCGGGGTCCTCGCATCGGGAGATGATAAGTTGCCGCTGGCGCAGCGTTTGAGCGCGGCTTTGAAAGAGGCATTTGAGAAGCGCGATGAGTGGGAGCGGTGGGGACATCGCAATCGGAGACGATATGAAGAGAAGTTTTCCCTTGGTGTGTTAAGGGAGAACCTGCAGCGGTATTTTCTTGGAGAGGGGGGACGACGCTAAGCATGAGACTGTTTTTGACGGGGGCATCGGGATTTATCGGGACCAACTTGATTGAGGCTTGGGGGGGTGAATGTGAGACGATCGTAAATTACAGCGTGAGCCGGCCATTACGGGAAGAGGACGAGCGTTATTGGAGGGAGGGGGACATTTTGGACCGGGAAGAGTTGAGAGAGGCGATAATTGCGGCGCGGCCGACAGTGGTGGTGCATTTGGCGGCGCGTACGGATTGCGATGAGGATACGACAGTGGAGGCGGGGTATGCCGTGAATACGGAGGGGACGTGCAATTTGGTGGAGGTGGTCAAAGAGTGCGACTCGGTGGAGCGATTGATAGTGACCTCGAGCCAGTTTGTGTGCCGGGCGGGCTATTTGCCGAAGGACGATTTGGATTTCAATCCGGAGACGGTGTATGGCGAGAGCAAGGCGCGGAGCGAAGTGATTACGCGGGAGGTTGATCCGGATTGTGTGTGGACGATCACGCGGCCCACGAACGTCTGGGGACCTTTTCACATGCGCTATTCGCGGGAGTTTTGGAAGGTATTGGATCGTGGGTGGTATGTGCATCCCGGGGTAAAGACGCCGACGCGGTGTTATGCGTATGTGGGGAATGTGTTGTGGCAGATGAGGCGGATATTGGAATTGCCGAAAGAGAAAGTGCATGGAGAGGTATTCAATTTGGGGGACCGGCCGATGGACATCTTGGAGTGGATTGAGGGGTTTCACCGGGGCATCACGGGGCGTGAGAAGATGCGGATATTGCCGTATGGGGCGATTCGGGCAGCGGCGCTTGGAGGGGATGTGATCGGGAAGATGACCGGGCGGAAGTTTTACATCAACTCGTCCCGTCTGCGCAGTATGACGACGGATTATCTGACGCCGATGGGGGCAACTTTTGAAGTGTTGGGGGAGCCGCCGTATTCGTTGGAGGATGGGATCAGTGAATCGGTGGCTTGGTTTCGGGCGTGGAGGGATCGATTGGGGGATAAGCGATTGCGGGCCGGCGGGGGTTAGGATGGGGATGAATTCTTGCTATTGAATTTGCTTCTGGAAGCGGAATAGTGGTTGTTTGCTCGATGTCAGAATCTCCCTCAGAGTTTCGAAAGGTGTGGCTACTGCTTGCGGGCGCGGTGGTGGCGGGGGTGTTGGGCTACTTATTTTTTGTTTTTCCGTATGCCAGCGGATATGGCGATTTGCGCATGCGTGTGGTTACGGCGATGCGTTTTCTTTGGATGGATCCGGATTGGACGCACGGAATGTTGGTGCCTCCAATCGTTTTGGCGCTTTTAATTTACAAGCGGAAGCAATTGTTTTCGACGGCTCCGGCGGGATCGATGTGGGGGTTGCCGGTATTGATATTGGGATTCTTTGTGTACTGGATCGGGTATCGGGCGAATGTTTACTACTTTGGGTTTGCGGCGGGCCAGATTTTGCTGAGCGGGGTTATTCTATGGTTCCTGGGCGTGCAGTATTTTTGGAAGCTATTTTTTGTGTGGTTGTTTTTCGGGTTTACATGGCCATTGAACGCGGTGGCGCAGGAGTTGCAGGTAGCCTATCACCTGCGGGTCGTAATGGTGCAGATTTCATCCGGTTTCTTGAATTTAATTGGGATGGAGAATGTGGTGGTGGGAACATCGATCCAGTCAGCGGCAACGGCGGACGCAGTGCAGGGGGCGACCTATAAGTTGGATGTGGCAGATCCCTGCAGTGGGATTCGTTCGATTTTCGCACTGTTGATGGTGACGGCGTTGTGGGGGTATTTAACCTTGAAGGAGCCGTGGCAGCGGTGGGTGTTATTTTTGTCGGCGCCGTTGCTAGCAATTATCGGGAATTTTTTCCGGATTATGCTTTTGGTATTCGGTTCGCTAGCGTTTGGGACAGATTTTGCGATCGGTGAGGAGGGGGGAACCTCCAAGTACCATTTCTTTGCGGGGATCGCCGTTTTCGTGGTGGCGTTGACGGCGATGGTGATATTGTCGAAGGTATTGAAATCGGGGCCGAAAGTATTGCGTCGCCGGCATGTAGTTCGGAACATGGGATTAGGTGAAGAGACAATGGGAGAGACGGGGGGATGAGTATGGGTGTTGACATGGCTGACGGAGTGATTGTGGACGAGGAGAAGGAAATGTGGGGACTTCCTTGGTGGCGGACGGTGGTGTTTTTTGTACTGGCGTTAGGAACATGGTATTTTTGTGTGTCGGCGCCAGAGACGGCGGCAGGGGAGAGTTCCGGGGTGGTGATGGAGTTGCCGGCCCGGGTATTGAGTTTCCTCGCGCGGCCGGAGGCCGTGAGTCAGGCGGAGAAGGACATCCTTCCGAAGGACACGGAATTTGCGAAGATGTTGTATTTCACGCAATCGCCGATAACGGGGGCCATGGAGGATTTAGTATCGTGCAGCATTGTATTGAGCGGGCGGGATCGACGGAGTATTCACCGGCCGCAGGTTTGCTTGGCGGCGCAAGGGTGGTCGTTTGGGAACGCGAAGATTGTTCCTGTGACATTGGCAAATGGGGAAACTCTGCGAACGACCAGGTTATCATTGAGCCGTAAGGAAAAGTTGCCTGGGGGACAGACGGTGGAGCGTCAGGCCTTGTATTACTATTGGTTTGTGGGGAAAGACGTTGCGATACCAGACTCGAAGACGCGGATACTTTTGACGGCCTGGGACAATGTTTTTCGGAACGTTAATCATCGGTGGGCGTATGTGAGTGTGATGTCGCCGATTACGGACGGGATGCGTTTTGATGGAAAGGACGATGTCGAGACTGAGGCGATGATCAAAGAGTTTTTGTATGAGTCGGTGCCGCAATTTCAGAAGACTTTCTGAAGGATTCTTTTTTGAGTGATGTAGCTGAGGGATTGGGCTCGTATTGCGGCGGGAATTCATTCGGCGACGCCCAGCAATAAAAGTATAACGATGAAAGTGCATCTTTTGCAGGCAAAGCGAGACTTGCCGTGTCGGACCAACAAGGACACGAACGGGAGTTATGGGACGGCGAACGATTTTGGGGACAGCGTAACCTCGCGAATATTGGCGAAGATCAAGTCGAGGGCGATGAATTTCCCTGAGTTGGCGCCTGCGTATGCGGCGTCAATATTGCGTGGGCAGGGGCACTCGGTGACGTATAGTGACAATGAAACCAATCCCGATGCGGACATCACCCTGTTGCAGAGTTCAATGGTGCACTTTAGCGAGGAGAAGAAGTGGGCATTGCGAGCGAAACAGGAGAACCCGAAGATGCGGGTTGGATTTTTCAGCGGTGTTTGCGACACTCTGGGCGCGGAATTGCTTGAGTGTGGAGATTTCGTTATTGCGGGAGAGTTTGAGCAGGCATTGGCGGACGGAGATATTGGTGCCTTTGAGGGAATTGTGGATGGAAAGAGGATTGGCAATCTAAACGAGATTCCCATGCCCAGTTGGAAGCATATCAAGAGTTCGATTCCCTATAATCTTATCACGAAGCGAAAGAACACGCGACTCTCTCCGATGATCACGACGCGAGGGTGTCCAATGTCGTGCCGATTTTATTGCACCTATCCGTTGGTTCAAGGTGTCAAGCATCGCGAACGAGACGTGGAGAATGTGATGGAGGAGATTTCGCTATTGAATCGAGAGTATGGGATCAATTTGATATTGTTTCGAGATCCGATTTTTACGCTGGATATGAAGCGTGCGAAGGCGTTTTGCCAGGCTTTGATTGAGAGTGATTTGGATGTTAATTACATAATTGAGACTCACGTGAAGTACGTGGACGAGGAGCTGATTGACCTCTTGGCCAAGAGTGGATGTTCTGCGATCAAGTTTGGTATTGAAGGAGGCAATCAAGAGGTTATGAAGCAGTCCAAAAGGGCTAGTAATCGTTTTGAAGAGCAGGAAAAGACACTTCGGCAGTGTGAGGAGAAGGGGATCAAGGTATTGGCATTCTTCATCCTGGCGTACTTTCACGACACAGTGGAGACGGTGCGCGAGACGATCGACTATGCAATTCGATTGAATCCTTATGGGGCGCAATTCACGGTTGCGACTCCCTACCCTGGGACGCCGTGGTATGAGCAGTTGAGGAGTGAAAATGAGAAGTATCAGCTCAGTGAAAACTACGATGATTACACCCAATATCAGTTAGTGTACAATCATCCGCATTTGACGTACTCCGATGTGCATCGGTTGAAGAATGAGGCATATCGACGTTTTTACTTTCGTCCTTCCTATATCGCGAGACACCACTCTCCGGGCGGCTCATGACGGTTGTGGTGTGGGGTGCAGCGGGCTATACCGGTTCGGCGTTGACTCGATATCTTTGTGAGAGGGGGTATCGAGTCATTGCTGTGGCGCGTTGCTGGGAGGGGCGTAGGAGGGACGGCATTGAGTCTTTCGAAGCGAGAGAGGTTCTCGCGGATGTGGCGGGGTTTGGTGCTCGATGGTTGGAGGGGCGGTGTATATTTGTGAATTTGGCTGGTCGAGTAGCTGGTGGGCGCGAGGAGTTGTATCGATCCAATGTGGAGGCGCAGGAGGAGATCGCGACTTGCGCCAAACGGATTAGCGACCGAGCGATTCACTTGAGTACGACAAACATTCAGTTTGCAACCGTGCAAGCGTATGGGGATAGCAAGCGAGCCGGGGAAGTGGTATGGGCTGACACCATTGGTGGAGATGGCCTATGTATCGTACGACCCGCGCTCATTTATGGAGGGCCAAGGGACCGGAAGCTGGCTAGGTTGAAGAAGTACTTTGCAATTTTTCCATTCTTTCCTGCGTGTGCCCGTGCTCGCGTGGCACCGGTGTATATTGAAGATTTTTGTGAGGAGATAAGCAATCTGATTTCAACATCTCAGAGCGGAGTATATGACATGAGGGGGCCGGAGGACTTAAGGTATAGTGAGTTTATCGGGAGTTGGGCCGAAGCGACTGGCATGAGGGTGAGGTTTGTTCCAGTGGCGAGTTTCGTGGTTTTAGGGTTTGGGAAGCTCTTGAGATGCCTGCCGTTCATGAAAGGAATGGGCGTGAGATTATGGGTTATGCAGCAAGACAGGAGGGCGACAACGGCCGAATGTCTCATTGGTGAGACGAGCATTGCGGAAGGGATGGCGCGGACGATTTCCGGGTGGGATACCAAGGGGGAGAAGAGCGATGGGTGACGACAAGGTTCGAAACCAGATAAACATATTTGGAACGTGGCTTGACAATGTGGGAAGCGAGGAGGCGTTTGAGTTTTGTCTATCGCCCGCGGCTGAACGGGACGCATCGGTTCTTACAGGTTTTCCATCGTTGCATCCAATTTTCTCGAGTCGGGTATATCCGGACTATGCGGGGCTTTATGAGGACTTTGATTTGGTCTTGAATGATGGGCGAAACATAGCGCGCATTGCCCGACTCTTGGGGGAGAGATTCAGGGAGAAACGGATAGCAGGAATGGATTTTCTTCCGGAATTTGTAAGGAGGGCGGGGCGGGAAGGGGCATCTTTATTCGTGATCTGTGGATCAGAGGTCACGAGGGACCGGTTGGTCGAATGGCTTCCGAGTGCGTCTTGCAAGCGGGAGCAACTAGTGGGTACTTGGGTGCCCCCATTTTTGAAGAGTGTGAGTCTCGATGATCTCCGCGGTGTCATCGAGTATATTGAAAAGACGCAGCCTGACATCGTAATTGTTGGGATAGCGAGTCCCAAGCAGGAGCGAATTGGTGCTTTGCTAAAGAAGCATTGCTCTGGAAACATGTCGATAGTGTGCGTGGGTGGTGCTCTCGAGACGGCGGTGGGCGCGATTCCTATCGGACCGCAGTGGATTCGTGATTTGGGATTGGAGAGTTTTTACCGATTTTCTCGAGAGCCGAAGCGTTTGTTTAAGCGGTATCTGGTGTTTAATTTACTGATTTTCCCGTTCGGCATTGGAGCGGTGTTTTCGCGGTTTTTTCGAGATGAGAAATTTGGGCGCACGCGGGTTCGGGAATAGTTTCTGCATTGTTTGTTTATTTGTGGGTGAGTTAGACTGTTGCTGGATTGTGTGAGGATCATCTGATAGGGATGAGAGGCAGTTTCCAAAGAACTTAGAATGCCGCGAAAATTCGGTTTACTAAAGCGGATGGGTGTTCCGACTGAGGTGCGACGCATTGGAAAGAGATTGTTCTTTGCGGCGCTTGGAATTAGTGCGCGGCCGAAGGGGGAATTGATCACGCTTGGGAAGAAAGGGATTCCGTGGGCGATCCGAGGGGATTTGCTTCCTGACCAGCCCTTTGTATTGTCGGCAGGTCTTTCCGATGAGGTCTACTTTGAAGAAGAGCTATTGGAGCGATATGAGAGTATGAGGATTTATGGGATGGATCCGACGCCTTTATGCGGACCGGTGACGCAGGAGTTGATCGATCGATTTGGGGAGGAGCGGTTCATGTATCGAGGGGCGGCATTGGGTGGTGAGGACGGGGAAATGGAAGTTTGGGCCGAGAAAAACGAGGCGGGGGAGGCGATATATTTTTATTGGGGATTGATTCAGGATCGTGAGGAGCGTCGATTGGAGAAGGAGAAGATACCGGTATTGAGTCCTCGGACGATTGCCCGGGAAGAAGGGGTAACGGTGTTTGATCTGCTGAAGATCGACATTGAGGGGGCGGAGTATGACGTGATTGACCATGTGCTCGGGAACGGGATAGAAGTGCGACAACTGTTGGTGGAATTTCATTACCGTTTTGACGATGTGGGGTTACGCAAGACTTTGGATTCGATCAGGCGATTGAAGAGGGTGGGATACCGGATTGAGTGGGTGGGGCGCTGGTGCGAAGAGTTTTTGTTTGTGAAAGAATGAGTTGGGTCAAGCTGAGGGGGGTGATGTTTTTTTGGGGGCCGTTGGTATTGAGTTTCGTGCTGACGTTTTGGGGATTGGGGGGAGGGATGCGGGAGAGTGACCAGGGGGCGCTGTTGCATGGGAGCTTGGAGATGGCGCGAGGGGGCGGGTCACTGTTTGGCGGGGAGTACTACCGCTTGGAGAAGCAGTATATTTCTTACTGGATGCTGGTGGCGGCGATCAAGTTGTCCGGCGCCGGTCTGGGTGAGGACGTGGGCAAGGCTGCGGATGATCTTGTTTTATTGGGTAACGCGATGAGTTGGGTGGTATTGTGGATGGGGTTGTTGTTTCTGGTGTGGCGCGGGGTTTGTGCGGGAAGAGTTCCGTCGCGGTATGTGGGTGCAGTATTGTTGAGTCCTGTTTTTTTGTTGTGCAGTTGGTTTCTCACCCGCCGTGGTTCTTTTTGCCCCGAACCAGCACACAAAGACCGCGAGCCAGTGAAAAAGCCACGGGACACGCGCTGTGCCACAACCAATCGCGCTGTGGTTTTTGTTGCTCGGACATTGCGCAACAGTTGTGACTGAGTTTTTTTGTCTTAGAGGATGCAAAACATTTGATGAATTTCAATTCCAGCAAGGAGTTGCACAAAAATATCCCAGAAATCTCTTGTTTATTA
>JBCDBW010000134.1:0-10543 GCA_039182965.1 Verrucomicrobiota bacterium
CGGAATAGTCCCAATTCATTGGCCAATTCACGATTATGATTGTTGAGATAGTGTTTTATCCTTTTTTGGTTGTTTGGCCCAACTTTTTTATTCCCCCGCGGGCGTTTTAAATACCAAACCCGCACAGTCAATTAGCCAAACCAAACGCGACCCGGAAAGGCACTTTTTTTCCTAACATAGACTATAAGAACAATATTCCACAGACGATACAAAGAGAAGCTTTTTCTAGCTTGTGTCAGAACTCTAAGGCCCGTCCCTTAGTATGCTGTCTGTCCCACATAGCGCGAGCCGGCCCCATCAAGTCCGGCGGCCAACTGACACTTGAATGGACAGCCGGCGGGTAAACTGCATGACAAGCTTCTGTGTCGTCGTTCATCCGTCGCCAGAAAAGGCGCGAGAGAGCGGCTAAGAGGCAGGATGAGACGGCCCTGAAGGGCGCACTCTTCCCGCTCGATTGAACCCGAATAGGTGTTTAGCCGGAGCAGCAAGCTTCGAGCCGTCCAACCGAATCCAAGCGGAGAGCTCACACTCAGAAAGAACACCCAAGAGCCGTTTGAAAAAAAGGCTCACGATCCTCTTTTCCCCTTTACTCGTCTGGGCTTAATAGGTGTTCTGTCCCGCTTGGGAGCTGACTTACAAGTGTCCGAAAGCGCTTATCCAAAGTCCCATTCTGGGCAAGGGTCATAAGGTCTTTGATCTGAAATCGCGCTCCTCGTCATCCAATTCGATCGCGGTTACTGGGCGTCCCTGCTTCGGCATCACGCACAATCAACGAGGTATTCGCTATGTAAATGTTTTATCTGACAGGACACTAGAGGCTGCACCGCGAAATCTCGACGCATAATCCCTCAATTGCTCCTGATCGGCCTCGTATCCACTTGTCCAGAAGGCAAATCCATCCTGGTCGCTAATCGAGATTATCCGTGCGATTCCTTCAGTAATTCCATTGAATATGTCGGCAGAAGAACGCTCGGCCGGGCCTGTAGCCAATGAACTCGTCCCAGTCGTCTTCGAAGTCGTTCAGGAAATCACCGAGCGCGCATAGGTGCCACTGAGCTGACCACTTCGGGAACTCCTGTCCGTTGAAGTAAAACGTGTAAGGCCAGTCGCTCTCGGGGTAGTCGCTCACTTCATTTTTTGGACAGAACGTCAAAGCCGACCCGCGCCTGACTTGGGAGCGAGCTTTGATTTCAAATTGATGGTTTGAATAACCATGGCGATTTCGATTCGGGGCGGGCCAGGCGTTGGTGTCCAGCTTGCCGCCCGGCATGGCCCTGACCCGAAAACGAATTTCCACATGACCGTTCCTCGGAACCGTCACCGTGTAGGAAAGCTCGGGCTTCTCCCCAATACTGCTTTTCAACGAGTAAAACTTGTTCTGGCCACGCTCGTCGGAGACGATTGTCCCGTCACCGGACCACCCCCCATCCCGTTCTCAAAGTCACACGCCATCCCCATCGGGTCCCGAGCCATACCGGATAAAAGCAGCAGGGGTATCAAGGCTAGGAACAATGTAAGCGTCTTCGCTATCGAATATCCCAAAGAGAGTCTCCAGGTCCCGCGGTCGCTTGTCGGGATACTCGCCAGGATACCGCTGCTCATGACCACTCGAAGTCTCGCCTTATCAAATGCCTAACGCAATACCTTTCCTTCCTTTTCTTCTATGACACCCACAGGACGACCATCCAACGCCCTGGCTTGGAGAGAGGTCTCTCCCCACGCAGAGGCAAACTTAAAGATGCTTATTCAAAAACACATCCACAGCGTCCACCGTCGGCCCAAACCATTCCCGCATATTCCAAAACGGATGAGGCCCTTGCGGCATCAAGACGAATTCGTGCGGTATCCCAAGCTCATCCATCTCCTCCCAAAAGGCCGTGTATCGCAGCCGGGGGCGATCCAACTCCCCATCAATAAATAGCATCGGCGGAGTCGCATCCGAAAGATGGGTCAGCGGAGAAGCTTCCCGATAGAGAGTCTCGTCAACCGAAGGAGCCATTCCACCCATGAAATCGAGAATAGCATCCCCGCCCTCCGAATCGGCCGCCGCCTCAACTCGCTCCACAATCGCGTCCGAAAGAAGATCCATGGGCCCGCACATGACAATCGATGCCTGAACGTCCGAAGACACGCCTTGATGCTCGCCGCTCCCCTCAAACCGCTCCAATCCGTTACTTGCCCCCATAAATCCTGACAAATGCCCCCCGGCAGAACCCCCAATCGTGGCAATACGATCAGGATCAATCTCAAAACGCTTTGCATTCTTGCGCGCCCATCGAATCGCCGCCTTCGCATCATGCACCGCCGCCGGAAAAGGAGCTTCACCGGATAACCGATACTCCGGAACAATACAAACATACCCACGCTGCGCCATCGCCTGGGCAAGCGGCGCAAATAGCGCCGGGCGACCATTCTGCCAACCACCCCCAAAATACATCACGATCGCCGGATAAGGCCCCTCTCCCTCAGCGGGCCGGTAAACATCCGCCGTTAATCGCCGCCGTTTCTCTTCATCCACATACGTGAAAATGAATGACCCATCCACATGAATGCCATCCGTCATATTCGGAGCCACCTTCGTGCGATCAATTTTCTCCTCCCCATGGGCGGAAAACAGCAAGACACCAGTAAGGAAGAGAAAAAAACTCGCTCTCATAAAGGCCACTCAAAAACATCGCTCAAGAGCTGACAACTCCCAAATTTCCCCAACACCCCACTTTCAAACCACACCCGGAAGCAAAACAAAAGAGCAGCCAGATCACACAGCTTGAAAAATCCTCACCAAAGCGCTTGTCCTATAATCACCCCGCCCTCCGGGTGCTGATCGGTTCTGGCACCAGCCAAGCCACCCAGGCCGTCCGCTGCCTCATCCCGCCTTGGACTCTCTCGTCGAGGGAACAGAATCTCCCAAAAAACGGGACGCTAGTGCCGTCTCCGTAACCCTTCCCTCTGTCATTTCAACGCGAAAAGCCCTCGCCGTCGGCCGAGAAGTCACCACCTCCACCAACTCTGTTCCTTGAAAATGTAACGCCGCCCCATCATCCGCCGCATACCCACAGGCGAACCCCTCCTCAATCAATCGATGATACGTCGGCCGACGCAGCGACTCGCTATCATAATGCGGACATGCGCTCGCATCAATAAATCCAAGCCCATCCTCCAACGCAGCCGCCCCACCAAATGAATCCGTCACCCCGCCCTGAAACCAACAAAGCATCCCCGCACTAACACCACACATGATCTTCCCACTCATCCATGCGTCACGAAGGATACGGTCCAACCCATGCGCCCGCCACATGGCGAGAAGATTGGCAGTATTCCCGCCCCCAACATAAACGATGTCCTGCTCTGCGATAAACTCCGTAAGGTCCGCACTCCGGGCAGGCCTCCTCGGAAGCGACGAAGGATCAAACAACGTCAAATCGGTCGCCCGCGCGCACCCGCTGAAAGCTCGGTAAAACTTTACGAGATAAGCCGCCGAATCGCCGCTTGCAGTTGGCAAAAAACAGACCCGAGGCAGCTTCCGCCCCGAAAGCGACAATACAAATTCATCCAAAAGCGGATTGTCCGGCTCCATGGAAAACCCTCCCCCTCCCATCGCAATAATATGTCCCTTGGACTTCAACTCACTCATACCCAAACCCCATAGAATACGAATCCGATTCCCGGTAAAGCAAATAGCCAACCCGCTTTTGAAACTCGCGTTGAACCATACCGTCCGACCTTCGGGGTCTTGTTCTCATCGCTCCGAGTCTCATCCCGAGTGCCCCCGCATCACGGTTTTGCCTCTAACACCACTGGTCATACATCGGGCACAGTTACTCTCGGCACTTCGCTCACTCACTTAACGAACCGGTCATGGCCTCAACGGTCCGCAGCCACCCCACATCCGATGCTCAACACCTAAAACCCAAAGTCCTCTGAAAATAAGCGGATCGACCCATCTTCTCCACTACCGGGAGTTCGCAGCCTTCTTCTTCCCGACCGGTTTCTTCGTCACCGGATCCGACATGGGCGAACTCTCAAAGAACTTCCCTTCCTCAATCAATCGAGGATCACCCGTCGCTTCCAACTCCGCAAGCAGCTCAGCTTCCAACTGCGCCCGCACTTCCGCATACGCCGAGTCGTCGGCCAGGTTGTTGGTCTCGTACGGATCCTTTCTCAAATCATACAACTCATAGCGAGGCCGCTGACCATACACCCAGTCAAAGTGCGATTTCCAACGCTCATCAACCCGCGCCGTCACCAGCCACGCCTTGGTCGGACCCGCATCTTCATCCGGTAACGTCACCCGCGTATTGGTTTCTAGTTCCTCAATCGGCGGCGACTGCCCTCCTTCAAGCTGGTAAGGATCACCCATTGGCCATCGGTCCGGTCGGAAGTTGATGATAAACGAATAGTCAGGGGTCCGAATACACCGCTGCGGGTATGGCTTATAATCAGCACGCGCGTTGTCAACGTGACGCTCGCGCCCCGTAAACACCCGCGTCCGCTCGGCATCCACTAATCCTTCCTCATCCGATTCCAAAACCGGCCAAAGACTCCGACCCGTCATCACCTCTGGGGCGTCGATCCCCGCCGCCTCAAGAAAGGTCGGAGCCAGATCCGTCAATGAGGTGAGATCATCGACAACTCGCCCCCCACGAACTCCCGGTCCCGAAATGACGAGAGGCACTCCCGTTCCAAAATCATAAAGGTTGCACTTCCCATACGGAAATCCAGGCGCCCCATGATCTCCACTGATGGCAATAAGCGTATCCTCAGCCTGACCGGCCTGCTCCAACTCGTCCAAGATCACTTCCATCGCTGCATCCCACGCCGCCACCTCGCCAAAATAATCCGCCAAATCCTCACGCACGGCGGGCACGTCAGGCAAAAAAGGCGGCATCTTACCAATCAGCTCATCCGGATCCAGCCCCCAAAGCGCCTTGCCGCTCCCCTTCACCCATTTGCGATGCACGTTCGTTGGACCAAACCAATAACAAAACGGCTGCCCCTCTTCTTGATCCGCAAGAAACGCGCGGAAGTTCTCACGCACCTCCGCGAGCATCTTCGCTTTCGCCTCTTCGACCGGCGTCCCATTTTCAACCGCTTCGGTCACCTCACGCGAAAACCCATTGAACCGGGTGCCCGCTGGGCTGTATCTCTCCTCGACCGTATAGGGCGCATCCTTCGGGGTCCCCGGTGTCCACACTTTGTAAGTATACCCCATATGATAACCAGCATCCCGAAGGAGCACTGGAAACGACGGCAGGTCCTCAGGATACACTGCGCCCAGCAATATCGATCCCGTTCCCGTCCTCCAGAAATGCTGCCCCGTTAACAAGGCACTCCGACAGGGCGTGCAGGATGGCGCACTCACATGCGCCTGATTGAAAAGCACTCCCTCAGCGGCGATCCGATCAAAGGTCGGAGTCTTGACCACATCATTTATCCCGCCAGGTGCCGCGTCCCCGTAAATCGACGCATAACGACCCCAATCATCCGCAAACAGAAAGAGAATATTCGGACGGTCGTCCCCCTTGGCAATCGCAAGAGAGACAAAAAACAAAAAACAGCTAAAGAGTAAGTTTCGCATGGTGTGTATCAATCAATCTGACTTTTAATCCTAAGTAGACCCTGCAATGCAGAATCCCCGACTCTCAACGCACCATCTTCAAGAGACTTTTCAACAAGGATGAACAAGCCGGTGTCGACAAGCTGGCATAGACACCGACCCAACGCCAATGAACGTCCGGCGCCACCAACAGCCTCGCCTGGCCCGAGACGCCTGGACAAAGGAACAAGTTACCTCGCAAGGCAGGCTCCCAGCCTTCCTGCCCGAACTCTCCTACCACAAAACACCGGCTAACTGGTCAACTCCACTCCCGATGAGGCCAGGATCTCTTCCACATCAACCCCCGGCTCAGATCCCACCAGCAGATAAACGAAGTCAGCATCACTCCAACCTCCCGTCTCAAGATCACGTCTTACCGCCACCTCCGGTAATGAGAGCTCCCCGCTTTCAAGATCTCCCATCGCCCCTCTCTCAAGAAGAAATAGATGCACCAAATCGCCGTGGCCGTTGACAAAACAAACAAGACTCACCGCCTTCCCTCCCCAGTCAAAAGTTTTGCATCCCATCGCCCGATACGCGGCAATCGCCGCCGGTGTGCTGTCATAAACCGGAGCCCCACGATCCCGAAGCCACTCCCGGGCCTCTCCAAGGTCCTTCGTCGAGTAATCCAAAACAAAGCGACTGTTGGCAAATAACGCCATGTGATCTCTGAATACATCGATCGAGGAAAAGTCATCTTCCGGAAACTTCACCGCAGGCGGAAAAAGAAAAAAGACTGTCAAGAATGCACCCGCCACAAGCACCGCCGCAACCATCCAAAGCCGGCGCTTAAAATGACCAATCGAAACAATCTTTCCATTCGCCACAGGAGGCTCTTCCCCGATTAAAACGACGGAAGACTCATCTCGAACCAACTCTTGGGCGTCACCTTCATCGAACGAGCAAACCCCGGACACAATCGCATCGGCGAGACCATCAGGCACTTCCATGTCTCGAAAAGCTGATGCCATATCTTGATCAAACGCCCACTCCCTCTCCAACCAAGCTGCCAGTTCCGGATCAGTCTCCGCCAGCTTCATCGCTTCCGCGTATAGCGAATCATTCAAATCACGATGATCCGGGCCACTCCCGCCCAGAATCCGTTTTGCTTCTTCAGTGTTCACAATTGCCGCCTGACTTTTGAGGTTTGAGATTTCCATCATCAAGCGCTGCTTTAAGCTGCGCTTTTCCCCGAGAAAGCCGGGACATCACCGTGCCGGATGGCACTTCTAGTATCTCGGAAATTTCGCGGTAGGAATAGCCTTCCAAATAAAAGAGAGCAAGGGCCGTTCGGTATGTCTCGTCAATGCGCCGCATTGCCGCAAGCACGATCCGCGTGTCCACCGCACGACTGGTCTCCGCTCCGCCGCTCGATGGTTCTCCCACTTCTTCAAGCGACACATGCGGATAACGCTTCGCTCTGCGGACATGATCAAGAAACTCATTCTTCGCCGTCGCAAAAAGCCAACTCTTCAGTTTCGCAGGCGTATGCACGCGATCTTCATGCTTCGCATAGCGATAAAATGTCTGTTGCGTCAGATCAATCGCGTCGATCTCATCACGGCAGAGACACATCGCAAATCGATAAACGTCACCGTAAAATCTCCGAATCACCGATTCAACATTTTGCGGCTCAGCTTGTTTTGGCTCTTCGCTTAACGTAGACGCCGCTTCCGATTGACTCCGGACCGTTTGCCGCAAAGGAGAAGCCTGGTCAAAAGATGACCGCAAACAAAAATTGCCTCGTGGTATCGCATTCATGATCGCTGGAGAATCTGTGTTTTCTTTCGGTCACCGATCATCTGGACAACTCCAAAGCCGGTCAGAGAAGCAAGTCATCGGTATAGTCTCCTACTCTGAAACCGCCATCGCGCCTTCCAACTCGGACAACACCAAAGCAGCCGTGATCCTGTCCTCCCGGGAAAGCCCGTTCGCTTCTCCAATAAGCGTTTCAAACTCTCGTATCGCTTCTTCCAAAGACGACGCCGTCCCCTCGGGAATCGCAATTGGAGGAGCAACCTCCTCAACGACGCTTACAAAAAAGTCTTCACGGAAGACAGGTTCCACCCGCTTCTGAGAAGCCTTGGGCGCCGGACAATCGGAACCGGCACGGTCAAGAAGCGCCTGCAGGACTCCAGTTCTCGGAGACATAAAGATCGCCGTAACCAAGCCCAGGAGAAGAACGGCCGAACATGCGGATAAAAGAAAGGTTCTGAGTTTCACGGTATCGGGTAACTGATGTTTTAGAGGAGCGACTAGACATTCTATTTCCCGAAAAACCCTGCCCCCAGTCGGACACGCCACCAGGAGACAGCAGGGCTCTTCGGTCGACAACAACGATCAGGGCACAAAGATCTGACCACGAACCTCGCCCTCCGGATTTCGCAGGGTGCTCACGTTCACATACGCGTTCCCCGCAATAAGCTCCGCAATCAACGCATCCATCGGCGCGCCCGTATCTGCCAAGGGGCCCGCCACATCATCCTCGTCAATGACACCAAACAAAAAACGACCAAAGCTCCGCAACGAAGCCACCTCCGCCCCCGCTTGGGCAATAGGCCCTAACCGAATAGCCGCTCCAGTCGGAAACGATTCCAGATCCTCCACAAAGGAAAAATACAAGAGTCGCTCCCCGTTCCCACGCAGAAAAAAGAAGGCCGTGCCACCCGGCGTCCCCGTGACATCCGCGGCCGGTGTCTGCAACGCAGAACTCAGTTCCGTGGAAAAATTGATCGGATCAGCCTTGTCGAGAAAAGCAAAGGAGAACCGCACAAAGTTGTAATCAGGCAATAAAAAATCACCCTGCAAGAAACGAGGATCGTCCAGTATCCCACCGCTTCCCGGAGGACTAAAACCGGGATGAGCCGTGATCACTCCACCTTCAACGATCCCCGTGTCAGGAGTCGCTTGCCCAAAGAACGCCGTGTTCGCTGGAATCTCATCGTTTACTTCTGTCCCCGCATCATTGGCCTCATCGCCACTCACAAAAAAGGGATCCCCCACAAAATCCAAGCCGCCATCAAAGATTTCATGCGCGAAAGGCGACCCGTTCGCAATAAACGCATCGTTGCTCGGCAATACCATCGCCGCATAGCTGAAGTATCGATGCAACGCAGGATCGATTTCAAAGAGTCGACTGACACTCTGACCCGGGTTGATGGGAGGAATAGGACCATTCGAAGCCACAACACCCTGAACCCCGTCGGGGACCACTGTGGCAAAATCCGCCGTAATCGGTCCGGTATCCCCATCTTCGGCAATTCGTTCAATCGCAACAGATCCCTGAATCGGCAGGGCATCGGCCGGCTGGCCGCCATCATACGAATCAAACTCTCCTCCATGAAAACCCACCCACATCGGAGTCAAAGCCGAGCCGCTGTATGGCGACATGTTCTCAATCGTAACGACAACGGCCGGTATCGTCACACTCGATTCTTGCGCTTCGGCGGGCAAGCCGAACCCGATAGCCGCCGTCGCGACGGTGATGGTGCTGGTCTTGTTTAGAGGAGTCATGCTGGTTTTCTGGTGATGGTTTCATTCTCGAGGCGGCCAAATCTTCATGATGACCGTTTTTCACCTCGCCCAAAGGGGACGACAGAACCGGTTTTTTATTCCCGACTTTTTTAAGGTCCCCAAAACCCGCACTCTTCAAGCCTCAGAACACTCCAAGGAAGACGCCTCTAGCCACCTAAGATCTGGTTCCCGGCCGCCCCATCCCCGCCCCGAATCGGCGGTGCTTGCACAACGACTGCGTGCAGCCGAAGTGTCGGCTCCTCATCCCCACCCTCCCCCGAACCCCACGAAACCTGACCCATCAAAAAAACGCTCCAATGGCGCCCCTCAATCTCCAGCGCGCTCCAACACATCCTCCATGGGTGCCTGAAAAGTCACCCGCAACCCCAACGAATCATTGCTCCGCAGCCCCGCCGCCACTTCTTCCATCAACCGCTCATAACTCCTGTCCCGCAGCAGATACTTGTCCCGCGCCGCCGCCCGCTTCTCCTTCAACTCACGGTTCCGCTTCGCCAATCGCACTTCATCCAAATACGAAAACATTCCCGCCCCGTCTCCCGCCGCGTCCACCCTCAAAAAATAATACAAAAGCACACACGCGGAATTGTAATTCTTGTGCGCTCCCCCCTCCGTCAAAGCCGCACTCCACGCCCCATGACTCATCAACATCAAGGACTGCAAATCCACCATCTCATACTCCCGATGATCTCCCGCCGCCCGCTCCTTCACCGCGTCATCAATATCGTTGAAACGGTATTTCCCCTTCGAATAGGGCATGCACTCCACAAACTCCGCAAAACCCTCCACCATCCACACCGGCATGTAAGGCAGCAAATCATGCATCACCTGATGCACAATCTCATGCTTCAAAGTCCGGTTCGTCTTGTCCGAGTCTACAATAAATCGAATCCCCGTATACTCCACTCCCAGGTTCGATAGCGGCACTTTCACGGTGCCGGTCCGCGGCGAATAAACGCCACCACTCCCCTGGGGACCACCGTCCTTCAAATACTGATCGCGCGTTCGATACAACTTCACATCCCAATACCCATCCTCCGGCGGCTGCGGATCCAAATGAATCGGCAACGCCTTCACCACCGCATATGTCGCTTCAAACACCCGCGAAAATTCTCTCACCACACTCTTGGACAATCGAGCGTTGGCCACAAACTCAAAGTGCGGACTGCGATACACATACCGCTCCGTATCCCGATCCTCCTCAACAATCACAATGTCATCTAACGAAATGTCCACTTCCACCACCTCCGGCCACTCGCGACTCATCGGCTCCCCCCCAGTGGCGATCGCTCCCCCGCTCTCCTTCCACTCTCGCAAAAATCGCTGATCCTCCTCACCCAACAACGATATTTTGAACTTCGACATCCGCCCGTCCGCCAACTTCAGTTCCACCGTCTCCCCATCAAATCCCACTAA
>JBCDBW010000135.1:0-10371 GCA_039182965.1 Verrucomicrobiota bacterium
GGCGGAGGCGGGTGCCGAGGCCGGCGCCGAGGATGAAAGCGGTGGTGGGTGGGTGGGCAGGCACGGTCATGGATGGGTGTGGGGTGATCATGGGGGGGGAGCGGAGATTTTAACAGGAGGAAAGTGATGCTTGGTTTTTCCGGTTGATCGGTTGAGAGGAAAGCGGTGCTGGTCCGGAGGGCGCTGGCTGGCGGCTGAGTTGTTGCGACGTCTGGTGAGTTTCGCTTCTTGCTTTAGCGTTCCGTAAGTTCTGCGGGCTGACGGGGTGTTTTTCGGATGGTGGGGAGAAATAAATGTCGCTTTACAGGGAGGGGGTTTGTAGTGAGTTTGGGGGGCTCTGCCACGGGGTGGGGATTGATGTCATGGAAAGCGAGACGACGACAGTATTGGATCGACCGGAAGGGGAAGCGCGGGATCGGGAGGTTGCGGAATTCAAGGAGGCGGTCGTGGGGCATCTGCAATCGACGCTGTTGCATGCACCGACCACGGCGACGCAGCGGGACTGGTGGATTGCGACCTGTCTCGCGGTGCGTGACCGGGCGATTGATCGTTTTGCCAGGAGTCAGCGGACCTATCGGAAGGGCAATGTGCGTCGGGTCTATTATTTGTCACTCGAGTATTTGATGGGCCGGTTGTTGGTGGACAACGCCATCAATACGGGGCTGTATGAAGTGGCGCAACGGGCTTTGGCGGAGCTGGGTCAGGATTTTTCGGATGTGGTGGAACGCGGGCCGGACATGGCGTTGGGTAATGGCGGTCTTGGCAGGTTAGCCGCTTGCTTTATGGATTCCCTGGCGACCTTGGAGTATCCGGCGGTGGGCTATGGCATTTTGTATGAGTTTGGTTTGTTCAAGCAGGAGTTTGTGAACGGGCAGCAGGTGGAGAAGCCGGACGTCTGGATGCGGTATGGAAGTCCATGGATGGTAATTCGGCCTGAGTTCACGACGGAAGTTCGTGTTTTTGGTCGGGTGGAGCATCTGTTTAATGATCGGGGGGAGGGCCGCCATGTCTGGACGGGGGGGCGGAAGATCGTGGGGGTTCCGTATGATGTGCCAATCGTGGGGTATGGTTGTGAGTCGGTAAATTTTTTACGCTTATGGGAATCGCGGGCATCGGAGGAGTTTAACTTCA
This sequence comes from Verrucomicrobiota bacterium, assembly GCA_039182965.1. Lineage (GTDB taxonomy): Bacteria > Verrucomicrobiota > Verrucomicrobiia > Verrucomicrobiales > DEV007 > JBCDBW01. The sequence goes on from JBCDBW010000135.1 coordinate 1,132, forward strand.
CGGTGTTTAATGAGGGCGGGTATGTGGATGCGGTTTGTGAGAAGGCGGAGAACGAATCGGTTTCCAAGGTGCTTTATCCGAACGACAACACGGAGAGTGGCAAGGAGCTGCGATTGGTGCAGCAGTATTTCTTTGTTGCGTGTTCGTTACAGGACATCATTCGGCGCCATTTCAAGCATGGCAACGATTGGGAGAATTTTGCAGATAAAGTGGCCGTCCAATTGAACGACACCCATCCTTCGGTGGCGATCCTGGAGTTGATGCGGGTCTTGGTGGACGATCACGAGATGGAGTGGGATGGGGCGTGGGCGATCACGCAGCGGACGTTCGGGTATACGAATCATACCTTATTGCCGGAGGCATTGGAGAAGTGGAGTGTGCCGTTATTTGGAAAGGTTTTGCCGCGGCATTTACAGATTGCGGACGACATTAACCGCTGGTTTTTGCGGGATGAAGTGGACGCGAAGTGGCCGGGAGATGATGCGAAGAAGCGGGCGTTGTCGATATTTGAGGAGCATGATCCCAAGATGATTCGGATGGCGCAGCTGGCGGTGATCGGGAGCTATTCCACGAACGGGGTGGCGGCGTTGCACACGCGGTTGTTGAAGGAGCGCTTATTTCCGGAGTTTAACGAGCTCTATCCGGAGCGGTTTAACAACAAGACGAATGGGATTACGCCGCGCCGTTGGTTGTTGGCCTGCAATCCGGATCTGGCGCAATTGATCACCTCGAAAATTGGGCCGGAATGGCCGCGTGACTTGGGTCGTTTGCGTGAGTTGGAAGTGTCGGCGGATGATCTGGAGTTTCAGCGTCAGTTTATGGCGGTGAAGCGGGCCAACAAAGAGCGATTGGCAGCTGTGATCCGTGATTTGTGTGGAGTGGAAGTGAGTGCGGACGCCATGTTCGACGTGCAGATCAAGCGGTTGCATGAATACAAGCGTCAGCATTTGAATTTGCTGCATATTTTGACCTTGTATCGTCGGCTTTTGCAGGACCCTGATTTGGACATCGTGCCGCGGGTCTTTGTTTTTGGGGCGAAAGCGGCGCCGGGGTATGTGCTGGCGAAGGAGATTATCCACGCGATTAATGCGGCGGCAGACAAGATCAACAATGATGAGCGGATCAACGGCAAGTTGAAGGTGGCGTTCTTGCCGAATTATCGTGTGAGCCTAGCGGAAAAGATTATTCCCGCATCTGATTTGTCCGAGCAGATTTCGACGGCGGGCAAGGAGGCTTCGGGGACGGGGAATATGAAGTTGGCGTTAAACGGGTCGCTAACAATCGGGACCCTGGACGGGGCGAACGTCGAGATTCAGGAGGAAGTGGGGAAGGAGAATATTTTCATCTTCGGACTTACGGTCGAGGAAGTGGATGCCTTGTGGAAGAAGGGGTATCATCCGCGTGGGTATTATGAGTCGAATCCGGAGTTGAAGACGGTCATCGATTGGTTGGCGTCTGGTTTTTTCGCTGGGAACCCGAATGGGCATGGTGACGGGATTGCGGTGGCGCGGAATTTGGTGGAGGAGGGGGATCCATATTTGGTGTTGGCGGATTATGCATCATATGTGGCGTGTCAGGAGCGGGTGGACGCGGCCTACCGTGACCAGTCGAAGTGGGCGCGGATGGCGATATTAAATACTGCGCGGATGGGTAAATTTTCCAGTGACCGCACGATTCGGGAGTATGCCGAGGAAGTGTGGAAGTTGCAGGCGGTCGCGCCTGGGGGAGAGCGTTAAGCTTCGAGGGGATTGTTTGTCCCGGTGCATGAAGTCAATCACCGAGGGTGAATTTTAGGATGGCGGAGTGTTGTTCCTATGGCCAGGGGAGACAGGTTTGGGAGCCGGGATGGTTGTTTTGTTTCTGAGCGTGAGGGAGCGGGCGAGCAGGGCACCGTTCTTTGCTAGAGCTACGAAGGGCGCACGCTCGGCCCCATCGGGTGGTGGGAAGGGTGGGGCGTTTCAGGAGTGGGGGGGTGATCTCGGGGCAAGATTCAGGTGATTTGGATTTGAGACTGGTGGTAGTGGGTGGTTTTGTTTTTGAGGGCTTTTTGGGTTTGGCGGGGGATTAGGCAAGGGGTGTCGTCGAAGAGGAATTGCTCACCGGGATTCGCGGCGGTAGGGGGCAGCCAATGGAGTTCGTGCCAGGATTGTCCGGCGCGGGGGCCTTCGATGCAGGCGACGTATTCGAAGGTGAGGATGAGATCGGCGTTTTGATGATGGTTGGCAATCCAGAATTCCGTGAGATACTGGATGAACCGTTCCGTGAAGACGGCACCGCAGTGGAGACGCTGAGGGCCGGCGCGGGCGGGCACCCTTTCAATCGATGTCGACGTTGTGTCCCAGAGTGTGGTTTGGGTTTCCGTTTTGCGAACGGGTTTGGCGGGCATGGGTATGGGGAGTGGTGACGCTGATGATGATAAGCGGGGGCGGGGTGTGGGCGGAAGAGAAAGTTGTGTTGCGACCGCCAGCGCCGGTGGGGACTAGTGGGGAGGCCGAGTGGTGGGACCGAGTGACGTTTGAGGGGGAGGCGGTGCATGGATTGGAGCGAGGGGTGGAGTTGGAATACAATTTGAGCTGGAACGGGATCATCAAGGCGGGGGAATTGGATGTGCGGATTGAGTTACCGGGGGAGGGTGGGGAATTGGTTGAAGCGACGGCGACGGGTAAGAGCACGGGATTGGCGCGGGCCCTGTGGGAATATGATTTTGAAATGGGATCGAGGGTGAAACCGGAGGGATGGGAGCCGATGGGCTTAAAGTTTGTCGAGGAGGATGGGAAGGAAGTGACGACGGTGGAGACATCGTTTGTGGACAAGGGGGTGCGTTATACTCGGGCGAAGGAGTACAAGAAAAAGAAAATGGGTGAAGCGCCGGAGCCGAAGTCGTATTCGATTGTGATTCCGCGGATGCATGACATTGCGTCGGCGATTTTGTTTTTACGAAGTTTGGATTTGGCGGATGGGGATGAGGCGACGGTGATGATTGTGCCGTATGATTCGGCGTATTTGGTGACGTTTCGAGTTTTGGGTCGTGAGGTGCACAAGTCGAAGATTGGGAAAGTGCCGGCGATCAAGGTGGATGTCCGGATCAAGAAGATTCACCGGAAGACGATGGAACTGGAGGAGCACAAGAAGTTCAAGAAGGGGACCATTTGGGTATCGGATGATGAGTTTCGGATGCCGTTGGAGATTCGGGCGGCGATCTTTGTGGGGGATGTGCGGGCGACGATCACGGGGCGTGAGGAATTGTGATGATGAGGTGGCGGCGATAGGAGGCAGGTTTGGTGGAAGGATGGCGGAGTGGGCGCGGACGTGCTGCGCTTTTTGAGACACGAGGTTGGTCCCGGTGCGTGTGGCCTGCGATTGTTCAGTGGGAGAGCTGAAGGGATGAACGAAGGGGCGATTGAGTGGGCTGCGAGGGTGGTTTGACACTTGGCAATGGGGAACGTTAGGGTGATGAGGTGAAGGGTGTGCTGTCTCCGGGAGCTATTGTGGCGCTGATTGTAGCTCTTGGGGCCGGTGTGTTGGCGGGGAGGCATTTTCCCGGGGGAAGTACTGGTGAGGTGGATACGAATGAACCGGGGCGGGTGATTGGGAGAGTTGCAAGGTCGGGTGAGGGGGTAAGGGGATTTGTCGTTGCGAGAGAGGAGTCTGCTTTGATGGAGGAGGTCGTGGGTGCCGAGGTGAGGGATTTTCCGAGGTTGTGGGAAAAGTGGAAAAGAGGGTTTGAGGAGCGGTTTGATGAATTCTTGGCGGTGCGAGCATTGTGTCGACGCTGGGTGGCGGAGGATTTGGATGGCGCGTTGTCTTATGTGCAGGAGCGGAACGACGATTTATTGCGACGTTTGTTGTGCCGAGCGATGGCTGATGGGAATGCCGGAGAGTATTTTGCGCAGATACAGGCGTTAGAGGATCGGGAAGTGCGCTGGACTTTGATCAATCTATTTCTCAATGAGTTGGCACAGATCGATCCCAATGGGCTGATAGCGTTAGGCACGAAAACCAGTTCGTACGCTTATGTTAGGGCGGTTGAATCGCTTGCGACGATTGATCCGGAGCGGGCAGCGGTGGAGGCATTGGAACTTGGGTATTGGGCGCGTGACGAGGCATTGGTTGAGGTTGGGATCGCCTGGGCGAAGCGGGATGGGAAGGCGGCCTTACGGTGGGCGGAGGGCATTGAGTCGCCTTCGGCGAGATCGGCAGCCATCAGCGGGGTTTTGGGGCAGCTTGCCCTTTCGGATTTTGATGCGGCAGCGGGGGCGGCGGCACGGTTGCTCGCGCCGATAGCGAGAATGCGATCTGGTGCTGCTTCCTATGGAGAGATTGCGAAGGCGATTGCGATGGAGAATCGTGAGACGGCTGTGCGTTGGGTCAATGAAGTGGTGCCTTCGACGTGGCAGGCAGATGTGGCGAAAGCGATGGTTGAAGGGATCCGTGATTCTCATCTGGCGTTGGGCATATTGGCTGAGATCGAAAGTGAATCGGCGCGATCGCAGACGCGAGACGCGCTATTTGGGAATTGGGGTTCGAGTGACCCTCGGCTGGCGGTTGCTTGGATTGATGAGGAGATAGCGGATTCGAAATCGAGGGGAGTTGCGTTGAAAGTCTTGGCGGAAGGGGTTGCACGAGACAACTTCGACGCGGCTTGGGCCTATGCTGACACCTTGGTTTCTCGGGAAGATCGGGTTGTGTTCCAGCGCGGGGCGCTGAATCACCTCAGCGTGGCAGATAGTGGAAGGGCGATTGAGTTTGCGAAAGCGGCCGATTTTGAAAGGGGTGAGTACGAGAGTTTTCTTTACCGATTTGTCCAGACCGCTGTGAGGAGTCTGCCGCCGCAGGAAGTGTTTGAAGTGCTGCAAACATTGCCTCAAGAGAAGCGACCGGGACATGTATTTGATAACTTGGCGGGAGAATTTGCGAAGGATGACCTTTCGGTAGCCTTGGTTTGGGTGGATGGGCTGACGGTTGAAAGAGAGCGCGCGGATGCGGTATCGGGTTTGATGCGGCATTGGTTGCAAGAAGACGCCGCAGAGGCGACGACCTGGTTACGAAATCAGAGGAGAGGGTTGGTTCGGGACGAGGGTATCTTTGAAGTCGTGCGGTATGCGAGGGACGATGATCCGGAAGCGGCACTGGTCTGGGCGGCTGAAATTTCGGACGCAAAGCGGCGGCGTTCGGTGCTGGACGATATTGTGAAGCGGTGGGTGAAGCGGGATCCGGAATTAGCGTGGCAAGTGGTTGGGGAGGCTGCCGGCATTGGAGCGGCTGATCGGATGCGCTTGGAGGAGTTGTTTTTTCCCTGATGTTATGGAGCGATTAATCGTCATCGTTTTGAGTTGTCTCGTTTTTGTGGTCGGGTATGCCTTAGGAAGTCGGGAATGGGGTTCATCAAGCCGACTGGGCCGGGAGGAGATTAGCGGAGCGGCAGAGGTGCGGGGTTTTGGCTCTGCAGGCGTGGGGGAGATGGTGCGTGGGCGGAGTGGGGCGGAGTATCTGGAGCTGTTTCGGGGATATGAGGGCGATGAAGATGCCCAGCATACTTTGGTTGCGGAGTGGGTTGCGATGGATCCCGAGGGTGGAGTGCAGAGGGCGCTGGACTTACGCGTCCCTGAACTGGCTTGGAAGCTTTTGGCGCGATGGGCACAAACTGATTGGCATGCGACGTTGAATCTAGCTGAGAGGATTGAGGTGACGTCCGGAATTGAAGGTAAGTTTCGGGAAGAATTTTGCGAGACCGTCCTGACAAGCGCATTGAATGAAGGGGTGCGGGACTTTGATGAGCTATTTGAACTTTTGGTCAGTCGATTTGGATATCGGCCGAGGAGTGCTTCAATAGCATTCGATTTTGAGGCGCAAGAGCCGGAGTATTTTGCGCGCATGATTCAGGACATTCCTGCAAACGATCTGAAAGCCGGTCTCGCTCATTCCATCGTTGATCGATGGGCGGAGCAGGATCCGGAAGCGGCTTTGGCATGGGTGTTGAGAAATATTGCGGGGTCCAAGAGGAATGTCGTGTTGGGCACGCTTTTTTGGGCGTGGGCAGCGGAGGATACGGGGGCGGCACTGGAGAGACTGACGGCGGACGGTATGGCGACGGACGACTACAGCTGGGTGGTTCGCGGATTTGCTCTTGGTGGCGCGGAAGCGGATGCTGATTTTATCGCTCAGTGGTTGATGGAAATGCATGTTGAATCGGGGCAGGAGAAATCTATTTTCAGCAATCAGGCGCGCGTTCTTACAGGAGAACTTGACGGTGATCATCCTCGTTATGAGGAGATTAGAAGAGCTACCAAGCGGGCTCTTGAGGAGGCAGGATTCCGTGATGAAGCGCGGCGCGGGGGTCTACCTTTTTCCGATGCAGAGGCGTTACGGAGCTGGTTTTCAGCGCGCGATCCTGACGATCCTGTGCCTTATTTGGGCGATTCTGAGCTCGCTCAACATGTTGGTATCCTCGCGGGAGTGATCGAAGAAGTGATTCAGGAGACGCCAGAGAAGATCAATGGGGATTTGACGGGAGGCGTGGCGGCGGCATGGGCAACGGAAGATCCGGTTGCTGCAATCGAGTGGGCGGCGAGCTTGCCGTCGGCGTTGCAGATAGAAACGGCGGAAGCGGCCTTGGGAAGATGGATGGCACTGAGTCCTGACAAAGCGATGGCGTTTGTCACATCTCTTCCCGAGAGTGACTTTCAAGTCTTGGCGCTGAAGAAGGTGGCTTCGTCGTGGGTGCAAACCGATGTTGCTGGCGTGGTAGGATGGATTGATCAACTGTCTCCGAGCAAAGGGCATGATAGTGCGATTGCGACAGTGGTGGGACAGTTGCGATTTTCCGAGACGGCCCTGGCTTTTGAACAGGCGCAGCGAATTGGAGATTCGGGCTTGCGGGGGGAGAGTCTGGCGAAGGTTTATGAGATCTGGAAGCGATCGGATGAAAGGGAAGCTCGTGAGGCGATTCGGCGGAGTTCGCTGAAGGCTGATGAAAAGGCATTGATCCTGGCGGACTGAAGGGGCGGGCGTTTCTTCTCTGCGATATGCATTGCGAAGGGAGGAGATATAACGTACTGCAAAAGTTGATTATGGAGCTTCACTTATCGACTGCTTATCATCCGGTGGATCCTTTGCCTGAAGATTTTGGTGAGGTGCTTCGGGAAGTGACCTTGGCGGACGGGGGATATTTTGTGTTATCGGAGGATGAGACGAACTATTTGCAGGGGACGTGGTCGATGGTGGAGAAGGGCTTTGCTCTCGAATACCAGGCAGGCGGATTGGAGGCGCATTATTGCTTTAAAGAGGCGATGGGAGTGCCGTTGGCCGTTGAAATTGCGAACTTGTATCGGCGTGGTGATTTGACCTGGAGGACCCATCCGGATTGGGAGCATTCGCCTTTGGATGAGGCTGCTGAGGGGGGTGATGATTTGGTATTTCTGGGAAATTTTGACGGGGTTGGGTTGCGGCGGGCGTTGAGTGCGTTGGAAGATCAGGGGATCGAGTTTTTGATTCGTGAGCAAGGGGCGAACGTATTGCTTTATTGCTCGGGCGAGCAGGGGGATGCGGCGAAGACGTTGATGGCGAAACTGTTTCCTGTGTGAAAAGCGAGTTGTGAAGATGATGGCATGAGAAGGTTGTGGCGACGCTTCGCGCTGATTGTAGTCGTCTCACTTTTGTTGATGGGAGACGTTTTTGGCGAGTCTACAAAATCAGGTCAAACATTAACTAACATAACTGTCACTGAGCTTGCGTTGGATACCTACAAGGCGGAATTCGGCGACTATCCGCACGAAACACAAGTGTGGTCTGAACTTGCGAATGAGGGAATGGTGAGTGAATACGATCTAGAAAACTACTGTGTCGACGGCTGGGGAAGACGATTTGAGTGTCGAATACCTGGGACTCATCGAAGCGTGGATATTTAGTCTTCCGGTTCGGATGGAGTGGACCAGGTTCGCGAGGGTGATGACATTTCAAACTGGGCGGGGATTAACGAAGGATATTATTGCAATACCTTTTGGGCGCGCAGGCGGTCGACAATTTTAGTGTCAGTTGTGATCCTTGTGGGAGGGATATTTGTGTATCTTCTTCGAATTATCCTCCGGCTCAGACAGAGAATTCGATCGACTAGGGGTGCAGCAGGGAGTTGGACTGGATAAAAATGGCGGTGTAGCGGGGCGCTCGCCACTATCGGGGAGGCAAGGAATGGGGAGAGGCCTTTAATAGGCATTGACATTTTATATAATTCTCATACAATCTCGATTATTCATACTCAGGTGTGAATTTTGGGAGCATGGAGTTAGGCCAATCTGATTCTTCAAATTTTTCTTTATCGGCTGGGAGTGATCCGGGGGCAGCGATTTTCGGGCGTCGAGGGAGGGTGGTCATACCAGAAGCTGATGTCGCGATGCAGGGTGATCGGGTGGAGATGGAATCGGCGGAGGCGGCGAATGCCGAATTGCAGCGTTTGATACGGGCGGCGCGGGCGGTGGAGAGTCGAGAGGGAACCGGTTCGGGGATGGTTGGGGTGACGGAGCCGCCGCTGGGGGGATTGGCCTCCACTGACAAGCGGTTGACGGACGACGCTAGCGAGCGAAATGGCACGGACGATGCGAATGGAAAAGCGGATGCGACGGCGAACCAGAACGGATACGGGGAGGTGTTGCGGTTGCGCGAGGAATTGATAAAGCGAGCGGAAGCCATGGGACGGGCGCAGGCGGGCATGCGGTGGATGATCCCGCCGGCAAGGGGTCCCGAGTTTATCGGGTTTAACGGGAATGCTCCGAAAGCAAAGCGATTTGATGAGATGATTGATTTGACACCCCCGGCTTCTTACATGGATCGCTTTGCGGTCCACAATGAAGCGAATCACGAGCGGGTTCTTGAAGTTCGGATCGGGAATCAGGAAGGCGATGATTTTATGTTTGTTCGGGTGAATACGCACGGCCGGGCGTCGGAGTTGAGCAGTGGCTTGTATCATTGCGGCGTGCGGACGGAGTCGAGTCATGGATACACGTCTGGCGTGGATGAGCGGGGGCCGTTGCTGTTGCGTTGTGGGCTGAAGTTTGACGGTCAGTGTTTCAAGTTGGACATGCGCTTGCAGACGGATTGTCCGCAGCGGAAGACGCTGGTGTATGGGAGTGGGGTGTTTGAGTATCCGGGCTTGGGACCTCGGGCGTGGGTATCGGTGCGGGAGGAAGAATTGTCGCGTCCGGCGCGGGGGAGTGGGTGATTTGTTCAGAGGGGTTGCTTTTGCCC
>JBCDBW010000136.1:0-10225 GCA_039182965.1 Verrucomicrobiota bacterium
AAAAGGTGCCCTATGATGAATTGGGCAAGAAGGTGAAGGTGTTGGAGGAGTCGGCGGAAGGTGGGGTGGTGCCGATTCATTTTATTGGCTTTGAGATGAGGGATGATGAGCGGTCGGATTTGAAGCGGATTGTCCGGCGGTATGACGGCGATTTTCGCGAGATCAAGCCGGGGAACTGAGGATTGGGCCTTGAATTGTGCGTGGGCCGGGAATTTTCATTGGCCTGATTGCCCATTGAAGGCGTTATTTATTGAGGAACCGGTTTCGGTCCTTGATTTTCAGCCTAAGTTCCTCATATTTTCAGGTAAAATTAGTTATTATTGGTCGGGAACTATTATGAATCTCCGCTTAGCGACTCCATTGTTAATGATGTTTGGTTTCGGGCTGGTAGCCTGTGAGCCATACGTCTCACCGAATGATCCTTATGGGAGTAGTGCGGCGCAAGCGCCTCGATACGGGCATGGGGGAACGCATAGCCCGAACGATCCGGGCACGACCTGGGAACAGCAGCAAGCTCGTCAGCAGGAGGAGCAGCGGCAATTGGCGGAGAATCAAATGGGGGATCCAGACGGGATGGCATCGGTGGATGGGGATGCCATGGCGGCCACGGATCAGGACCCGACCGGGGGAGCGACTATGGATAACCGTGGTGAGCGTGGTGGTGCGGGTGGGGGTGGAAGCAATCAGGCGGCAGGAGGTAATACCGCCTCCAGCGGTGGCAAAGCCAAATACGGCACTCCGGTGCCGGGCAAGCCGGGGTTTTTGTATAGCCCGCACAATCCGAATGGGGGATATATCGACATCCGGGTGGAGAATCCCGATGGGTCGATGGGAACCTTGCCTCCGGGGACCAAGATCAAGGATCCCTTTAGCAGTGAGCCGATTTTGGTTCCGTGAGTCGCCTGAGGGGTTTGAGGCGGGAAATTCCGAGTGGAGTGAGCGCGAGATCGCGGTAGGGTTCGGGGAGATTGAAGCGGATTGCTATATTAGGACCCGGGTTATTGGGCGGCTCGATCGCGAAGGCGGTCATGCGAGGTGGGCTTGCGGACGCGGTGAGAGTTTGGGGTCGGCGATCGAGTGGGGTGGACGAGGTTTTAGCAGGCGATTGGGGTGGCGAAGTGGAACTCATGGCAACCACTGATCTGGGTGAAGTGCTTTCAGGTGCGGATCTAATCGTGTTAGCGACGCCGGTCGGTGTCATGCGTGAATTGGGTGAGCGGGTCGTGGATTTTCTGGAGGAAGCAGATGCTATTCCGGGGCGGGTCGTGATCGACATTGCAAGTGTGAAGGCACGCGTGATGGTGGACGTGGCACCGGTGTTTGAGGAAGCTGGTATCTCATTTGTGCCTTGCCATCCTATGGCGGGGTCGGAGAAGACGGGATGGGCCCATTCACGGGCGGATCTTTTTCACGGGGCGGTGTGTATTGTGACGCCGAGAGTGGGTGGGGACGAAGAGACGGTGGGACGGGTTACCGCGTTTTGGGAAGCCTTGGGATCGCGTGTGGTGAAGATGGGGGCACTAGAGCATGATCGAGCGGTGGCGCGGGTGAGTCATCTTCCGCATGCTGTGGCATCTGTTTTGGTGCGGGTGGCATTGTGTGGAGGAGCGGGGGAATTGGCGGGCAATGGCTTGCGCGACAGCACGCGTGTCGCGGCGGGACCGGCGGAAATGTGGTCGGAAATTTTGTTGGAGAACCGTGAGGCCGTGATGGAGTCGATGGTGGACTTTCAGGACGAATTGAGCGAAATGCTTGCAATTTTGGAGCGGAAAGATGAAGAAGGCCTGCGTTGGTTTCTGAGTCACGCGAAGGAGATGCGGGACGGGTTAGAAGGCATTAAGGAGTAGAGAGATATGGCTGAGCTGAGGGTCAAGCGTGGCAAAATCATTTCTCAGGAAATGACGGTGCCTGGTGACAAGAGCATATCGCATCGAGCGGTGATGATTGCGGCATTGTCGAACGGGCCCTGTTTGATTGAGGGATTTTTGCCGAGTGAAGACTGTCTTTCGACCGTGGAGGCGATGCGATCATTGGGGGTGCAGATTGACGTGGTCTCGGAGGCGGAAGGGCTGGGGCCGACTGCGCTACGTGTGCATGGGAGAAAAGGAAAATTATCGTGTCCGAGCGAGCCGATTGATTGCGGTAATTCAGGAACGACCATGCGATTGATGTCTGGAATTCTGGCGGCGCAATCGTTTGCTTGTGAGCTGACGGGTGATGAATCGTTGCTGACGCGACCAATGAAGCGAATTGTCGAGCCGTTGTCGAAAATGGGTGCCAAGATAAATGCGCGGGGAAGTGGGGGAGAGTGTGCGCCATTATCCCTAAACTGTGGGGAGCTAGAGCCCGTGCATTATTTGCTGCCGGTGGCGAGTGCGCAGGTGAAGAGTGCGGTCTTGTTTGCGGGGATGCAGACGTCCGGAAAGACGATTGTGACGGAGCCGGCTGAGACGCGGGATCACACGGAGAGGATGTTGAATTATTTCCTGGTCAAGACTGCGCGCAACGAGAATGACGTGGTGATCTGGGGGCGGCAGATTCCGGAGTCGCGGGACTTTAAAGTGCCTGGTGATATTTCGAGTGCGGCATTTTGGGTGGTGGCGGCTGCGGCGCAAGCGGGTTCGCGACTGCTGGTACAAGATGTCGGTTTGAACAAGACGCGAACGGGGATCTTACGCGTGTTGATTCGGATGGGGGCTCAGATTTCTGAGGTTGTTGACGAGCGCGAGCAGGGAGAGCCTTTTGGGGCGTTGGAAGTGAAGGGTGGGGATTTGACGGGGACTGAAGTTTCGGGTGATGAGATTCCCAACGTGATTGATGAGTTGCCAATTCTTGCTGTCGCCGCGGCCTTAGCGAGTGGCGAAACGCGAATTCGTGATGCGCATGAGTTACGGGTGAAAGAGACGGATCGGATTACTGCGGTTGCGAACAATCTGCGAGCGATGGGGGTTATGGTGCAGGAGTCTTATGACGGGTTGAGGATCGAAGGAGGAAATCGTCTTCGAGGGGCACGCGTGCCGAGCTATGGGGATCATCGGATTGCGATGGCATTTGCGATTGCGGGATTGTTTGCTGATGGGGAAACCGTGGTGGAGGGGGCAGAGTGCATTGATATTTCATATCCTGGGTTCGAGGACACACTGAAGAAGTTTGCTTCTTCGAAGCTAGCGGACGAGGCGAAGCGGAAAACGAATGCAGATGCCGAGTTATCGGAGAGTGACAGCGATAGTGAAGGCTCGGTTGGTGGGGATGACGGCAACGGAATTGAGAAGGGTTAGGCATGGAGCAACCCGAGCAACCCTGGATAGCCATTGCGATTGATGGCCCGGCTGCCTCCGGGAAGAGCAGTGTGGCTCGCGGTTTGGCGCGGCGATTGGGCTATCTCTATGTCAATTCGGGTTCATTGTATCGCGGTGTGAGCTGGTGTTTGCTCGAACGGGGTGTGCCGGCGAGTGATTCATGTGAAGTGATTCGACTGATCGAGAGCATGGAGATCGTATGTGGGGTCGATGATGGTGCATCATCATTGACGATTGATGGATGCGATCCGACGCCTCATCTTAGTTCGGAGAGGGTGAACGCCAGTGTATCGGGTTATTCGGCGATCCCGGAAGTTCGAGAGAAGTTGGTCGAGAAACTGCATGCCTATTCCAGCTTGGACAATTTGGTCATGGAGGGCAGGGATATTGGATCGGTGGTGTTTCCCGACACGCCTTACAAGTTCTATATAGATGCTTCGGAGGAAGTTCGAAATGCGCGACGAGCCCAGGAGGGGTATTTGGACCAGATTGCCGAGCGGGACAAGCTTGACTCATCGCGGAAGACGTCGCCGTTGACGGTCCCCGATGGTGCGGTAGTGATCGATTCATCTGAGATGACGATTGAAGAAGTGGTAGATGAGATCGTGCAGACCTTGGAAAGCAAGGGGTTGCCTATCGAAGAGGGGGCGGCATGACGTGGGTTTACCGAGTTGGGCATACCTTGGCCAAAGTCATCGGGTATGGCTTTTATTCCTATCGCGTTATTAATCGTGAGCGGCTGATCGAAGAGGGGCCTGGGATTATTGTGAGCAATCATGCGAGCTTCATTGATCCGCCGATGATTGGTTGTGCTTTCAAGAACGAGTTGACCTACCTAGCGCGCAAGACGTTGATCAAGGGTCCGGTCACGGAATACTTATATCGCAATATGAACACCGTTCCGGTGGATCAGGAGAAGCCTGACATGGTGGGGATACGTGGAATCTTGCGAGCGGTGAAAGAGGGGGGGAGGGTATTGATTTTTCCTGAGGGAAGCCGGACCTTAGATGGTGAATTACAGCCGGGGCAAGCGGGAGTGGGTTTGCTTGTTGCCAAGAGCAAGGTTCCCGTGCTTCCGGTCCGGTTGTTTGGGGCATATGAGGCGTTGCCGAAGGGGGCAAGGTTTCCGCGGCCGAGCCGGATCACGTTGATGGTGGGGGAGCCGATTGATTTTTCTAAGGTGGAAGTTGAAGGGAGCGGGAAGGATAGGTATCAGGCGATTAGTGACCTGATCATGTCTGAGATTGCTGCCTTGGAACTGCCCGAATGAGGCGTTTTCAGAGTCCGAGGAGATATTTCGCGACTCCGAAGTAGATGACCATGCCACTGACGTCGACGAGTGTTGTGATGGCGGGGGAGGCGACGACGGCGGGATCGAGGCGGAGTGTTCTTGCGACGAGTGGAAGGAGTGCGCCGAAGAGTGTGGAACTAGTGACCTGAACGGTGAGAGAAATCCCGACGATAGCGGCAATCATCGGCATGGAGATATCAGTAATATCGGCGATTGAAGCCGGGAGGAGGAAGCGAACTTGAAGGGCGATACATACGCCGAGGAGTGTTCCGATGATGACGCCGATGCGGAATTCTTTCCAAATGACCCGGAGGAATGAGCCGGAGTCGAGTTCTCCCAGGGCCATAGCGCGGATCACAGCGGTGGCCGATTGGGCGCCGGTGTTTCCTCCTGCAGCGACGACCATAGGAAGGTAGAGGGAGAGGACGTAGAATGGCTTGAATACCTCTTCGTTCTCGAGGAGGACCCACCCGGACAGGAGGGCGAGGAGGGCGAGCGCGAGCACCCAGAGGAAGCGCTTCTTGAAGTGTCCTATGACCGGGATCTGGAGGTAGTCTTCGTCTTCGCCGCCAGGTGTGATCCCTGACAGTCTCTCCATATCTTCGGTTGATTCTTCTTCGAGGATCTCGATGGCATCATCGTGGGTGATGACGCCAATGAGTTGATGTTTTTGATTGATCACGGGGAGGAGCATGAGGTCGTATTTTGCCACCATTTGCGCGGCTTCCTCCTGATCAGCGGTGGCCTCGATAGCAGTCGTGTCGTCGTCCATAATATCTCGGACGAGTGTGCCCCGTGGGGCGAATGTCAGGTCGCGCAGTCTGATTTTACCGAGGATACGTTGGGCATCGTCGACCACGAAGATGCGGGAGAGAATCTCGGTGGATTCGCGGATTTGGCGGAGGGAATCGATCGCATCCCGAACGGTCATATCGGGCTGCACGGTGGCGAGGGCGGTGGTCATGCGGCCGCCGGCGGTAGTCTCCGGGTATTGGAGGAGGTCACTTGAGACGGCCCGTTTGGGTTCGGAGAGAAGGGAAATGTATTTTTCCTGCCGCGGTTCCGGGACCTCTTGGAGGAGGTCGACGAGTTCATCATCGGGGAGGTCGTCGAGGACTTCGCGCTGTTTGTCGGTGGGAAGCTTGGCGAGTGTTTCGTCCACCTCTGTGGCGGAGAGGTGCTCGGCAGCGTCGGCGATTGTCTCTTCCGGGAGGGCGGTGAGGAGTGTGTCTTTTTCCTGCTCCGGGAGATCGACGAGGAATTCGGCGAGATCGGCGGGGTGAAGGTCTTCGGCGAGTTCCTTGATGCTCGAATCGTCCTGAGTCTCGACGGCGCGAGTCAGTTTTTCTTCGGTTCGGGCGTCAGGGTCAGACATCGCCGATAATCTGGCCTCTCACTAACGGAAAACCAAGACGATTCTTTGGGTGCGAGCGGGGGCGGCGGGATGGGTGGAAAGATGCTTATTTAGCTTCGACGCGGAGTCTAGCTTTGCCGAATTGGGTGGCGGGACAGTCGGCGGGTGCGGAACCGAGAAGGGCCTGAAGCCTGGTTCGTCCGTGGAGTTGGAGGGCGGGGTAGAGGATACGTTCGTTGCCGATTTCGATTATGCTGATGAGGTTGGGGCCAAACTTGTCGATATCGAGGTGGAGGAAGGTGAGGCGATTTTCAGGAAGCGGTGCGTGGTTGAGGTAGGCGATGACACCCTGTCCGTTTATGAGATCGACGACCTCACCGGTTTGGTAATTGACGTGGAAACCGAGGCCGACTTCCCACAGGGGATCCATGATACCGCAGAACAGTCCTGTTGCGGGGCAGTGGTGGCGGAATTCGACGTCGAGTGTGAGCTTGGCGAGATTAGCGGTGACGTTGATGGAATTGGCACGACGGACGGTGAATTGGTCGCTGAGGGAGCGGGCGATATGGCTGACGACGCGTGTATCCCTAAGACTAGACATTGCGGGTTGGCTCCGTTGGTTTTTTTATTTTCGGTGGAGCGTTGACGGGTGGCCAGAGTATGACGCGGAGGCGATCGAGGGCGGCGAGAGTCTTTGTATCGAGAAAGAGAGGCGCGCCGGAGATCGAACGCATGTTCTGAGAATGTAATCGCTGGCAACTTAAGATCAAGAGAAAATCAATTAATACTTACTAACTGGTTGGACCCACGGGGGAGTTAGGGGGATTCGATTCGCTCTTGAATTGCTTTTGCCAATGGTCGAGGCGCTCTGCGATTCTTTGTTCCAGGCCGTGATGTGAGGGGAAATAGTAGCGGCGTCCTTCGGTGAGATAGGCTTGTGGGACGAAGGCGTCCTCATAGTCGTGGGCATACTTGTATTCGGTTTCGTTCTTCGTTGCGCCTGACGATTCGGCCAGTTTCTTTCGTGTTTTGGTGCGGAGATGGACGGGGATCGCAAGCGTGCGACCTTCTTTTATATCTCGGGTAGCGGCGTCGATGGCTTTGTAGGCGGAGTTGCTCTTCGGTGCCGTGGCGACGTAGATGGCGGCGTGAGCGAGTGGGATACGGCCTTCCGGCATACCGATGAATTCGGCTGCCTGTTGGGCGGCAATCGCCACGCGAAGGGCATTTGAGTCGGCGAGGCCGACATCTTCGCTGGCGGCGATGACGATGCGTCGGGCAATGAAGCGAATGTCTTCGCCGGCGTAGAGCATTTTGGCGAGCCAGTAGACCGCGGCGTCCGGATCTCCTCCGCGCATGGATTTGATGAAGGCGCTGATCGTATCGTAGTGGGCGTCTCCGTCTCCGTCATAGACGATTGTTTTCTGCTGGATGGATTCTTCTGCGACGGCGAGGTCAATATGGGTAATCCCGTCTTCATTCGGTTGGGTCGTAATGACGGCGAGTTCGATGGAGTTGAGGAGTTTCCGTGCATCGCCGTCACAGCGGATGACGAGGTGATTGAGAGCCTCCTCGCTCAGTTCGACATTGAGTTCACCGAGGCCACGCTCATCATCGGAGACGGCGTTTCGTCCGAGGTCCATCAGGTCTTCGTTGTCGATGGGCTCGAGTTGGAAGACCATGGACCGGGAGACAAGTGGGCTATTGATGTAGAAGAATGGGTTGTGAGTGGTCGCGCCGATGAAGCGGACGGTGCCGCGTTCGATGTGTGGGAGAAGCACGTCTTGCTGCGCCTTGTTGAATCGATGAATTTCGTCGACGAAGAGCGTAGTAGGAGTGCCATGGAGGGTAAGGCGAGTGCGAGCGGCGTCGGTAGCATTGCGAATTTCGGCGACATTGCTTTCGACGCCACTGAGGTTTACGAACCTGGAATTGGTGTGATGGGAGATGATTTCGGCGAGGGATGTTTTACCGACGCCAGGAGGCCCGTAGAAGATGAGAGACGAGAAGCGATCGGCTTCAATAGCTCGACGGAGCAGTTTGTCATTGCCGAGGATGTGTTTTTGGCCGACGAATTCCTCGAGCCGCGTCGGGCGCATACGAGCTGCCAAGGGGATGGCGGCATAGCGTTTTGACGACGTAGATTCGGCGTCCGATGGTGCAGTGTCGTCGGGATCAAAGAGGTCGCTCATGGGTGAAGGTGGCGGCTTGTCATTGGAGAGAGGTTCGATAGGGTAGGATTATCAATCGAGAATCATGTCGAATATTGTGGACAAAGCGAGAGCGTTTCTGGGATGGATGCCGTTAAAGGTGGTGGCGGTGCTAGTGGTGCTATGTCTTCTGTTGCGGGAGAATTTTCCATTTTCGCATTTCCCCATGTATTCGAGTTTTTCCCGCAATAGTTACTATGTCTATGTGGCTGATGCGAACCATGAGCCGATTCCGATTGAAGAGATCACTTCGATTCGGACGTCCGCGTTGAAGAAGGCTTATCAAGGCAAGTTGGAAGAAGTGCGTGAGGGTTTGGAAGCGCAGGGGGTGGAAATAAGGGGTTTTCAGTTTATGACTCCGGAACAGTGCCGGCCGGCGGGTGAATACACGCTGCGTTGGCTCATTGAAAACTGCAAGGAACACGCGCGTCCTGAGTTGTATCAGTATCGGCCATTGAATTTCCATGTAGTGGGTTTGCGGTATGAGGACCGGGAGATTGTGAGCGCGCCTGTGCATATTGCGACGGTGGAGTAGTGTGATGGGGGGTAGTGAGGTTCGTCGGTGTTGTTGTGTGGGGTGTTGTCGGGCGGTCGCGTACGAGAGCTGGGAGATGCTATTGATGCGGTTGTTTTTTGCATTTGTGGTATACGGGACCTTTATGGGACTGCCAGCGGGCGTGGGTGGGCTCCAAGGTCAGCCTGATCCGATGGGCCTAGCTCGTTTTTTTGACCTGAGATTCTTTGCGGACCGCCATTTGTTGCTGGGGCTAGGGCGATGGATGTTGATCGTAGCACTTGCTCTATATGTGGCAGATCGACTTCGGTTCATAGCATTGGTGATCGTCTGTTTCTGGCTAATTGGTCCCCTGACACTGGAGCTGTCGCAGGGGGTCGCCAAGCATACGACGCAGCTTTTGGGTTTGGTTTTGCTCGTGCAGGTGGTTTATGCGGGGTATGCAGCGGTAGCGAAGCGCCGGGGGAGTCGATTGGAGATCCAGCGGACGATTACTCATTGGTCGAAGCAGGCAATCGTGGCGACGTACTTGGTGACGGCGATTACAAAAGTCGTGGCTTCGCGGGGGGAGTGGGTCAAAGACTCGAAATATTTTCCGGTGCAGATGGAGAAGACGAGGATGTCCGAATATTACAATCGGTTGGGTGTGCCCAAGGAAGAGCCGCGAACTTGGCTTCAGGAGATCTTTGCTGAGATCGACGGGTGGTTCGCCACTTTATCAGTGCGAATCGGGGATTTATTCCTGGCGTCGCCGGACTTATGCCGGGCCTTCCTAGGATTGGGGTTGCTGCTAGAGTTTCTAGCGCCCGTCGCGATGTTGGGAAGGACGTGGGGAAGCATTATCGGGATGACCCTTGTGGTGTTCCACCTTACCATCAGTCGGATCATGGCACTCCACTTCGCGACCAATATGGAATTGATCGCGATTTACCTGATCAATGTGCCCTGGTTGATTTTCGTAGGGGCTCGGTGGATGCGAGAGCGAGATGCGGCGAGCGAGGCCCGTTAGATTTCGAACGCGAGGGCGTCTTTGGGACGTTCCATCGCCAGCAAGTCTTCGATGCTATGATTGTCCAATTGATGATCGACGATTTTTTGCAATTGCGTAAAGAAATGAGTGAGGGCGCAATTCGAGGAGCCTTCCGCGACGCGATCGATGGGGATGAATTCACCATCGATCAAACGAATCACGTCACCGACTGAGATTTCAAACGGGGCGCGATTGAGTTGGTAGCCCCCGCCAACGCCGCGCTTACTTTGCAGGAGCTGACCTTTTTTGAGGGTGAGCAAGATTTGTTCGAGGAATTTGACGGGGATATGCTCGGCGTCGGCGAGTTCCTGAATTTGGATGGGTGGGTGTTTGGGGGCCCGAGCGATGGCCAGGACGGCTTGGAGGGCGTATTCGGCTTTCTTGGAGACCTTCATTATTCTCGACTAATTTGATCGAGAATTATTGGAGATGCAAGTTTTGGATTGGTGGAAACAGGAAGAGGGTTGCTGGATTGGACGAAGAGCTTTAGGGTCTGGTCTCAGTTTCTGCATGGTGCAACCGTGTGG
>JBCDBW010000137.1:0-10170 GCA_039182965.1 Verrucomicrobiota bacterium
CGGAAGGCGGAACGGCGGGAAATCGGGTCGGGGGGTTTCATGGGTGGCAGTTTAGGGCCTCGTCTGGTTGGGAACAGCGAAGAAAAGGCTGGGGTTGAATCGTTTCATCAAGATGCACGCAAAACTCTTTTATTTGGTTATTTTTTCCATTCTTTCCTTCTCTTGCATCAGCTTTCTAGGGGCATCAGACTTTGCTGAGGGGTATCGTTCTTTGTTTAACGGAAAGGATCTGGAAGGGTGGCATGGCAATCAACCCCATCAATTGGCGAAGATTGAAGACGAGGGAGAGCGGGCGGCTGCGCTAGAGGCCCAGCAGGCGGCGTTCGAGGCGCATTGGCGGGTGGAAGGTGATGAATTGGTGAATGATGGGAATGGGCCATATGCGACGACGGACGAAGATTTTGGCGACATTGCGTTTCTGGTGGAATACAAGACCGTACCTTTGGCAGACAGCGGGATTTACCTGCGAGGGACGCCACAGGTTCAGATTTGGGATACGACCGAGAAGGGTGGCAAATGGGACAAGGGGGCTGACAAGGGTTCCGGGGGTCTTTGGAACAACCGTCCCGGGACGCCGGGACAGGATCCTTTGGTTCTCGCAGACAATTCATTTGGGGAATGGAACCAGGTGGAGGTCATTCAGCTGGGGAGTCGGACGTGGGTGGAGCTAAACGATGCGATGGTGGTGGATGGTGCGGTGATGGAGAATTTTTGGGATCAATCGCGTGAGAAGCCATTGCCGGCAACGGGACCGATTCACTTGCAAACGCACGGAGGGGAGATTCGTTGGCGCAATATATTTGTACGTGAGATTGGGAGCGAGGAGGCGAATCTACTGCTACGGGGAGATGATGGTGCGGCGGGATTCGTGTCAATTTTCAATGGGGAAGACTTGGAGGGTTGGGCGGGCGCGACGGAGAATTATGAAGTGATTGATGGGGCGATTGGGTGTCGGGAGGGGAAGGGGGGTGTTTTGTATTGGAACAAAGATCTAGAAGACTTTATTGTTCGGTTAGAGTTCCTGTTGCCGCCCGGAGGGAACAATGGATTAGCGATTCGGTATCCCGGCCAGGGGGATCCGGCCTATGCGGGGATGTGTGAACTGCAAGTGCTGGATGATACGGCGGAGCGATATCAGGCGCTAGATCCGCGTCAGGTTCATGGGTCGGCGTACGCGATGGTGGGCGCGCACACGGGTTATCTGCGTCCGGTTGGGGAATGGAATTATCAGGAAGTGACGGTAGAAGATTCGCGGGTGAAAGTGGAGTTGAATGGGACCGTGATTTTGGATGCGGAATTGGGAGTGGTGACCGAGTTCATGAATGACCGTCCGCATCCTGGGAAGGATAGAGCGTCGGGTTATTTTGGATTTGCGGGGCACAAGGACCCAGTGATGTTTCGGAACATTGCGGTGAAGGAATTGTGAGGGAGGATGTTGGTGGTTGATGGTTGATGTAATTTGTTGGTCGTTGGTATTTGGTAGTTGATCTTGGGGGGTAAACATTGCTTGCCGGGGGTTTGATCGCGTGTGAGGGTCGGGCATGAAGTGTTCAGTCCTTTTCAGTTTTCTTGTTGTATGCACCTTCAGTCTTCATTTTGGGGGGTGGATCCACGCGCAGGACACGCCGGGGTCACCAGGGGTTGCCGCTTCGGCGATCACACCGGACACGGTGATTGTTACGGTGGATGGGAAGGAGATCACGACGGGGATGGTGGATCGGGTTTTTCAAGGTATGTTTTCGCAGCAGATCGGGCAGCTGCCATCGGACCAGATTGAAGCGGCGCAGCGTCAGGCGGCAACCGCGATTTTGGGGGAGTTGGTGGCGCGGGCGTTATTGGCGAACGCGGCGGCGACGGCTGAGTTCAAGGCATCGACTGAGGAAGTGGACGAGGCATTGGAGCGGATCAAGAGTCAACTGCCGCCTGGGGCTGATATTGACGCGTATTTGACGGCGATGGGGCAGACGGTGGGTGAACTGCGGACTGACATTGCGGATGAGTTGGCGATTCAGAAGCTGGTGGACGACAAGACGGCAGGGGTGAGTGAGCCTGCAGACGAAGAATTGAGGAAGTTTTATGATGAGAACTCGGATCAATTTGAAGTGCCGGAATCGGTCAAGGCCCGGCATATTTTGGTCTCGACGCAGGGTGTGGAGGGCGAAGAAGCGATGACGGAGAAGAAGGTTCAGGCGGAGGACATTCGTAAGCAGGCTGTCGAAGGGAACGGCGAGAACTTTTCGGCATTGGCAAAGGAACTATCGGAAGGTCCGAGTGCGCCGAACGGGGGAGACTTGGGCGAGTTTGGGCGCGGACAGATGGTGCCGGAGTTTGACGCGGCGGTCTTCATGCTTGAGCCGGGAGAGATCAGTGAAGTGGTGAAGACGCCTTTCGGATATCATGTCATCAAGCTTGATGAGAAGAATGCGGCGCGGACCTTGGCATTCGATGAAGTAAAGGATCGATTGGCGGCGCAGATGTTAAACGATGCCAAAGGTGATTTGATTCGTGAATATGTCGAGGAATTGCGTGGGCAGGCGGAAATTGTGCCAGCGAATCCCGGTGATGGTGCTCCGATGGTGCAGTAAGCAGTGTTCGCCTGGGGGCGAGGCGGTTACTCACCGATCAATTTGACAAGAACTCGTTTTTGGCGGCGACCGTCGAATTCGCCGTAGAATATTTGTTCCCATGGGCCGAAATCGAGGCGACCGGCCGTTACGGCAATGACAACTTCGCGGCCCATGATTTGGCGTTTTAAGTGGGCATCGGCGTTGTCTTCACCGGTGCGGTTGTGGTGGTAGGTTTCGGGTGAGGCGTCGAAGGGGGCTAGTTCTTCGAGCCATTTTTCGTAATCATGGTGGAGCCCGGGTTCGTTGTCGTTGATGAACACGCTTGCTGTGATGTGCATGGCATTCACGAGGCAGAGGCCCTCCTGTATGCCACTTTGTTCGACCAGGGATTCGACATCGGGTGTGATATTGATGAAGCCGTGGCGGTCGGGAACGTGGAAGGCGAGGTGTTCGGTGAGTGATTTCATGCGTGGGATTGGGAAGTGCCGCCGGTTTCGAAGAAGTGTTCCATCCGGCCACGGAGATCGGTGTAGAAGCTTTGGGCCATATCTTCGAGCATTTGGGCGCGCTCGCTGTATTTAGCGGCGGGGCCCTGGGCTTCGAGCCGTTCGCGTTCGCGTTCCATGCGTTCTTCGAAGGCGTGTTCCATTTCGAGGAGAGCTTCGAGGAATTCTTTGGCGGCGCGTGATCGGTCGACGCCTTCAATGAGAGCTTTTTCGAGGGGTTTGTTCTGCGTAAGATGGAGGAGACGTCCTTCGGCGAGATCTTCCATGTATTTTTTATAAGACTCCAGATAGGCCTCGCGCTCGCGATCGAAGCGGACCTCTTCGCAATCGACGAGTGTGTCGTAGGGGCCGGGTTTGGAGAAGAATTTGACGATGAGGGGGATGGTATCGATGAGCATGAAGAGGAGGGCGAGGACTAGATACGCGGTGAGGGCGAAGCGTCCGCCTTCGTCGCCGACGTTGAAGAGTTTGTGTAGAGCGAGGGTTTGGGTGAGAAGGTCGCGGCGAGGTTCGGCGCGGATGGCGGCGATGCGCTCGGTCTCGTCGGTGGCGAGGGCGGCGAGTTCTTCCTGGAGGCGACCCATTTCGACGAGGCGTGTATCGATCTGAGTGGAGATGGTGGCGCGGATCGCGTCCTGTTGGGCGACGAAACCCTCGGCTTGGTCTTGTTGGACCTTTTGTTTTAGTGAAGCGACGCGGGCGTATTCCGCTTTTTCCGCGGCGCTGAGTTCGGCGAGGGCGGCGAGGAAATCGTTCGTGACTGCTTCTTCAGTTGTGCGGATAGCGGTGCGGAGCTGGGCGTCGGTATTGGTGAGGCCGTCGATGACCCGTCCGAGTCGGGCGGCTTCGGTGCGGCGCCATTCCAGTTGGTCATCGCGGATGCTTTTTGCCCTTGGACCGAGGCCGACGATGCCGCTGCGTTGTCCATTGACTTCGCGTTCGAATTCGACCTGCCAGAAGTCGAGTTCGCTTTGGATTGTTTTGTATTCGGCGGATTGCTCTGCCATTTCGCTTTCGGTGGCGGCGAGTTTTTCCTGATAAGCGGCGGTGGCGTCGGTCAATTGGCTTTCGAGCTCCGTGCGTTGTTCTTCGGAGAGGTCGCTGCTGGGTATTTTGTCACCTGCGATCGCTTCCTCATTGGCGATGAGGAATTGGGCGTCGAAGGTTTCGTTCCATTTTTCGCGTTGGGCGGCGATTTCGCTTTCGAGCTCGGTGATTTTGATTTCGACATCGGCCTTATTGTTTTCGGCGACATTGCGGACCTGTTCGATTTCGGTTTCGCGTTTTTCCTCGACCACGGAGTGGATGGTGTCTTTGAAGAGGAGGAGGGTGAGGGGGTGTGAAATGGTGAGTCCCATGAGGACCGCGACGACGAAGCGGAGGCAGAACTGAGAGAATTTCCGGGTCCACGATTGGAAGGAGCGATAGGTGGCGAGCAGGGCACGATCGATGGTGAGGATTATGAAGGACCAGACGAGGGAGACGGGAACGATGACGTTCCAGTTATCGGTGAGGGTGGAGAGGGCGTAGGCGCAAGCGATGAAGGCAAAGACCGTGGGGACGAGGACGGTGGCGCCGAAGGCGACGTATTTTCTTTGCTCCCAAGTGGGGCAGCTTTCGAGGGCTTCGGTTCCGGCACCTGAGAGCCAGAAGAAGGCGTGTTTGATCTTGCGCGGATTCATGATTGGCGTCGTTTTTTTTTGGTTGTGATGATGGTTGATTGATTGACGGCTGGCTGGCTTGAGCAGTGGTGGCGCGACATGGTGGTAAGCGGCAGGCCACTAAGGTAAACGGGGTGATTCCCTCAAACATTTCTGATATCCTAAATATTAAACAATCCGAGATGATGGAAGGATTGTTTTGCCCAAAATGGGGGCGAGGGGAGGGGCCGATCAGTTGGCGATGTTGACCTTTTGGAGGGCGAGGTGTTCGAGCCAGGTATTGCCATTCGCCTTGGCGGCGCGAATGCTGTCCTCTTTGTGGGATGGACCGGAGAATCGGCGAGCGTAGTGTTTGGCGAAGAGCGTCTTGTCCTTCGCGAATGTGTAAAGGACGTTCACTTCGCTTTTCTGTTCGTTATCGGCGTGGGTGATGAAGACGAGGCGTCCGCTGCCGTCGACGCCTGACATGTTGATGATGGTGCCTCCGCGCTGGAATGCGTATTCGCCGGTTTGTTCGGCAAGAGCGAGAGGATCTTGGAATTGGTTGTGGCGTCGGAGGACCTCCATTTCTGTCCAGTTATTGATATCTTGGAGTTCGGGGACGTAGGCCCAGATGGGGCCGACGACATCGCGTGCTTCATGGGCGAGGTTCATGACGACTCCGTTGAAGAGGATGGATTTTGGCATCCCCTCTTCGTTGGTTTCGGAAAGGTCGAGTGGGGGTTCTGGAGAGGCTGCGTTGGCGGGATTTTCTGTTGTGGTTTCTTCGGATTGCGTTTCGGGGAGGCCGCGGCTTCCAATCGTGGTGGATTTTACGTCCGCTCGTGCGGTGCGGACGATGGGTCGATCGCCTTGATCGAAAGGGGCGTATGCTATCTGGGCTTGTTTATTGTGGGGATCGGCTTGAATGGCTTGGCGGAGGAGCCATTCGGCGTCTTTGGTATCGGAATCGAGGGCAGCACTGATTTGGCTGAGAAGGTAGAATGCCTGGCTGCGTTGCGTGGCAGAGCCCGGGGGATGATTGCGGGTGAGTTCGATGACGTGTTGGAGGTGGTATTGCGCCTCGCGGACGAACTCGCCGGCGGCGTTAATTTGATGGGCTTCGACGAGCGGTTGGCCGCGCCACCAGAGTGCCTGGCCGTATTCGAGGTGGATTTGGGGGTTCGTAGGCTCCGCTTTGAGCGCTTTTTCGATGATGGCGACTTTGTCGGTGGGCGGAGGGCCGATGGTTGGTTTGGGGTTTTCGGTGGCGGAGGTGGTGTTTGAGAATGGGGCAGAGGCTAAAAGGGCGATGCTCAAGAGGGCAACGGGAGAAGGGGGCCGCAAATCCATGGTCTCTAAGTTTTACAGATAATCAAGATATGGTCAATAACAGAGGGGAGGTGTGGAAAAGCGCTCGCATTCTGTAATGGCGCTGGGAACGGGAAGCTGGGTATTGTTGAAAGATGAACGGAGAGAGTGTTTTTGGTGGTTTGATGATCCTTTTGTTGGTGGTCGTGGGATTGGTCTGGGTGGGGCTTTGGCTGTGGTCGCTGATTCATTGTGTGACGAACAAGCGCTTGAGTGACGCGAACCGGATTATCGGGGTGGTTTTGATTGTGGTGCTGGGATTGGTTGGGAGTTTGATTTACTTATTTTTGCCGCGTGAGGAATTGCCGGAAAACGGATCGGGGCGTTTTGCGGGGGGGTAGGAAGAGATTCGGGAAGGCGTGTGGCGGTAGGAGGGGTGGATGGCTTCTATGGGGTTTGGGGTAGGGAGAAGGAGGCGAGAGGGGGACTTTGCTGGGTCTGTGGGTGGGGGGCGATGCGGTGAGATGCTCGATCACGGGCAGGATGCCGGTGGCACGACGAATTGCTTTTTCGGGATTCCGGGGTTGCCAAAGGGCGGGAATGAGATACCTATTTCGCTCGAAAAACGAGACGAGACGGATGACAGACCTTGCCAAATACAGGAATATCGGGATTTTCGCGCACGTGGACGCGGGGAAGACGACGACGACGGAGCGGATTCTCAAGCTGACGGGGAAGATTCACAAGATTGGGGAAGTGCATGACGGAGCCGCGACGACGGACTTCATGGACCAGGAGCAGGAGCGTGGGATCACGATTCAGTCGGCGGCGACGACCTGTTTTTGGAACGATCACCAGATGAACATCATCGACACTCCTGGGCACGTTGATTTCACGATTGAGGTTTATCGTTCGTTGAAAGTGTTGGATGGGGGAGTGGGGGTCTTTTGTGGGTCTGGCGGTGTTGAGCCGCAATCTGAGACGAACTGGCGGTATGCGAACGATTCGGAAGTGGCGCGGATTATTTTCGTGAACAAGCTGGATCGGATTGGTGCGGATTTTTACAGGGTGGTGAACCAGATCAAGGAAGTATTGGGGGCGAAGCCCTTGGTGATGACTTTGCCGATCGGGATTGAGGATGGGTTTACGGGGGTTGTGGATTTGCTGACGCGGAAGGCGTGGGTGTGGGATGACTCGGGTGATCCGGAGAAGTATGAATTGCAGGATGTGCCCGCGGACATGGCGGACAAGGTGGAGGAGTATCGCAACGAGCTGGTGGAGACCGCGGTGGAGCAGGATGACGACGCGATGGAGCAGTATCTTGAAGGGGATGAACCGGACGTGGACACCTTGAAGGCGTGCATTAGGAAGGGCACGATTGCTTTGGATTTCTTTCCGACTTTTTGCGGGTCGGCGTTTAAGAATAAGGGAGTGCAATTGGTTTTGGATGCGGTCGTTGATTATTTGCCCAGCCCGACCGAAGTAAAGCCGCAGCCGGTGGTGGATTTGGAGGGGAACGAGACGGGTGAGGTGGCGACAGTGGACGAGAGCGAACCGTTTCGTTCGCTGGCGTTTAAGATCATGGACGATCAGTTTGGTGCATTGACGTTTACGCGGGTGTATTCCGGGAAGTTGAACAAGGGAACGAACGTATTGAACACCTTTACGGGCAAGGAAGAACGGGTGGGACGAATTGTGGAGATGCATGCCGACTCCCGGGAGGAATTGGATTCTGCTAGTGCGGGTGACATTGTGGCCTTGGTGGGATTGAAGAACGTGCAGACGGGGCACACCCTTTGTGATCCGAAGCATCCTGGCACCTTGGAACCGATGGTCTTTCCGGACCCGGTTATTTCGGTGGCCGTGGAGGCGGTGGACAAGGCGAACGCGGAGAAGATGGGTGTCGCATTGGGCAAGATGGTGAAGGAGGATCCGTCTTTCCATGTCGAGACGGATCAAGAGAGCGGTGAAACGATTCTGAAGGGGATGGGTGAGCTGCACTTGGACATCAAGGTTGATATTTTGAAGCGGACGCACGGGGTGGAAGCGAAAGTTGGCAAGCCGCAGGTGGCTTATCGGGAGACCGTGACTCAAGTGTTGGAAGACTCTTATACGCACAAAAAGCAGTCGGGTGGTTCGGGGCAGTATGCCAAGCTGGATTACACGATTGAGCCGCTGGAGCGCGGAGCAGGGTTTGAGTTTGAGTCGAAGGTGGTCGGCGGGAACGTGCCGCGTGAGTATTGGCCGGCGGTGGAGAAGGGGTTCCGGCTTTCGATGGACAAGGGAGTGTTGGCCGGGTATCCGTGCATGGATTTCAAGGTCACCTTGAACGACGGAGGCTTTCACGCGGTCGACTCTTCGGCGATTGCGTTTGAGATTGCGGCGAAGGCGGCGTATCGGCAGTCGATGCCGAAGGCGGGAGCGCAGTTGCTTGAGCCGATCATGAAACTGGACGTGTTCACGCCTGAGGATCACATTGGGGATGTCATTGGTGATTTGAATCGCCGGCGCGGGATGATTCAGAGCCAGGAGAAAACGCCGACGGGTGTGCGGGTGAAGGCGGAAGCCCCTTTGAGCGACATGTTCGGGTATATCGGGGATTTGCGGACGATGACCTCTGGTCGGGGCCAATTTTCCATGGAGTTTTCGCATTACGCGCCGTGTCCGAAGAATATTTCGGAGGAGATTATCGAGGAGGCGGAGAAAGCGAAGGCGGCGAAGGCCAAGTAGCTAGTTTTTGCAAGCCCACTGATTTCACGCGGCCCGAGCCAGAGATGGCTTGGGCCGTTTTGCTTTGCGAACCGACGAGGATCGGCTTGGGTGAGTGGCGATGGATCCGATTAGTCAGGGGGCATTGGGAGCAGTGACGGCGGCGAGTGCGGCCGGGCGTGAGAACGTGCGCAAGGCGACCTTGGTGGGTTGGGTTGCGGGGATGTTGCCGGATGCTGACGTGTTCATTCGGTCGGCGGCTGATCCGTTGCTGACGATTCAGTATCATCGGCACTTTACGCATTCGTTTTTGTTTGTGCCGGTGGGGGCGTTGGTGTGCGCGGTCGTGTTTTGGATTTTGACGCGCCGGTGGTGGAAACTCTCGTTTGGTCGGCTGTATTTGTTTTCGTTTCTTGGGTATGCGACCGCGGGTTTATTGGATGCGTGCACAAGTTATGGGACGCAGTTGTGGTGGCCGTTCAGCGATGAGCGTGTGGCATGGCATGTCATCTCGATTGTGGATCCGATATTTACGGGGATGATGTTGATTTTGATTGTGGGTGGATTGATTTGGCGGCGGGCGGTGTGGATGCGGGTGGCAGTGGTGTTTGTGATTTGTTATATTGGATTAGGATTCGTGCAACGAGAGCGGACGGAAGCCTTGCAGTTGGCTTTGGCGGCGGAGCGGGGGCATGAGGGAATCGAGCGGGCGACGGTGAAGCCGACAATTGGGAACTTGGTATTGTGGCGGAGTATTTATGAGTATGGGGAAGAGTATTGGGTGGATGGGATTCGGACGGGTGTGTTTGGGAAACCGTCGATATACGAGGGGGTGCAGGTGCCAGTATTGCGGCTCGAAGATTTGCAGGCGCGCGTGCCGGAGGAGAGTGTTTTATGGGGTGATTTGGAGCGTTTTGATCATTTTTCGGATGGGCATCTGATGTGGCATCCGGATCATGAGGGCGTTTTGGGGGACTTGCGGTACGGGGTGTTGCCGCAGTCGGTGAAGCCTTTGTGGGGGATTCGAGTGGACTGGGAGGCGGTGGATGAGCACGTGCCGTTCGAGGGATTTCGGGACGTTGGAGAGGTGGAGCGTGGGGATCTTTTGCGAATGCTGTGGGGAGAGGAGCTCACGTGGAGGCGCGGAGACGCGGAGGCGGAATAGGCCTTGTCCGTAGATGGCGCTGATTTACGCTAATCTTCGCTGACTGTGAGTCTGCAAAGTTGGAGTTTGCGGTTTGTTGACTACTTGGGGACGAAAGACAATTCGAAAATGGGTGGCAGACAGGAAGATTCAAATCTAGTTGAAATGCAGGAGCGTGCCGCTGATAGCAGTGGGCCCGGATTATACCATGAAGTGCACGTTCTTAAGAATGGGAAAGGTGGCGGAGTTAGCATTGGCTATCAAGATGACAAAACCAAAACAACCAATGCAAG
>JBCDBW010000138.1:0-10113 GCA_039182965.1 Verrucomicrobiota bacterium
CAAGGCGATACATGGGACCGTGACCTCTTCGAAAACCACCTCATGGGATACACCCTCCGCAACAACCGCTACCGCCTCGTCCTCTGGCGCGACTACCGCGACCCCAACGCCAAGCCCGTCTACGTCGAACTCTACGACCACAAATCCGACCCCACCGAAACCACCAACATCGCCGCAGCCAAGCCCGAGCTCGTCCAAAAACTCACAAAGCAGCTCAATAAAAACCTTACCAACTAACGCCCGCCCAATGAAAAAGGGGAACACACGCGTCCCGCGTGTCCATTTCGACGCCTGACCTTCGTAGCCCAGCGAAGAACGGTTCCCGCCGAAATACCAACATTCCCCCAGCGCCTCCGGCGCCGCACATCCGAGGCCGCTAAATACGCGAAATCTACCAACCTGAGGAAACGCCCCAATCATCTCGTGGGTCAGCTCCACCCCCGCACTAACGCAATCTCACCCACTCCAATCCTCCTAACACCTGTCAAAAATGAATAGCCACAACCACTCAGCCGCCATACGCCTGCCCCTAAACCCCCACACCCGTTCATTCACGCGCTTCCTTCTATTCGTCATTGGGTATTTCATCATTAGTCATTCCGGGGCGCTTGCCGCCCCCAACATCCTCCTCATCCTCGCCGACGACTTCGGCTGGGGCGACGCCTCCTGCAACAACCCCGATGCCGCCTTCGAAACCAAAAACATCGACCGCATCGCCGCCGAAGGCGCCCGCTTCACGAACGCCCACACCCCACACGCCGTCTGCACCCCCACCCGATACGCGCTCCTCACCGGCCGATACTGCTGGCGCACCGAACTCCGCGAGGGCGTCCTCCCCGGATACGGTAAATCCCTCATCCGCCCCAACCGCCTCACCCTCGCCTCCCTCCTCAAAAAACACGACTACCGCACCGGCGTCTTTGGCAAATGGCATCTCGGCCTCGACTGGGTCCCCGTCGAAGGCGACCCCGGCGACTGGCACTGGGGTACCCAGGTCTGGATGAACGCCAAACCGGCCATCGCCCTCATCGGCGATCGCATCGATCACTCCAAACCCCCCACCGTCGGACCCAAACAACTCGGCTTCGATCGCGCCTTCATCACCCCCTCAAATAATACCCGCGTCCCCGTCTTCTTCCGCGATGACCGCATCGACGGCACGCCCGCCAAAGATGAAGAAGGAATGATGCGCGACCCGCGCGTCCAACGCGATACCGTCGACGACTTCCACGTGAGAGAAGCCATCGCCTTCCTCGAGGAATGGCAATCCGATCACGCCGACAATCCCTTCTTTCTCTACCTCCCCCTCAACGCCATCCATGCCGCAACGAACACCCCCAAGCGCTTCAAAGGAAAAACTAAAGACGGCCTCCGCGGCGATAAAGCCCTCTGGCTCGACGAAAGCATCGGCAAAATCTTCGCCGCTCTCGAACGTCTCGACACACTCGACGACACCCTCATCATCTTCACTTCCGACAACGGACCCATCCCTCCCACTCGATACAACCCGGATTCCCCCCACCGCGCCGCCGGACCCTACCGCGGATACAAATCCGACGCCTTGGAAGGCGGCTGCCGCGTCCCCTTCCTCGTCCGCTGGCCCGGCCATGTCAAACCCGGCACCGTCAACGACAATTTACTGTCCCTCTCCGATGTCATCGCCACCTTCGCCGCGCTCGTCGATGAACCTCTCCCCGAATGGGCCGGCGAAGACAGTGTCAATCAACTCCCCGTCCTCCTCGGCCAAACCGATACGCCCGTCCGCAGCCATCTCATCACCCAATCCAACGCCGGCGCCATGGCCATCCGCTCCGCCGACTGGAAACTCATCCTCGGTACCGAAGGCGCCGGCGGAATCAAAACTCCCGATGCCCAACCCATCGTCATCACCCAGCCCTGGGCCTTCGAACCCACCCCCGCCGCCCAGCTCTACAATCTCAAAGACGATCCCTACGAACAGAACGACCTCTACGACTCCCACCCCGAACAAGCCAAAAAACTCCACAACCTCCTCAAAGAACAAATCTGGTCCGGCCGCTCACGCTAGCCAATCGCCCCCGAAATAATCGCTCCCTCACCCCCGTTTCCCCACCATGCAACTCCGAAGCCTTCTCTTCATTCTCCTCATCACTCTCCTCAGCGCCTTCGCGTCCCCACGTGAGACGACTGCCTCGGAGCCAGTGAACGTCCTCTTCATCATCTGCGATGACCTCAATTGCGACATGGGCCTCTACGGCCATCCCCAGGTCAAAACCCCCCACATCGATCGCCTCGCCAAACGCGGCGTCCAGTTCAACAACGCCCACTGCCAATACCCCCTCTGCGGACCCAGCCGCGCCTCCTTCATGACGGGACTCTACCCCGACCAAAATCTCGTCCATCGCAACGGCATCTATATCCGGGAACGCGTCCCCAATGTCATGACCCTCTCCCAGATGTTCCGCGAGAACGGATACTTCGCCACCCGCATCGGCAAAATCTACCACTACAACGTCCCCAAACACATCGGCACCGGCGGCCACGATGATCCCTACTCCTGGAACAAAACCATCAACCCTCGCGGCCGGGACGTCACCGATGAACCTCTCATCAAAACCCTCCGCGAAGGCTATTTCGGCGCCACCCTCAGCTGGCTCGCCGCCGATGGCGATGACCGCGAACAAACCGACGGCATCGCCGCCACCGAAGCCATTCGCACCCTCAAAGAACACGCCGAAGATAAAATCCCCTTCTACCTCGCCGTCGGCCTCTACCGGCCCCACACCCCATACGTCGCACCCAAAAAATATTTCGACCTCTATCCTCTCGACAAAATAAAAGTCGCCACCATTCCCGATGGATACCTCGACACCATCCCCGCACCCGCTCGCAAATCAATCACTCGCCGCGCCAACGAACAAGACTTGGATAACCAAACCGCCCGCGAAGTCCTCCAATCATACTATGCATCCATCTCGTTCGCGGACGCCCAAATCGGACGCATCCTCCGCGGCTTGAAAAACACCGGCCTCGATAAAAACACGATCGTGGTCTTCACCTCCGATCACGGCTATCACATGGGCGAACACGGTTATTACCAGAAAACGACTCTCTTCGAGAACGCCACCCGCGTCCCCCTTGTCATCGCCGGACCAGGCGTCACGGCGAAAGGAGAAGTCTCCGATGCCCCCGTCGAAATGATCGATATCTATCCCACTCTCGCCGATCTCTGCCACCTCGAAGCTCCTCCCCACCTCGCCGGCGTCAGCATCGCGCCGATCCTCGAAGACGCGACCGCCCGCCCCCGCGAAACAGCCTTCACCCAATACGATTCCGGCTACAGCATCCGCAATGATCGCTATCGATACACCGAGTGGGGCGAAAACGGGGCCGACGGCAATGAGCTCTACGATCACAAAACCGATCCCGAGGAAATGAATAACCTCGCCCCCAACCCCGAACACGCCGCCACCGTCAAAAACCTCTCCAACACCCTCCACAAACGCATCGCCGCCGCCAACACAAAACCCGAAGGCGTCACCCAAAGAGACGCCCCCGCCCCCGGCCGCACCCCCATCTCACCCAAGTTCGCCCCGAAATAAGAATACCCCCATAGACACAACGATCTCTGCGAAAATGAAA
Organism: Verrucomicrobiota bacterium; assembly: GCA_039182965.1. GTDB lineage: Bacteria > Verrucomicrobiota > Verrucomicrobiia > Verrucomicrobiales > DEV007 > JBCDBW01. The sequence continues at coordinate 3,622 of JBCDBW010000138.1, forward strand.
ACAACCGCAAAAGCGATACGCTTAGCATTATTCCTCTCCACAACTGTGGTTTGTTCAGTGGGGGCGGCGGAGCCGCATCTGAATCAAGCGTCACGCTTGCCAAACGTGGTCTATATCATGTCCGACGAACTCGCCTACTACGAGCTCGGACACATGGGCAACCCCTATATCAAAACCCCGAACATCGATCAGTTCGCCGCCGAAGGCATTCGCTTCACCAACGCCCTCGCCGGCTCCCCCGTCTGCGCCCCGCTGCGTTGCAATCTCATGACCGGCAAACACGCCGGCCACGCCTCCGTCCGCGCCAACGACGGCGGTACCCCGCTCCGCGAAGGCGAACCCACCATCGCGTCCATCCTCAAAGACATCGGATACGCCACCGGCGGATACGGCAAATGGGGCTGCGGCGGCCGCGACTCTACCGGCGTCCCCGAAGACCTCGGCTTCGACGATTTCTTCGGATACTACGACCAGGTCCACGCCCACTCCTTCTACCCTCCCTACCTCGTCCGCAATTCCGAAGAAGTCCCCCTCGAAGGCAATATCGGCGGTCGCAAAGGCGGCACCTACTCCCACTACCCCATCATGGATGCCGGCCTCGAGTTCATCCGCGAAAATAAAGACCAACCCTTCTTCGCCTACTTCCCCATCACCCCGCCCCACGGCATGTATGACATTCCCGCCGACGACCCCGCATGGGACCTCTACGAAGACGAAGAGTGGATCAAAGACCCCGACCTCGACCAGGATGTCAAAAACTACGCCGCCATGGTTTCCATGGTCGACTATAACCTCGGCCAAATTCTCGACCTCCTCCGCGAACTCAATCTCGAAGAAAACACAATCGTCTTCTTCACCGGCGACAATGGCGGCCAAGACCGCTTCAAAAGCGAAGAACACCCGCGCGGTTTCTTCGGCCCCAACGTCGATCCCAAAACCGGCGATGAATTCCGCGGCGGCAAAGGCAACCTCTATGAAGGCGGCCTCCGCATCCCCTACCTCGTCCGCTGGCCCGGCAAAATTAAACCCGGCCAGGTCAGCGACCTCATCTTCTACCAACCCGATGTCCTCCCCACCATTGCCTCGCTGACCGGCGCCACCGCGCCCGACGACGTTGATGGCATTTCCATCGTCCCCACCCTCCTCGGCGCCGAGGCCTCCGGCCACGCCCAGGAAGATCGCGACATGCTCTATTGGGAATACGGTCAACAAACCGCCGTCCGCAACGGCAAATGGAAAGCCATCCGCCCCAAAGAAAACGCTCCATGGGAACTCTACGATCTCGAAAAAGACATCAGCGAAACCACTAGCGTCGCCGATGCCCATCCCGATGTCCTCGCCAAAATGACCGCCTTCGCCGAAGCATCCCACACCCCCGTCGTAGCCGGTACCTACAGCGACCCCGAGCGCACCCGCCACGAACGCGACCGCTGGGCCAAGTGGGGCACTTCCCCCGACGCCCCCCCTCCCAAGAAACCTAAGAAGAAAAAATAGCGAATCGTTCTCGCCTTGCCTCCTTGGCAATTGAAAATTGTTACTTGGATTTTATTTGGAACTTGGAGCATGGGTATTTCAATCGCTCCTCCCGCTCAATCCCCTACTACAACCACCATGAAACACCCCATCCTCCTTACCCTCCCCATCATCGCCCTGGCCGCCCTCCTCACGCTCCCCGCCCTGGCCGATAAGAAAGAAAAATCCGAAGGATTCACCGTCCTCTACGACGGCTCAACCCTCGACCAACTCCAAACCACCGGGAATTGGCAAATCCAGGACGACGGCTCTCTCTACCTTGAACCTCGCGAGGGCGAAGAAGGCTGGAAACGCTACGACGCCTATCTCTGGTTCCCAGGCGAATACGAAGACTTCGAATGCGACTTCGAATACAAGTTCGAGGAAGGCGGCAATTCCGGTTTCTACTTCCGTATCGCCGACGAAGCCGAACCCACCCAGTCGGGCTTCGAAGTCCAAATTCTCGATTCCTACGGCAAAGAAGCCGCCACCCATCACGACAACGGCGGCGTCATCAAAACGTCCCCACCCCTCGTCAATGCATCGATCCCCCCGGGCGAATGGAATCACATGAATGTGGTCCTCCGCGGATCAAAGCTCACCGTGATCCTCAACGATAAAAAGGTCCAGGAGATCGATATCGATGAACTGCGCCCCAAGGACAAAGACCTCGCCGCCTCCGGCAAAATCGCCATCCAGGACCACGGCCAAAACTTCTGGGTGAGAAACGTGAAAATCAAACGCCTCTAATTATGAAAACGCTCGTCTCCGCTATCCTGCTTTCCACTCTCTCGGCTACGCTCTCCCTCGCCGCCGAAGTCCGCACCTGGACCTCAACCGACGGCAAAACCATGGAAGCCGAATGGGTCTCCTCGACCAACACTGAAGTCACCATCCGCCGCTCCTCCGACGGCCGGCGATTCACCTTCCCCCTCGAACGCCTCTCCCAAACCGACCGCGATTGGGTCTCCGCCCAGTCCGGCGAGGTCGATTCCCAACACCCACTCCCCAAAGAGATCGCGGTCCTCGTCGCCGAACGCGGCAAGGTTCTCTTCGAAGATGATTTCAATCGCGAGGACTCCGATACCGAAGACGACCTCGGAGAACCCTGGAACACGAACTCCAAGAGCCGCGCCCAAGGTGAAAAACAAAACGACCTCGTCGATGGCGAACTCGTCATGACGATCTCACCAAAGGCCGATCACGCGATCTCCACAAACTTCACCACCAGCGATCCCTTTAACGCCGCGGTCACCTATGTCCGCATGAAACTCGAAGACGGCGAATCCCTGAAACTCGCCTTCAACGACAAATCCTACAAACCCGTCCACGCCGGCCACATTAACGGCGTCACCATCACGCCCGATTCCATCAAGCTCGACGATGAACGCGAAGGCCGCTTCGGTCCCAAGGTATATCCCTTCAAAAGCGATCCCTCCAAAAAAGAAGAAATCGCCGCCATCATCGAAGCGACTTCCAAGTCTTTCCCCCTGGACCTCAAAACCGGCGATTGGCACGACGTGGTAACGCTCCACGACGGCGAAACCCTCACCACATTCATCAATGGCGAAGAGGTCGCAAGCTTCACCTCCCCGGGCTTCGCCCACCCCACCAAAAGCATGCTCGCCTTAGCCGTCCCCAAACGCGCCGTCGTTGACAACCTAAAGATCTGGGCGTTGTCCCCCACTACCGGCCAATAGCCTCTCGCTCGCCCTTGCAAAAGGGGAACACACGCGTCTCGCGTGTCCCTTTCGGCGTCTCACCGAAAGGCCTTTAGAACCTCCGGCGCATTTTCTGCGCCGCACCTGTTTCATACTGAAAGAGCCCCTCCTCGCGGGTCGTTTTCTAGGCCTCAAAACAACGATCTCGCCGGGTTCATGACGGCGCGAACCTGTTGTATCTTGTGTCCAGCCCCCCATCACGAGCTTTTTTATGAAAACCACCGCCCTGGCCCTCACCCTCGTCCTGACCTCGCTGTCACTCCAAGCCGCCGACAGCAAATTCCGCTCGCTCTTTAACGGCAAAGACCTCACGGGCTGGGACGGGAACCCGGAAATCTGGTCCGTCAAAAACGGGGTCATCACCGGCAGAACTACCGGCCCCGAACAACTCGACCACAACCAATTCCTCATCTGGCAAGGCGGCGAGGTCAAAGACTTCATCTTCCGCGCCAAAATAAAACAATCCGGAAACAATTCCGGTATCCAATACCGGAGCCGCAAACTGCCCGAAAACGGCAAATGGTCCATCGGTGGCTACCAATGCGACGTCCATCCCATCGCTGCAAATAACGCCATGGTCTACGACGAAAAAGGACGTGGCATCGTCGTCAAAAACGGTCAAGACGTGGTCGTCGATCCTCAAGGTCAAAAATGGATCGTCGCCGAACGCGATCCCGTCGATGTCGATGTCGAGAAATGGAATACCTACACGATCATCGCCCGCGGTAATCACATCATCCACAAGATCAACGGCGAAACCACTATCGACCTCGTCGACCACGAAGAAGATGCCCGCTCCCTCTCCGGTCTTCTCGCCTTCCAAATTCACCGCGGTCCCGCCATGAGTGTTCAAATCAAGGACATCGAACTCCGCGAATTCCCAAAAGGTGAAGTCATCCCCTTCGCGGAATCAAACATCCCCAACGACGCCCAGCTCATCGAGAAACCCGCCCCAAGGAAGCGCAAAGCGCCTGCCAACAATAACAAGACCAAACCCGCCACCCCTCCAGCCAAACCCGCCGCCAAAGCAAAATCCAAACGCCCTTCCGCCGTCGGGCCTGTCGTCGGCCAAAACCGAGCCACCCCAGTCGACCGCATCAAAGCCCCCGAAGGCTTCGAAGTCGAGCTCGTCTACTCCGTCCCCGGCGCCGAACAAGGCTCCTGGATCGCCCTCTGCAGCGACGATCAAGGCCGCATCTACGCTTCCGATCAATACGGCGCCCTCTACCGCTTCACCCCGCCCCCGCCCGGCCAGGAACTGAAACCGGAAGACGTCACCAAGGTCCCCGTCGATATCCGCGCCATCAACGGCATGGTCTTCGTCGACGGTGCGCTCTACGCCGGAGTCAATGACTACGAACAAGTCACCACCAGCGGCTTCTACCGCATCAGCGATTCCAACGGTGACGACGAACTCGACAAAGTCGAACTCCTTCGCGGTTTCACAGCAAAAGGCGATCACGGCGTCCACGCCGTCGTGCCGAGTCCAGATGGCAAATACTTCTACCTCATCACCGGTAACAACGCCGAAATCGAAGGAGGCTTTGTCGAAGCGACGCTCGATTCTTCGCCCGTTCCGAAAATCTGGGGCGATGACCATCTCCTCCCCCGCTTGCCCGACGGCCGCGGCCATAATCGTGACCGCCTCGCCCCTGCTGGCACCATCTACCGCATCTCTCGCGACGGCAAAGAGTTCGAGATGTATGCCTCCGGTTTCAGAAATATCTACGGTGGCTCCATAAACAAAGACGGCGAACTCTTCACCTACGACGCCGACATGGAATACGATTTCAACACCCCTTGGTATCGCCCCACCCGCGTTAACCACGTCGTCAGCGGTGGCGAATACGGATGGCGCAATGGCGCCGGGAAATATCCCGAGTTCTATCCCGATAACCTCCCCGCTAACCTCAATATCGGCCCGGGTTCCCCGACCGGGACGCGCTTTGGTTACGGCGCCAAGTTCCCCGGCAAATACCAGGACGCTTACTACATCCTCGACTGGAGCTGGGGCAAAATCTACGCGGTCCATCTCGAGGAAGACGGCAGTTCCTATACCGGCGAGAAAGAGGAATTCATCACCGGCGCCCCGCTCCCCGTCACGGATCTCATCATCCATCCCGATGACGGCGCCATGTATTTCACCATCGGCGGCCGCCGCGTCCAATCCGGTCTCTATCGCGTCACCTACAACGGAAAAGAAGACACGTCCCCCATCGATCTCACCCCCGAAGTAACGCCGCTCCGTAAATTGCGCCATCGCCTCGAGTCCTTCCACGGACAAGCCAACCCGAAAGCCATTAAGACCGCCTGGCCTCACCTCAATCACAAAGACCGCTTCATTCGCTCCGCGGCCCGCACGGCCCTCGAACACCAACCCCCGAAAAATTGGGAAAAGAAAGCACTCACGGAGCCCAACCCCGGGCGCCGTCTCAGTGCTCTCCTCGCCCTCGCACGAGTCAAGGGAGTCGCCCCCAGCCAACGGCCCGAAAGCGGCCACGTCATCGATACCAAAACCCGCGACGCCATCCTCGATTCCCTCCTCGAGGTCGACTTCAATGAACTCTCCCTCGACGAACAACTCACCTTCGTGCGCCTCGCCCAAATCGTCCTCGTCCGCTTCGGCGACCCCGATCCCGCCCGGATAGACGCGCTCATCACCAAACTCGATCCCGTCTTCCCCGCCGATACCTTCGAACTCAACTGGCTCCTCTGCGAAACCCTGGCCTACCTCCAGGCGCCCAACACCGCCGCGAAAGGCATGGCCCTCATCGCGGCCGCGGAAAGCCAGGAGCCCCAGATGGAATACGCTCGCAGCCTCCGCATGCTTGAAGCCGGCTGGACCCCCGAACTGCGCGAACAACAACTCGAATGGTTCCTTAAAGCCGCCAACTACCGCGGTGGCGCCAGCTTCGCGAAATTCATCGAGTTCATCCGAAACGATAGCTTGGACACTTTTACCGACGCTGAAAAGACTCATCACGCCGAACTCATCGCCAAGAAACCCGAGGTCAAATCCGCCATCGAAAACCTCGGCGCCATGTTCGCGGGACGCACCCCGAAAATGTGGACCCTAGAAGAACTCAGCGCCGCCACCCAAACCGGAATGAATGGCCGCGACTTTGCCCAAGGCCGAAAAATGTTTTCCGCCGCCGCCTGCTTCGCCTGCCATCGCTTCGGCAACGCCGGCGGCATGAACGGACCCGACCTCACCGGCTCCGGCGGACGCTACAGCCCGCACGATCTCCTCGATTCAATC
>JBCDBW010000139.1:0-10045 GCA_039182965.1 Verrucomicrobiota bacterium
CGTTCACCCGGTCCACCGCAAGCGTATACTGAACCAAATCATTGGTCCCAATACTGAAGAAATCTACTTCCGGTGCGATCAATTCCGCCATCATAGCCGCGCTCGGGACCTCCATCATCGCTCCTACTTCGATTTCCTTATCAAACGGAATCCCCTCCGCTTCCAATTCACCGCGACACTCCTCCAAGATCTCATTCGCGTCCTCCACTTCTTTTAGCCCCGAAACTAACGGATACATAATTCCCGTCTTGCCGTAGTGACTCGCACGCAAAACTGCCCGCAACTGCGTCTTGAAAAGCCCTCGCTCCTCCAACGAAACTCTGATCCCTCGCCACCCCAAAAATGGATTCTGCTCATCCTCCCCGTGCAACTCGGGATACAACTTGTCCCCTCCAATATCCAAAGTCCGAATAATCGCTGCGTTCGGTTTCACCGATTCAACGACCCGGCGGTAGTTGAGCGCCTGCTCCTCCTCGGGAGGAAACTCAGCTCGGTTCATGTAAAAAAACTCAGTCCGATACAAGCCCACTCCCTCAGCCCCACTCGCATGAACTTGATCCAATTCATGCACAAACTCAATGTTGCCCGATAAAACGATTGGCTCTCCGTCTGATGTAACCGCCTGGGTATCCTTCAGTTGGGCGAGCCTCTCCGCGAGAACACTCTTCTGTATCTCAAGCTGCTCATAGTAAGCAAGCGTCGCCTCGCCAGGATTAAGAATCACCACGCCGTGATAGCCATCCAACAAAACCTCCTGACCCGTATCAAGTCGATGACAGATGTCATGCAGTCCGACCACTGCAGGAACGTTGAGAGACCGCGCCATAATCGCCGCATGCGATGTCTGACCTCCTAGTTCCGTGGCAAATCCCCCGACAATGTCATGGTCCACCGCCGCCGTTTCCGAGGGCGTGAGTTCATGCGCCACCAAGATGTAAGGCCCTCCCCCCGACGGTGCGCCCCGTTCTTCTGGGTCCACTTCAACACCCTGAAGATTGCGAATCACACGTCTCGCAACATCCTCGACGTCAATCACTCGCTCTCGCAAATAAGGATCATCTATCTGACGCAACGACTCGATATATCGGTTCAGAACATCATAGAATACGGCCTCAATGTTCTCTCGCCGCTCGCGCAGCAACCGTACCACCTCATCAAGCACCGTGCGGTCTTCCAGAACGAGAAGGTGCGCATCAAAAATACTTGCGTCCTCGCTGCCCACAGAGTCTGCAATCCTTGCTTGCATCGCCTTGATCTGCCTACGCGTTGCGGTCAATGCCGCCTCAAACCGCTCAACCTCATGAGGCAATTCATCCTCTTTGAGCCCCTGCGCCTCCGGCGCTTCGAATATACGTCCCGTCACCATCACCGCCCCACGAACAATCCCCGGTGATACCGGAATCCCTTCTATCCGTATTTCTTCATTGCCTCCGCGGGCCGCCATCTCCATCGCGCTACTCTATACCAGTCGAGCTTCGATGCCACCTAACAAACTCACCGACCACGGCAAGTTCCCCAACGAAACCCTTCGGATTTCCAAGACTATTCCTTGAAGCCCCCCTCTATCAAGGCCTCAAGACCCGCAATGGCGTCCTCCGCGTCACTCCCCTCAGCGGTCACCTTCACTTTGGCCCCATGCTCCGCAGCAAGCATCATCAGCCCCATGATACTCTTCCCATTCACCTGCTCGTCGTCCTTCTCTACCCAGATATCCGACTCATAACGGTTGGAAACCTTCACAAACAACGCCGCCGGACGCGCATGCATCCCTTGCTTGTTCGTAATTGTAAATACCCTCTCTACCATCTACTTATGAATTTCCCGCTCAAAAGCACTGCGATCGCTAATTTATTCTCTTATCTCTCATGATTTTCAACAATTTCTTGTTGAATTCCACCGCTGAATCATGACCAAAGCTCTTGAGCTTCTGATCGAGTGCCGCAACCTCCACTAATTTGGCCATGTCCCGGCCCGGCCCAACCGGTAATTCCACATGGGGCACCTTCTGAGTGAACAAGGGATAGGTCTTCTTCTCCACACCCACACGCTCAATGTCTTCCATATCCGCCACCGGCAATAAGGAAATCACCAAATCAAGACGCTTCTCCAAACGAATCGAACCAATCCCAAAAAGCGCCCCCACATTGATGATCCCCAAGCCACGCACTTCCATGTGATTGCGCCCTAACTCGGGCGACATGCCAATGATCTCCCGCCCCTCAATCGCGCGAAACTCTACCAAGTCATCCGCCACCAAACTGGCCCCACGCTCCAATAGACCAAGTACCACTTCGCTCTTCCCACAACCACTCGGCCCCCTTACCAAAATCCCAATCCCACGCACGTCCACCATGCACCCGTGCTCGGTAGTCCGCGGTGCCGATTCCCACTCAAGGCGAATCGTCGCCGCATTCACAAACTTCATCGTGATCATCCCCGTCTGAAAAACCGATACCCCGGCGCTGTCCGCCGCTTCCATCAGGGCGGGCGGCAAGCGCTTCCCCCGAGAAACAACAATGCTAGGAATACTGTGTCGACAAAGCTCGCGAAACGCCTCCAATCGACCCTTCTCACCAATACTGCTCAAATACGACTGCTCCGCATTCCCGATTACCTGCAACCGCTTCATCGCAAAGTATGCAAAATGCCCGGACAACGCTAGCCCCGGACGATTGATCGTCGGTTCGATGATCTTTCGATCAAACCCCCTCTCCGTCCCCAGTAATTTCATTTTCAGCGCTTTGCCATAGCGCTCAAAAAACTCCCCCACGGTGATCGGCTTCGCCTTCGAGCTGCTTTGCGCCATTCTCTCCCCCCTTGTTGTCGCAATCCCAGCGTCGCCTCAGTCCCCGCCCAACTGCGGCTCAATCACGCCATAATCCCCATCTTTCCGCCGAAATACAATGTTCAATCGATTATTCTTGGCATTCTGAAATACCAAAAACGTCCGCTCACTCATCTCCATCTCCATGATCGCTTCGTCTCTGAACATGGGGCGAATTCGGTAGTTCTCTTTGTGCACGATGAGCGGCTCGGGCTCCTCATCTTCATGCTCCGGCAAATCCGCGCTGAATACTTGCTCCTCCAAATGCCGAATCGTCTGATTCCTCGGCCGGTGAGATTTCAAAAGCCGGGTCTTATGCTTGCGCATCCGACGCGCGATCTTGCTCACGGTCTCATCAATCGACGCATACAAATCCTCTGTCTCGGTGCTCGCCTCAATGGTGATGTGATTCGCGCAAAACAATACAATCTCCGCAATCTGACGGTTCTTCTCCACATCCAGAATCACCTTTGCCTCAATAATCCGAGGATAATCCAAATGAAGCCCTTCGAGTTTTTTCGTCGCATAGGCACGCATCGACTCCGTGACACTAACATGCCTGCCAGTCACGGTAATGGGGAGATTTACATTCGCTGTTTGCATAATACTTCTTCTTTGGGGTTAGCCTTGCTCGGGAAAAATCGAGCCCTCGTCACATGCTAAAACGCTCACCAAGGTACAACTCGCGACTAAGCGGATCGTTAATCAAAAAATCACTGGAACCATCGCGCACCACTTTTCCCTCAAATATCAGATACGCACGATCAACAATGTCCAACGTCTCTCGAACATTGTGATCCGTGATCAGAATGGCCAAGCCAGCATCCCGTAACTTTACAATAATTTTCTGAATCTCATCGACGGCGATCGGATCCACTCCACTAAAGGGCTCGTCTAACATCAAGAGACTCGGGCGCGTCACCAAGGAACGTGCAATTGTCAGCCGTCGCTTCTCACCACCACTCAAGGTTAAGGCAGTGTTGTGCGCCAAATGCGCAATCCCAAACTGCTCCATCAACCGATGACATCGTGCCCTCGCTTTCTCCTTGGATAACTTCAAGGTCTCCATCACTGCCATGATGTTCTCTTCCACCGTCAGCTTGCGGAAAATCGATTCCTCCTGAGGCAAATAACCAACACCGGCCCGGGCGCGCATATACATCGGTTCGCGCGTCACATCCTGCCCCGAAAAGGTCACCGTCCCCCCGTTGGGCGGAACCAATCCCACAATCATATAAAAGGTGGTTGTCTTTCCCGCCCCGTTCGGCCCAAGCAAGCCCACAATCTCCCCCTTCCGAACGTTGATATCCACCCCGTTCACCACCGCCCGACCATCATAAACCTTCTTCAACTGATCGGTATGAAGCAAATAACCTCGCTCCGTCGCTTCACGTGCACCCCCTTCATTCCCAGAGGCCACCCCCGGGGGAGAAGATACTCCCCCTCCGCCCCGATGCGTCGATCCCGCCGCGGGTATCTCCACTTCAGGATGGGATGAGGGCTCTTGCTGATCCGTTTCAGTGATCACGTTGTCTCAATATATAATCAAACCACGACCAGGGAGTAAATCACACTATTTCTGCCGCTTGCCCCGACACATCAATGAACCCACAAAGTCGACCGCCTCACGAATTTCCCGGTGTGGCGACCGCCGCATCCGCCTCCCTACCTTCCCCCTCCTCGTCGTCATCCGCCACGATCTCCATCCGATGAGGACCTACCGCATAATGATTTCCATCTGCCTTCATCACGATGATCGTGGATTCATCAGTCGCGATCATCAAGCTCTGTCCCGATTGTACCTGCGGATACTCCCGCATGGTGATATCCCCCGTCGCGGCCTCATAGACAACTTTGCGGGCACGTCCCGTCTTGAGCTTTCCCTCGGCGTCTTTCTTGGTGATGGTCACCATCCCCCCGCTCGCAATCGCCTGCTCAATGGGATCGTCTCCATCCACACTCACCACCCCCCCTTCGCCTCCCTCGGACCCTGGCTCCGGATCTGTAGTCGGTTCCTCTTTGGAAACCTCCTCGCCACCCGTAACCCCCGCTCCAAGTGCCGCGTTCGCCTTCAAAATGATCTCAAGCCGATCACACTCCAAATGAAATCCAGTGTGATCCACTACCACCTCATCCGTGAAAACCATCATGTTCGTCGCCGCATCAAAATGAACCGCCCCCTGAGCATTGATCTCCGCCAATAGTCCACGATCCCGCGTCAATGACTTCGGTTTGATCTCCTCGGGAACCGGCACCTTGCCGGGGTTCACACCCAAAGAAGGCACCGGGGGTGCTTCATCTGGACTGATCGGCTCCGCCTGCGCCACCAAGATCGACCTCTTTTCCACGATCGCCCGCGCCTCGGGAGAAAGATTCTCGCTCGCCGCTTCAATAAATGCCGACCCTCGCTTCTCCCGTGCCAATTGCTCGATAGTCACACCCGCATCTCGCCCCAAAACCGCACTCGGAAGCGCCTCGGCGCGTCGCCTCCCTACCCCCTCACCCTCCTGAAGATAGCCCTCGAGAATCTGGTTCTCCCTCGCTCGCTCCAAATAACTCGCATGCTCTTCCAGAAGCTTCGTCCGCTTCTCCTCCGCCCGCTCGCGCGCCCGGCGCAATGAATCTCGGCCAAATTGGGCCACCACTGCCTCGGTCACCACAAACAACCCCACACAAACCATCACACAACACACCAGTCCGCGCCTACTCATCCTGAATTTCTTCGCTGGGGGTATTTTCAGCTTGCTCTCCTTCTTCTGCTGCTTCGGGGCCAAAAAGAAACATCGTCGGGCGCAGCAGCTTGCCCTTCCGAGTCGTGGTGTCATAAATCAGTTGGTCACCCACAAGATCAATTTGTTCATTCTTGACTCGGGCTCGCGTGTCACTCTCCAGCAACCCAGTGGGAATATTGTATCCTGCCGTCTCCAGTTCAATCACTAACTCAACCTCACCCTCTCCGTCAAAAAGTTGGATCGTCATCTCCGTCATCTCCAGATCCTCTTTGCTGTCCTCCGCAAATGCCACCACAGCCGCCTCGGTTAAAGAACTCATCACACCGTCCTCAAAGCTGGGGATCGTGACGTTGCGAGCTTCTTCCCCCTTGGGCATCAAGCCCCCAATTTGCTCGCCGAACCCGGCGCCCTCCTCGCCCCCTTCGCGGTCCGCCGCTTCCCGTGCCTGACGATCCGCCTCCGCTTTCGCCTTGGCCCGCATTTCCTCCACCGACATCTGTTCCACGCTCTCACCCTCTTCCTCAGCCCCCACCAACCCGGCGACCAGCGTCAACATGACACCAATACAAGCGAGCTGCGAAAATCTAACCATTCCATTCATTACGGGTAATATGATGAATTTGCTCAAGAAGGGCAAGCAATCCCGGCACTTTCTCAAGAGGCACCTGGTTCGGCCCGTCAGACAAGGCTTCAGCCGGTCGCGGATGCGTTTCCAGGAAAACACCGTCACAACCCGCCGCCACCGCCGCTCGAGCCAAAACAGGAGCCAATCTCCCATCTCCACCACTCCGGGTCCCCTCACCACCAGGACGCTGCACGGAATGCGTCGCATCAAAAATCACCCGATGCCCCTGCTCCCGCATCCAAGGTAGACTCCGCATATCCGCCACCAAATGATGATACCCAAAGGTCGTCCCTCGCTCCGTGATGAAGTAGTCCTCACACCCAAATGCCTTCAGCTTCGCGGCAATGTTGTCCACGTCAGCGGGCGCCAAAAACTGCCCCTTCTTCACATTTACAGGCTTTCCCGTTCGCGCCGCAGCTTCGATCAAATCGGTCTGCCGACACAAAAACGCGGGAATCTGCAATAAATCCACATGTTCCGCCGCCACTTTGGTCTCGTCGACGGAGTGAACATCCGTCACCACCGGAAACCCAAATTCACGTCCTACCGCCGCCAGCAGGGAACACCCCTCTTCACACCCCATCCCTCGAAACGAGTCCACCGAACTCCGATTCGCCTTGTCGTAAGAGGCTTTGAAAACAATCTGATGCGATCCCTGGTCGGCCGCCGCTCGCAGTCCCGATGCCACTTCACGTAGCAAGCCCTCCGACTCAATCACGCAGGGCCCCATCAAAAAGAGCAAACGATCAGTATCCAATACCAATGATCCAATCTTCATCACACCGCACGCTCTTCAGCCCCATTGGAGCCCAAAAATCACTTCGCCTCCCCCGCATCCAAAGCCTTCTTCCCCTTCGGAACAAACGGCTCGCGGAAGGCTGACTGAAAATCGAAGACGCTCTTAAAGTCCTCACGAGTGTCGGTCGCCGCCCTCCCGAAAACCCCGACATCAATCAGATTGAAAACCATCTCACCCACGTCGTCCGAACAACGAACCCCCCACTCCTCCAAGACGGTAATCGCCATCGGACCAAACTCCTGCAGCGCATAATCCCGAAAGCCCTCAAGCAGTTCTTGACCGCTGACATGCCGATTTCCCCGGTCTGCATCCCCATGATCTTCTGACGCATCCACCACCTCCCCTTCTCGCTCTCCATGCATCTTCAACGTGAAATCCAATGCGCCCCGCAAAAACTCATACGCATCAGCGTCAAAACGCTTGTCCTTTGAAACAATGACCTCGATGGCCTCTTCGAATTCCATCCGCTGCATAATCGTGCCGGAGTCTACTCCCAATCCACCCGCCTTTCATCCGCGATTTTCGCGTCAGCGCCGGTTTCTTCGCCCCACTTCGTCCGGTCGCGCAAAAACTGCACCAACGCCCCCGCCAGCACCGCGGTAATGACGAAGCCGATCAACAATCGCTCTTGTGTCGTGAGAAACTGCATACTCTTTCCTTCCCTCAGCGCATCGGTGGCATCCGCGCAGCTGACTCCGCAGCATCGAGGTATCGCGTAATCCGATCACCCCTCATTGGCTCCTCACGCCGCAGTTCATCCACCACCGCCTTGTATTCTTCAAATGCCCCACTCTTGGAGGATATTCGTGCCGCTTCATACCAATTCAAGTAGTCATCCATGTTCTCCAACGCTGCATCCAACGCAACCCGCGCGTCGCCTATTTTCCTGAGTCGCCCGGAAATCCCCAGACTCTTGTATTGAAGCATCCGCTCCAACACTTCGCGGTAATCGTCGATAATCCCACGATAAAGCGGAAAACTACGATAGCTCAATCGCAACAACTGCACTTTGTTGGGACCAAGCAATCGCCTCACATCACCCCTCTTGTCAATGTCTCGAACGTCCTCAAGAGACACGTCCCTCGACACTCCGTCTTGGTCTTCAACCCGCACCGTCAAAGCCCGATCCAGCTGCCGCTGCGTTTCTTCGACACTCAAAAAGTCAACGGCCGTTGGCTGCGCCATTGAAGCCACTTCCAACGCCCACCACTTTTCCATACTGGACTGAGAACTCGACAGCCCCGGATAAAATTCCAGAAGAAGCGGTCTCACATCACCCTCATAACGCGGGAACTCACGGATCGTCCGTGTCAAGCGCTGCGCCCCGGAATCCTGCTCCAATAAAGCCCTCACAAAAGCAGCCGCCGATCCCTCGTAAGCCGCACGGGTTACCGAGTCCATGCCAGCCGGATCGCCATTCAAAATGTCTTTGACCTCTAAAATCTTGTTCGATCCCAATAAACCAGAGAACAACTCACTCGGAGTCCCTTCCTCTCGATAGCGCACAAGCTCCGCTAACCCATAGTGAAGCCAGGGCGGCAAAATCCGCGACTTCTTTAGCGTCGCTTCCGCTCCTGCGTAACCGCTCAACATTTCCTCCAGCAATAACAAGCGGATGAGTTCACGATTAAATCCTTTTCGCGTGAATCCATTCGCAATCTTGACGTCGAGTTGAAAACGATAACCACCCGCGACCGGCATGACCCGTCCCGCCACATGCCGTGGTGGTGGCTCGAGTGATTCCGAGTCGTGGATCTGAATCACGACTTCATACTTCCACTCATCGGATAACCTCAGCAGCTTGAGAAGTTCGCGCTTGACCCGCTCTGCGGATGCCGAGATCGCCATCCTCGTCTCGCTCTCGGGCCCATAGATGATGAACTGCCTCGACGGACTGATGCTGAACTGCGGTCGGTCGAGATTGACGTTTCCCACCTCCCCAGAAAGGTCTGCCACCGAAAGGCCGAATGCCGTTCCGGCGCAATACAGGGTCAAAAACCAGCCGCGCATCACCTGCCACCATACGGGCCGGAGACGAACCTGCACGCGTTTTTCCAGCCCGCCACATCCACCCGGCACCCCTGGCCCCTCCTCTGCTCACGGATTCGTTTCACGATGGCATGAAACCCAAGTCCATGGTGCCCCGTCGCTAGGGCACGCCGTTGCTGCCTCCGTGCCCCCTGAAACCGTCAGCGCATCCGTATCCCGAGCCATGTCTCTCGGTCTCCGCAGCTCCACAGCACGCAAAAAGCCCTCACCATAAGCCAATACCGACTCAAGACACTGGAGCCAAATCACAAAATAACAAAAAAATGTCCAACGTATCGTTTCCCAAAAACCCCAAGGCTCGTAATTCCGCACAAAGCGCGGTGTAGCCAAAGAATTCCTTAATTCCGAATCACCCCGCGATTGACAGAAACTCCCCCCAAGCCTACTTCCCTTCCAATGCTCACGGTCCTATCACCCGCAAAAACGCTCGACTTCGAGAATCAGTGCCCCACACAACTGCGTTCCGTGCCGGATTTCCTCGAGGATTCACAGGAATTGGTTGATAAGCTCCGCTCCTTCAGCCGGCCTCGGCTGGCAAAGCTGATGAACATCAGCCCCAAACTCGCCGAACTCAATCATCAGCGCTACCGGGATTGGACGCTGCCCTTCGATGATAAAAACGCCAAAGCCGCCCTTCTGGCTTTTAAAGGAGATGTCTACACCGGCTTCGATTTTTCAAACTATCGTGAAAGCGATTTCAAATTTGCCCAAAAACACCTCCGCATCCTCTCCGGACTCTACGGCCTCCTGCGGCCGCTCGATCTTATCCAACCCTACCGCCTGGAGATGGGGACCGAGCTCAAAACTAAACGGGGCAAAGACCTCTACGCGTTTTGGGATGTCCGAATCACGGACGCTATCAACGCCGCTCTCTCAGACCAACCTGGGAAGCAGAAAGTCCTCATCAATCTTGCATCAAATGAATACTTTTCTTCCATTCGTCCAGATCACCTCGACGCCATGGTGATCTCGCCGATCTTTAAGGACCTTAAAAACGGCACCTACCGTTTCATGTC
>JBCDBW010000140.1:0-9587 GCA_039182965.1 Verrucomicrobiota bacterium
CAACAAACCACCCGACCGCGCCGCCGCCTGCAACCGATGCAACGGCTCATGCATGCCCTCATTCCCCAATGGAAAATGCCCGTAATGCATCGGGATCATCTGCCGCGCACCCAAATCCTCAAACGCCTTGATCGCTTCCTCCGGATTCATGTGCACATCCCGCCCGCTGGGCGATTCATACGCGCCAATCGGCAATAATGCCGTGTTGATTGCATGCCGCTCACCAATCTCTTTGAACCCTCCAAAATACGCACTATCTCCACTGTGATACAAACTCGCATGCGGCGTTTTAATGATAAATCCGCCAAACCCGCGATGCGTGTCCACCGCCATCCGCGCGCCCCAATGATTGCTCGGGGTAAATACCACCTCCAAGCCCTCGTCCAAATGAACCTCCCAGTTGTGCATCTCCCGAATCTTCGAAAACTGCAGCCGCTTCAATACTTTCCCCACCCCACGTGGCACCAAAACCGTCTGCCCGTTCGCAATCGCTTTTAACGATGGGCGATGCAAATGATCAAAATGAGCATGCGTAATCAAAACCAAATCTATCGGAGGCAAATGCTCTAACATGCACCCTGGAAGCCGCGCCCGTTTCACCGGCCCGTGCCACATCGCCCAGTTCGGATCAATGAGAATGTTCCGCAATGGCGTCCGCACCAAAAAGGACGCATGCCCAATCCATGTCACCTCAATTTCATGCTCCCCCAACACATGAAAATCCCGCCGCCTCCCATGATGCTCTCCCTTCTCACGCCGCTGTAACGCCGTCCCCAATAAACGATGCCGCACAAATCGATAGTTCCGCTGCGCCCACCCGCGCTCCGGCTTCAAACCAACCTGCAATCCGTTCGTCTTGATGCCAAATCCATTGCCCAAAATCCCTCGACGCGCCCGCACCGGTGATTTTTCGCCCGATGGCGACGAATGATTATTGGGGGTTGACTCGTTCTCGAGACTCACAGGGCTGGGTAAAAGAACGTTCATTTCTTCCATTGTAAACCCGTTTCACAACGAAAAAACCGCACCCAGCTTTCCCACTGTGGCATCTCCCAAAACTTTGGCTATAATGGCAGTCCACGTATCCACAAATGGCCGTCAAATTCCGCGATTACTACGAAGTCCTCGGCGTTCCCCGTACCGCCTCCGACGATGACATCCGCAAAGCCTTCCGCAAACTCGCTCGCAAATACCATCCCGACGTCGCCGAAGACAAATCCTCCGCCGAGGAAAAATTTAAAGAGGTCAACGAAGCCTACGAAGTCCTCTCCGATGCAGAAAATCGAAAAAAATACGACGCCCTCGGGGAAAACTGGAAACACATGGGCGACTTCGACCCGTCCGCCACATACTCCTCCGGGCCCGGCGCAGGCCCCTCCCCAGGCTATGACCCCTCAGGCGGTCAATACTATTACTCCACCGGCGGAGACCCCGGAAACGTCGAATTCCATTTCGATGGCGCCGGCTTTAGCGACTTCTTCGAGAATTTTTTTGGCTCCCGAAGCCGCCAGCGCACCCGCACCGATCCTTTCTCATACAGCGAGGCCACCGATATTCCCTTCCCCGGCCAGGATATCGAAGCCGATATCCTCGTTACCCTTCAGGAAGCCGTGAACGGCTCGACCCGCACCCTAACACTGAAACAGCCTGCGGGCCCGGGCGAAACCGAAAAAACAAAAACCGCTCGGGTGAAAATTCCCAAGGGCGTCGTCGAAGGCCAGCGAATCCGCCTCACCGGACTCGGCGGTCAAGGACACAACGGCGGCAACAACGGAGATCTCTACCTTCGCGTCCGCTTCGAACGCCACCCAGATTTTCGCGTCATGGGACACGAACTCCACTATGACCTCACCCTCGCACCCTGGGAAGCCGTCCTCGGCGCCACGATCCCCATCCGAACTCTCCATGGTGAAATCCGATTGAAAATTCCACCCGGAACCACCGCCGGCACTCGCATGCGCCTCCGCGGCAATGGCCTCCCCACCGGAACGAATGGAGACCTCGGCGACCTCTTTGCTGTCATCACAATCGCCACCCCGGAGTCCGTTTCCGAGAAAGAAAAAAAACTCTGGTCCGAACTCGCCCAAACCTCCTCATTCAACCCTCGACGCTAAATTGCCATGCCCACCCGATACACCATCGTGCAATACACCGAAGGCACTTCGGGCGAAGCCCGCCTGTTCGACCTCAAAACCGCCGCGGAACTCACCGGCGTCCACCCGGAGATGATCCTCGAATTCACACGCGCCCAGCTCGTTCCATCAGCCCAGTCGGGTGAAAATCCCGATTCCTTCCGCTTCGATGAACGCGCCATCTACCGCCTCCGCCAAATCGAATCCCTTCGCCAACGCCACCACACCAACCTCCGCGTCATCCGATACATCACCCAACTCCTTGACCGCCTTGACGAAACCGAGCAAGAACTCCACCTCCTCCGCGAACAACTCCGCTGACCCCCGAATACCCATTGCCGAATACCGGTTTTTATCGTTGCCATTACTCACTTTCGCCGCCACCGTATCCCCACTCAGGACGCTTTTCGGAATAATCCCCTCCGTGCGCAAATCCTCGGGTTCCGAATAATATGACTGACCGCTTTCCCGTCGCACGGATTAACTGGACCACGAGTTCGTTTCTTGTCGGAACGCTTCTCATCGCCCTCCTCGGCACGCCTCTTTACCTCTGGCACTTTGGACTCGATTGGTTCCAAATCGCTCTTTTCCTCTTTTACGTCCCTGCTACCGGCATGAGCATTACCCTCGGCTACCATCGGCTCTTCGCCCACCGGTCCTTTAAGGCCAAACCCCCCGTCCGCCTCGCCACCCTTGTCTTCGGCGCCTGCGCCTTCGAAAACTCCGCCCTCGATTGGGTCTCCGATCACCGCCGACATCATAAACACACCGATCACGAAGATGACGACCCCTACAGTATCACCCGCGGTTTCTTCTGGGCTCACATCGGATGGCTCCTGATCAGACTCCGCCCCGAAGCACGAGACAATGTCGCCGACCTCAAAAAAGATCGTCTCGTTATGTGGCAACATCGATACTGCCACTGGATCGCTCTCGTCGTCGGCCTCGCACTTCCCTCGCTTCTCGGATTCCTCTGGAATGGCTGGGCCGGCGCCCTCGGCGCTTTCCTGATTGCCGGCATCCTCCGCATCGTCGTCGTCCAGCATTCCACTTTCTTTATCAACTCGCTCTGCCACTGCGTCGGCTCCCAGCCCTACTCTAACAAATCAAGCGCTCGCGATAGCATGATGATGGCTTTCTTCACGTTCGGAGAAGGGTATCACAATTTCCACCACTCCTTCCAACACGACTACCGCAACGGCGTGAAACGCCGTAGCTTCGACCCAACAAAATGGACCATCTGGGCCCTCGAAAAAATCGGCCTCACCAGCGACCTCAAACGCGTGTCCCCTGAAAAAATTCTGATGGCCGAAATGACTGAGGCCAAACGCCAACTACAGGCTCAACACGCCACCCTCGCCGATGCCGAAGAAGCCTCCCAGCACTGCCCCCAATGGGAGTCCACTTACAAAGCCTATCACGCCCTCCTCGAATCATTTACCGAAAGCTACCACGAACTCGAGGATTCCCTCGCGAACAGCGTCCGCGTCTCTCGCGCCCGCTTGAAACAGTGGCGCGCCGAAACACACGGCCTCCTCGATCACCTCGCCATCATGAGCCGCATGGACCTCCCCGCCGCTCTCTCCGCTACCTGACCCCCGTCAGACCCCGCTCCGATACTTCGCGCGAAACTCCCGTGGCGTCAGACCCATGTGCTTCCGGAACTGCACCGTGAAGGCACTCTGATCACAAAAACCAAAATCCAACGCCACCGCGATGATCGGCGCATCTGTCCGCGCCAACGCCTCACTCGCCGCTTGAATCCGCGTCTTCAAGGCAAACTCATGCGGTGTCATCTCAAACGTCTCCTGAAATTTTCGCGTCAGTTGCCGCGCCGACATCCCGGCCACCTGCGCCAGTTCCGTCGCATCCACACGCCGATCCAAATTCTCCCGCAAATGCTCCACCGCCTTCGAAACACTCGAAAACGGCACCAACGCCCGACGCTTCCCCTCGTAACTCTGCGTCGTCCCCACTACCCCGATCACTTTTCCAGACGCATCACGCACCGGTAACTTCGTCGTGACATACCAATCTAAAACACGCTGCTCCGTATAACCTATCTCCACCCGGTTGACCAAGGGCTCCCCACTCGTCATCACTAGCCGATCGTCCCTTACGAATTGATCCGCAATCTCCTCCGGAAAATAATCACGGTCATTCGTCCCCACAATCTCCGCTTCATCCCGCAACCCTAAACGCTCCAACATCGCCGGACTCGCCGCAATCAACCGACTCTGCGCGTCTTTAACAAAAAAATGCACGCCCGGAACATGCTCAAATAGCTTGCTAAACTCCCTCGGCGAACCCATCCGCGCATAAAACACTGTCTGTAAATCCATCGCAGTCATGTCTAAATTTCAATAAACATTGTCGCGATGTCAAAAGAATGCACGCAACCCCCCCTCGTATATACCCTTGGAGGTTGTGCTCGCGCCTTTCTCCTGTTCTGTTGTCACGCCCCTAGATTCTCAGTTCGACTATGAAAATCCCCCTTCCGCAATTCCCCACCATCACCCGACCCACTCTGGCCGCCGTCACCGCCCTCTCCATCGCCCTCATCGGCATCCCTCAAGCTGCCGAAAAATCCAATGCCAAGGCAAAGAAACCGTCGGCCGAGCGCAATCCTTCCGAGGAGATCGTGCCCACCCCAATCGAGGTCCAACAGAAAGACGAGCTTCGGCCCCTCTATAAACAACCCAAAGAACTCGCCGCGAAAAAAACCAAAACCACCTCCCTCCCGCTTTCCCCTTCTAAGGGCGAGCGCATCGTCTTCATCGGTAACTCGCTCGCCGAACGCATGCAGCACTACGGCCACTTCGAAACGCTCCTCCACAAAGCCTTCCCGAACTCAGAAATCACCTTCCGCAATATGGGCTTCCCCGGCCACACCCCCGCCTTCCGCCCCGAAGCAGGCCAACCCGATCCCTGGGCCTTTCCCGGAGCCGAAACATTCCGACCCGAAATCAACGCACACCACGGTAAAGGACACTACCCAAAGCCCGACGAATGGCTCACCATCCTCGAAGCCGATACCATCGTCGCGTTCTTCGGCTTCAACGAATCTTTTGACGGCTTGGAAGGAGTCGGGAATTTCGAAACCGAACTCGCCGCCTTCGTCGATCACACTCTCTCCAGATCTTACAACGAAAAAACCGCTCCCAATCTCATTCTCGCCACCCCCATCGCCGTCGAGGCCCATCCGGATTATTTGCTCCCCGACGCCGACTCACGAAATGAAATCCTCGCCGCTTACGCGAAAACCGTTAAGCAGGTCGCAAAACAAAAAGACGTTGGGGTCCTCGATCTCTTCTCCCCAACCCAAAGACGCTTTGCTAAGTCAGCCCAGTCCTCCCCGCTCACCATCAATGGCGTTCACCTCGGCGATCAAGGATACCGCTTCCTCGCCCCCGTCCTTCTCAAAAAACTCTTCGGCCCCGTCAGCCCGGCCGAACAAGTCGACGAGCAACTCCTTCGCGAAGCCATCTACGACAAATCATGGTTCTTCCGCAACGACTACCGCATGCTCAACGGCGTCCACGCCTACGGCCAACGCTGGGCCCCCTATGGCAACTTCAATTACCCCGAGGAAATCGAAAAGATTCGCGAAATGACCGCCCTCCGCGATGAGAACATCTGGAAGATCGCCCAAGGCAAATCAAAAACCCTCGATGTCGATGACGCCAAAACCCGCCCCCTCACCCCCGTCACAACCAACTACACCCCCAGCGAAAAAACAGGGACCGCGAATTACCTTCTCGAAAAAGAAGCCCTCGAAAAGTTTACCCTCCCCGAAGGTTACGAAGTCTCGGTCTTCGCCACCGAACAGGAATTCCCGCTCCTGCAAAACCCCGCTCAGATGCTCTTCGATAACGAAGGCCGACTCTGGGTCACCGTCGTCCCCAGCTACCCCCACTACAAACCCGGTGACGAACTGCCCAACGACAAACTTCTCATCTACGAAGATACCGACGGCGACGGCCGCGCCGATAAAGAAACGGTCTTCGCCGACAACTTGCACGTACCCATCGGATTCCAATTCGCCCCCGAAGGCGTCTACATTTCGGAAGAACCTTACCTCACCCTCCACAAAGACACCAATGGCGACGGCAAATCCGATACGAAGGAATACATTCTCGATGGATTCGATCCCCACGATACCCATCACGCGATCTCCGCTTTCGATACCGACTACGGCGGCGGTATCTTCATGTGCGAAGGGCGTTTCCTACACTCCCAGGTCGAAACCCCGTGGGGACCACAGCGCATGACCGATGGCGGCGCCTGGCGCTTCGATCCCAAATCATGGAAAGTCGATCGCTTCCTCCAAACCGATGTTAGTAACCCATGGGGCGTGACTCACGACGAGTTCGGACAGAACTTTCTCAATGACGCCTCCGGAGGCAACCAATACTGGATGCTCCCTCTCTCCGTAAAAGTTCCTCACGCTCACGAAATCGATAAAGTCGAAAAGTTCAATTACGAACACCACATCCGACCCAGCTCCGGATCCGAGTTCCTCCACTCAAGACACTTTCCTGACGAGGTCCAGGGCGACTACCTCTACTGCAACTCCATCGGCTTCCTCGGCATCAAGCAATATCAAACCTTCGAAGACGGAATCGCGATCAAAGGCAAATGGCGCCAAGATCTTATCCAGTCCAGCGATGGGAATTGCCGCCCCGCTGATCTCGAACTCGCCCCCGATGGCAGCCTCTATTTTATCGACTGGCACAACGCTCTCATCGGCCACATGCAACACTCCGCCCGCGACCCAATGCGAAACAACCAATACGGCCGCATCTACCGCATCACGTACCCCGAACGTCCCCTCGTCGACCCTCCAGAGATCGCCGGCGCTGACATAGAGACTCTCTTCGAGAACTTCAAACTCCCGGAACTCCAAGCCCGAAAACGCTCCCACGCCGAACTCCGCGGACGCGACGCCGCTGAAGTCATCGAATACGCCCACCAGTTCGCTGAAGAAAACGGTGACGACGAACGCCTCGTCTTGGAAGCGCTCTGGACCACCTGGGGCCACCATCAACCCTCGATCCCCCTCCTTGAGAAATGCTTGAACAGCTCCGATCATCGGATCCGCTCAGCCGCCATCCGCGTCGTCCGACACTGCAATCATATCCTCGAGAATCCCATCCAGTATTACCTTGTCGCCGCCGAAGACGAACACCCACGCGTCCGGCTCGAAGCCCTCGCCGCCGCCTCATGGCTCGGCGGAGACGAAGGCGCCGAGGTCCTTCTCACCGTCGCCTCTCAGCCCACTGATGAATGGATCCGCACCTCCCTCAACAGCGCCATCCTCCTCCTCAAACCAAATACGGAACAACTCCTCGCCGAGGGTAAATTCGACAAAGCCACGATCGCCGATGTCGATCTCCTCCTCGCCAGCGAACTCCCCGGCCGCCCCAAGCGCGAATCCGTCCTCACGAAAGGCCTCAAACTCGCAGGCAAAGAAAACAAGGAATTCAAAGCCACCTACGAACTCGGAGAATCGCTTTTCCACAAAGATGGCGCCTGTGTCACCTGCCACCAAGCCAATGGCCAAGGCGTCATTAATATCTATCCCCCCATCGTCGATACCGAATGGGTGAACGGCGATAAAGAGCGCCTCATCAAACTAGTCCTGCACGGCCTCTGGGGTCCCATCACCATCAAGGACAAACTCTACGATCCCCAAAAAGGCGTCCCCCCCATGACCGCGCTCGGCGCCATGTATTCCGATAACGAAGTCGCCGCCGTCCTCACCTACGTCCGCCACTCCTGGGGCAACAACTCCGGTCCCGTCTCCGCCGAAGAAGTCAAAGCCGTCCGCGAAGCCACCAAAGACCGCGCCACCTTCTACTCCCCGGAAGAACT
Organism: Verrucomicrobiota bacterium; assembly: GCA_039182965.1. Taxonomy (GTDB): domain Bacteria; phylum Verrucomicrobiota; class Verrucomicrobiia; order Verrucomicrobiales; family DEV007; genus JBCDBW01. Next base: position 8,007 of record JBCDBW010000140.1, read on the forward strand.
CCTCAAAGAACACCCCCTTCCCAACGAAAACACCGCCCAGAAGTAGCACTGGTTGATCCCCCGACGCGTATCCCCGTTTTCGCATTCCCTCTCCCTGGGCAGAGGGACGGGATAAAAGGAAGGGCGTTCCACGCATATCCATATCATGAAATCACTTCACCTATTTCTCCTAGTCTTCCTCAGCGTCTCCGCGTCCACGCGTGAGACCCATTCCGCCTCTCCCAATATCGTCATCCTCTACGCCGACGACCTCGGCTACGGTGACCTCGGCTGCTACAACCCCGAATCGAAAATCCCCACCCCACACCTCGACCAACTCGCCGCCGACGGCATGCGCTTCACCGACGGCCACTCCTCCTCCGGGATCTGCACCCCCAGCCGTTACGCCCTCCTCACCGGGCGCCATCACTGGCGCAAATTCCACGGCATCGTCAACGCCCTCGGCGGCTCCGTCTTCGACGCCGATCGCCTCACTCTCCCGGAAATGCTCCAAGAAAAAGGCTACAGCACCGCCTGCATCGGCAAATGGCACCTCGGCTGGGACTGGGACGCGATCAAACTCCCCAACGCCAAAGCCAACACCATCCAGGACGGCAATCGCAAGAAAACCGAATGGCCCCCCACCGCCTTCGACTGGTCCCAGCCCATTCCCGACGGCCCCCTCGCACACGGCTTCGATCACTACTTCGGCGATACCGTAATCAATTTCCCCCCATACGCCTGGATCGAAGACGATAAACTCGTTGAGGCGCCCGACACGCTGATGGACACGACGAAATGGAAGCTCATCAAGGAAGGCAATTGGGAATGCCGCCCCGGCCCCATGATCTCCACTTGGGACCCCTACGAAAATATCCCCGAAACAACCCGCCGCGGCGTCGCCTACATCAAGACGCAAGCCGAAACCGATAACCCCTTCTTTCTCTACTTCGCGTTCCCCTCTCCCCACGCTCCCATCATTCCGAACGATCGCTTCGACGGAAAATCCCAGGCCGGACCCTACGGCGACTTCGTCCACGAAACCGACGACGCCATCGGCCAATTGCTGGCGGCTCTCGAAGACTCCGGACAGGCCGACAACACGATCGTAATCTTCACCGCCGACAACGGCCCCGAAAAATACGCTTACGCCCGCACCGAGAATCACGACCATTGGTCGTCCACCCCGCTCCGCGGCCTCAAGCGCGATATCTATGAAGGCGGTCACCGCGTCCCCTTCATCATCAAATGGCCCGGCCTCCTCGAACCCGGCTCCACCTCCGACGCCCTGGTCTCCCAAATCGATCTCATGGCCACCCTCGCCGCCCACCTCGACTTCGACCTCCCCGACAACGCCGCCGAAGACTCCCACAACCTCCTCCCGCTCTTCAATGGTGACACCACCGATCCCGTCCGCACCACACACATCCACAACACCAAAACCGATCACTACGCCATCCGCCATGGCGACTGGCTCCTCGTCGACGCCAAAAACGGTTACGTCAGCGGCCGCTTCCCCGATTGGGAGGAACAATTCGGATACACCAACGACGACAACGAAGCCGGCCAACTCTTCAATCTCAAAACCGACCTCACCCAAAA
>JBCDBW010000141.1:0-9566 GCA_039182965.1 Verrucomicrobiota bacterium
CCCTCACACCAACCCCATCACCCTTCCCCATTCCCCATTCCCCATTCCCCATTCCCCATTCCCCACTCCCCATTCCCCATTCCCCATTCCCCATTCCCCATTCACCATTCACCATTCACCATTCAACATTGCTCCCTCAAGAAATCATCCGCAAAAAACGCGACGCCCAGCCCCTCACCCCCGAAGAAATCAAATTCTTCGCCAACGGCATCGCCGACCAATCCATCTCCGAAGGCCAAATCGCCGCCTTCGCCATGGCCGTCTACTTCAACGGCATGTCTACCACCGAACGCGTCGCCCTCACCACCGCCATGCGCGACTCCGGCGACGTCCTCAATTGGAACCTCCCCGGCCCCGTCCTCGATAAACACTCCACCGGCGGCGTCGGCGACCTCGTCTCCCTCGTCCTCGGCCCCGTCATCGCCGCCTGCGGCGGCTTCGTCCCCATGATCTCCGGCCGCGGCCTCGGACACACCGGCGGCACCCTCGATAAACTCGACGCCATCCCCGGTTACAATTCCACCCCCGATAACACCCTCTTCCGCAAAACCGTCGCCGACACCGGTCTCGCCATCATCGGCCAAACCGCCAACCTCGCCCCCGCCGATAAACACTTCTACGCCACCCGCGATATCACCGCCACCGTCGAATCCATCGACCTCATCACCGCTTCCATCCTCTCAAAAAAACTCGCAGAAAACCTCGACGCCCTCGTCATGGACGTGAAAACCGGCTCCGGCGCCTTCATGCCCACTCACGAAGATGCCCTCAACCTCGCACACGCCATCGTCGAGGTCGCCAACAGCGCCGGCACCCGCACCTCCGCCCTCGTCACCGATATGCACCAATGCCTAGCGAACTCCGCAGGCAACGCGGTCGAAGTGCGCGAAGCAGTCGCGTTCCTAACGAACCCAAAAGACGCCAACCCCACCCTCAAAACCGTCGTCCTCACCCTCGCCGATGAACTCCTCGAACTCGGCGGCCTCGCCAAAAACGATCTCGACGCCCGCGCCCAAGCCCTCGACTCCCTCGACTCAGGAAAAGCCGCCGAAACCTTCGGCAAATCCATCGCCGCCCTCGGCGGCCCCGCCGACTTCATCGATAACCCAGACGCCCACCTCCCCAAAGCCCCCGTCACCCAACCTGTCCCTCCGAGATCTGCGGGATACGTCGCCGCCATCGACACCCGCGCCCTCGGCCTCACCGTGGTCTCTCTCGGCGGCGGCCGCACCCGCGCCGATGACCCCATCGATCACGCCGTCGGCCTCACCCAGGTCGTCAACCTCGGCACCGAACTCACCCCCGATACCCCCCTCGCCACCATCCACGCCCGCACCCAATCCGAAGCCGAAGCCGCCGCCCAGTCCATCCAAGCCGCCTTCACCATCTCAGATTCGCCTCCCCTCGACCTACCACCCGCCGTCCACGAAACGTTGTCTCCCTAGTCTGATTTCCCCCAATTCAACATTCACTCTTCACAATTCAAAAATCCCATCCTCCCCCCCGCCATCCACGAAACCATCACCCCCTAACCCCGCTTCCCTCATACTCATACTCATACTCCCTGCCTCCAAAACTTGATCATTGGATATTCCTTGTTGGATATTCAACCCCATCGCTCCCCGCTTCCCGCCAAATCTGAATACTGATCACTGAATACCGATCACTCCCCAAAGGTGCGCACCACCCTCATCATCCTCGACTCCCTCGGCATCGGCGCCACTCCCGACGCCGCTGAATTCGGCCCCCCCAAGTCCCCCGACACCGGCGCCAATACCCTCGCCCACATCGCCGAATTCTTCGCCGCCGGTACAGCCGCTCATCACCCCGCCCGCCCCCCCGCCCCCACCACCGGCCCCCTCCACCCCCCGCACCCCACCGCCCTCGGCCTCGCCCACGCCGCCACCGACGCTTCCCCTGACAAAACCACCCCGCCCGGACTCTCCCTCGAGACCCCCCTCATCGGCGCCTACGCCCACGCCAAAGAAATCTCCTCCGGAAAAGACACCCCCTCCGGCCACTGGGAACTCGCCGGCGTGCCCGTCCCCTTCGACTGGTCCTACTTCCCCAATACCCCCGACTGCTTCCCGCAAGAACTCCTCCAATCCATCCTCAACCAATCAAAGCTCCCCGCTTCCCTCGGAAACAAACACGCCTCCGGCACCACCATCATCGCCGAGCTCGGCGAAGAACACTGCCAAACCCGTCACCCCATCTTCTACACCTCCGCCGATTCCGTATTCCAAATCGCCGCCCACGAAGATCCCAAATTATTCGGCCTCGAAAAATTATACGACCTCTGCCAAATCGCCCGCCAGGTTTTCGACAACTCCACACTGAACCTCGGCCGCGTCATCGCTCGCCCCTTCATCGGGACATCTTCAGACAACTTCGAACGCACCGGCAATCGACACGACTACGCCGTCCCCCCAGCCGAACCCACTATCCTGCAAAAACTCGTCGACGACGAAGGCACCGTCATCGCCATCGGCAAAATCGCCGACATCTTCGCTCATACCGGTGTCACCGAAGAAATCCGCGCCTCCGGGCACCCCAACCTCTGGACCGCCACGCTCGACGCCGTGGATCGCGCCCCCGATCACTCACTCGTCATCACCAACTTCGTCGACTTCGACGCCCTCTACGGCCATCGACGCGACCCCGCCGGATACGGCGCCGCCCTCGAAACCTTCGACACACGCCTCCCCGACCTCATCTCAAAAATAAACCCCGACACCGACCTCCTCATCCTCACCGCTGACCACGGCAACGACCCCACTTGGCCCGGCACCGATCACACGCGCGAACACATCCCCATTCTCCTCCTTGGCAAAAACGTCGTGCCCGGCCAAAATCACGGCCTCCGCCAATCCTTCGCCGATATCGCCCAAACCATCGCCCAACACCACCATCTCCCCCCCTTCCCCGACCCCCGTGCCACGAGCATCCTACCCATATCCGTGCACCCTCAAACCCCGCCACCCTAGTCCTCACCGAAGTCCTAAAACAACCACAGCTCAACCACAGCATCACACCCGTGACAGCGGCATCCTGCCCGTGATCAACCACCCAAAAAGTCCCATCACCTAACCAACTCACCTTAATCCTGCACTCCCCGGTACCCCGTGCCACGGGCATCCTGCCCGTGACCAATTACTCCAAGCCCTCGCCCCTCATCAACCGCTCCTAAGGTCCCATCATCCAGCCAACTCACCACCACCCCAGACACTAAACCGCTTCCCTTCTGATCTCCCCCACTTCACCATTCAAAATTCAAACTTCTTCATGTCCACCCCGCACATCGCCGCCCACCCTGGTGACTTCGCCCCAACCGTCCTCATGCCCGGAGACCCCCTCCGCGCCAAACACATCGCCGAAACCTTCCTCACCGACGCCACCCAAGTCACCGCCATCCGCAACATGTTCGGATACTCCGGCACCTTTAACGGAACCCCCGTCTCCGTGATGGGCTCCGGCATGGGCATCCCCTCCATCTCCATCTACGCCCATGAACTTTTCACCACCTTCAACGTCCAAAATATCATTCGCGTCGGCTCCTGCGGCGCCGTCCTCCCTCATGTCCAACTCCGCGACGTCGTGATCGGCGCCACTGCGTCCACCGATTCCGCCGTAAACCTCACCCGATTCAAAGACCCCAAATACCTCCCCACTGCCCACCCCGCCCTTCTCGAAAACGCCGTCGCCGCCGCCAAAAACCTCAATATCAAAACCCACGTCGGCGAGATCTTCTCCGCCGACCTCTTCTACCACCCCCACGACGATGCCTTCGATCCCATCATCGAACGCGGCGTCCTCGGCATCGACATGGAAGCCGCCGGCCTCTACGGCTGCGCCGAACACTGCCAAAAAAACGCCCTCGCCATCTGCACCGTCTCCGATCAAATCCACACCGGCGAAAGACTCACAACCGCCGACCGCGAATCCACCTTCAACGAAATGATTCAAATCACCCTCAACTCCCTCCTCCTCTAAAAAATAGCGACCCCATCCTTCCCCATTCCCCATTCCCCATTCACCATTCCCCATTCACCATTCCCCATTCACCATTCACCATTCACCATTCACCATTCACCATTCACCATTCAGACTCCTCCGTGACCCACGAACACCGACACCTCCTCGACGCCGCTGCTCGCGCCCGCCAAAACGCATACGCCCCCTACTCCAATTTCAAAGTCGGCGCCGCCCTCCTCACCGAAACCGGCGAAATCTTCACCGGCTGCAACGTCGAAAACGCCTCCTACGGCCTCTCCAACTGCGCCGAACGCACCGCCGTCTTCAAAGCCGTCTCCGAAGGCCACCAATCCTTCAAAGCCATCGCGATCTCTCTCGTCGGCGGCGGCTCCCCCTGCGGCGCGTGCCGCCAAGTCCTCAACGAATTCGCCCCTAACCTCCTCGTCCTCATCGCGGATGAATCCGGCCAACTCACCTCTCAGACCACCCTCGATGCTTTGCTCCCTAACCCCTTTGGTCCCAATAACCTGACCTAACGCCCAAGCTTCTTGGCCTCTCGGATTCCGCGCTTTTCAAAGTTCCCTCTTGCTCCACCCTCCGCCTTTTCCCTAGTCTGAAAACGGCGCAGGAAAATGATTACCGCTCTCTACATCATCGGAGGCCTCTTCCTCCTCTTGGAGATTACCGGGCTCCTCGTGTTCTTCATTGGCCGGCGCCACGCGATCCCCCATCCCGACGAGCAAAAAGGCGATTTCTCCCTCCCATCAGCTCCCGACGATCCCGATCTAAACGATCACCTCTCCTAAGCGCGCATCGCCTCCTCCGCCTCCTCCGCAACGATCATCCCCAGCCTTGCATTCTTGCCCTCTTTGCGCCACTCTACTGTCACGCCTCCCCACTCTCTAGCTCGTATGGTCCCCTCCCATCGAATCCGTCTCGCTCGTCAACGCAGCGTCTTTTCGACTGCCCTGTTTGCGCTCGCCCTCGCGATACTTCTCCCCAAAGCAAACGCAACCATCAGCCTTGGCCTCATCAACGATTTCCAGGACGGCACCACGCAAGGCTGGGCCGGCGGGAGCAACAGCCCCATTAATATCGCCGACGGCGGCCCGCTCGGCAGTGGCGATAGCTTCCTCCAAATCCAACCCAATACTTTCTTCGCCAGTTTTAACCTCCTCATCTCCGGTGCCGTCGATCCCGGGGTCACCGGCTTCACCGTCGACCTCATGGCCCCGCAAAACAACGTCGACACTCTCGAACTGCGCCTCGTCATTTTCGGACCCGGATCAAGCACCGGCACACGCTACACTTCCGCCACCCCAACCGTCATCCCTAACGATGGCATCTGGCGCAACTACTCCTTCTCCCTCCTCGAACCCGACCTCGCACTTCCAGGCGGTGGCGACTCTTATGCCAACGTCATCGCCGACGTCAATCGCATCATGTTCCGGCACGATCCCGGCGCACCCGACTCAGGCGGCACCTTCGCCAACGCCGTCCTCGGCGTCGATAACCTCACCGCCGTCCCGGAACCCAGTGCCCTCAATCTCCTGCTCCTCGCCGCCATCCCATTGCTCCGACGCCGGCGTTGAACACCATCGTTCCCCTACCGGAACCGCCCATCACCCCCAAAGGAACGCCCACCCCTTCGCTCCGCTCCGTCCAACCTCTGACTGCTAACCTCTTACCTCTTCGAAAATTGCGCCTCAAACTCATCATCGCTTACGACGGTCGCCCCTTCCAAGGCTGGCAATCTCAACCCTCCAAAAACACCGTCCAGGATCACCTCGAAGCCGCCGCCACCGAACTCGTCGGCGGTTGCCCCAAAATCCACATCCACGGCTCCGGCCGCACCGACACCGGCGTCCATGCCCTCGGCCAAGTCGCCCACTTCGATCCCCCCGAAAACTCCCGACTCACCCCTCCCGACTGGATCCGCGCCCTCAACGCCAAACTCCCGCCCGAGATCCGCATCATCGACTGCTCAACAACCGAGCCCGATTTCCACGCCCGCTTCTCCGCCGTTGGCAAAACCTATTGCTACGAAATCATCACCGGACGCGTCCTCCCTCCCCACCAAAACGGCCTCGCCTGGCACGTCCCCGTCGAACTTGACCTCGACCGCCTCCGCGCCGCCCTCACCCTTTTCCAAGGCACTCATAACTTCACCAACTTCGCCGCCTTCCGCGGCACCGAAACCGAAGCCCAAAAGGCCGACCCCGACGCCACCACCCGCACCATCCACGCCGCCACCCTCAAACAACCCGCCCCCGACAAACTCACCCTCATCTTCAACGGCACCGGCTTCCTCTACAAAATGGTCCGCCTCCTCACCGGCGCCGCCCTCCGCGTCGCCGCCGGCCGCGACGAACTCCAAACCCTCCACCAACTCCTCCACGAACCCGCCCAACACGAAAAATCAAACCACTGCGCCCCGCCCGACGGCCTCTACCTCGTCGAAGTCACCTACCCAAACCAAGAAAGCACCCCCGCCTAGACCACACACCTCCGTTTGCTAACGTTTGAGACTTGGTAGCCCGATCCGAGGGCGCGGTCTCGATGAAAAGGTAAGGATTCGATTCAGTGATCAATCAACTCGCAGCGGGATCGGGCTTACCAGCGTCGATTTGTTGTGTGCTTCGCGGCGTGATTCGGCTTGAGATCTCCGCCTTGTTTGCTCCCGTTGCTTCATGAAGGTCACGCAACGTCCGCAATTCAGCTTCAGCCGATGTTGGGACTGGAAATATCTCTATACGCTGAAATGGCACCCTCGTGTAGAGAACCGGATCTTCTCCTCGATCAAAATGGAGCCTGATGAGGAAAACTTGTCTTTTGCCTTTCTTCGATCTGGCTCGAAAATCCATGTAGGTGTAGAGTTTCGCTCTGTCGAATGGTGCATCGCTCGGCCCCAATAATCCCTGGTTCTCAACCGCAAAGTGTTTGTCGAGAACGCCTGCTAAGGGTGGAGATTGATTCAAAAGCGGAATTCCGTGTCTCTTGAATTCTACCCCTGCTCCACCAGCGAAGGAGGTTGTGCTTCCGATTGTGGCTGAAACAAACGCGAAACAGATAGTGATTAATACCTTCATGCAATCACTCTACCCGATCTCGCTTTGAAAGTTGTCAGGTGATTGTAAAAACATTCAAATCAGTCGAAGAGTTCAGTGTCTCGAGCCAACGTATAGAGTCGCCGACATCTAGGCGCAGCCTAGGTGTTGGCTATCTCGAATGGTTCTACCTTGATTGTGTCGCCGACTTTGATTTCGCCACTTGATATAATTTGGGCTCTCAAGCCGCCTTTGTGAACCAATCCTTTCAAAGTCTCTCGATATGTCTGCTTCGCTAAATAATTGCATGGCTCGCATAATCGCATCCCTTTGGCTTTCACTTCTCCGATTAGGAACTCTTTATCTACAAGACGGTTGAGATCTATTCCTTCAGTGACTAGATTTCGACGTGTATCTTGCGCTTCAAAGTCTAGGCCAGATTTTTCTACGAACTCATCGATTTTTTCTTTCTCAATGAGTGTGAGCTCGAAGTCCGGCTGGTGAGGATCTGGAGTAAACGTTCCTTTCTTCATGAAATAGCGATCGCCTTCCAGTCCGCGTCCAGCAAGCGCATTCACTTTTTCTTGTGAGCACATCGGTTGGTCTGGCGACTCTGAGATTAAGATTTCGAGGATTGTTCCCATGGGTGCTTTTTCGTAGAGCGTCAAGCATGAGGCACTGCTGACCGGGAGCGCGCGCTCCGAGCAGGACTGGGGTTGGAATCGTAGTAAATCACTCGACCTCGAAACGGGGTCAGCCGTTACTCTTCATGCCCTTGTTCTGCCTACTCCATTCGTCCATTGTGATTTGATATTCGGTCGTGGGTATCCAACGGCTGTCGACTTTGTAACCTTGGGGATTCGATCTCAGTCTCTTCATGCCGAGCTTTTCTGCAACTCGAATGCTAGCCTGATTCGACTCGTCTGCGCCAGCCCAGATCCTGGCTGGCGACAAGCTCGTAAATGCAAAATCCAAGACGCCCTTGGCGCATTCGGTTGCATATCCCTTCCCCCATTCATGCGGCGTGATCATGTAAGCAATCGCCCACACATCCGGTTCGGTCAAAGTGACTGTCACCAGTCCAAGATAGTCTGTGTCGGACGTGCCCGTAGCCGAGAAGCAGTATGCCACTCCCTTATCCCACTTCTCATGAAGACGGTTGAGCCTATCGTTAACCGCGTCCAAGGTTTTCACCTTAGCCCACGGAAGACCTTCCGGATACCTCTCATCCGACACATGACTTAAAATCTGAAGAGCGAAGTGGTACCCGGCAAAGCCAAGGCGGCATCGGTCTGTACTCAGACACAGAGATCGAGGCACGCTTGTAATTTTTGGCATAACGTCAAAGGGCCTGCTACAGCTATTGGGAGCGCCTATCCGACTCTCGGTTGAGTGTTTTAACCATCATTCAGATTTCGACTCGCGGCGCACGGTGGATTGATTTGCGCGCCGCCTTGTTTGGCTTGGTGCTTCCAAGCTGCCACTCAAATACCGGCAGTAATCTCCCTTCGGGCTTGCTGGGCGATTCACCGACCTGAGCGGCACCCATCGCGCGGTAGAACCCTGCTGCAAAAGGATCGGAAACTATCCTCATCCTCTGCCATCCTCTCCGCTTCATCTGTATCCCGATGTCATCAAAAATGGCTCTCCCAAAGCCTCTACCCTTGAACTCGGGATCAATCCAACAATCTTCGAGTTCACAAGACGTCAAAGATATCTCCGACAAAGAGTATAGAAGAATCGTCCTGTCAGTGATCTTGCCTAGAAAAAAATGCCGCGCATCGATGTCGGCTTTGGTGACCTCCAGGTCTGTCTTCCACAAATCCAGTTCTTCGCTGGTGTAACCCCAAGATACTTTGGAGCGAAGAATCAACTCGTTGATCATGCCCACCGATTCACCCTGGTAGGGCCTTATAGTCGCTGTCGTTCTTGGCATAACGTCTAGCTCGCGGACGCCGAAGGCGTTGAGCGCAGTGGTTTGTTAGGATTTAGTTGGTGGAGGGATTTCGAGAGTGACACAATAATCCTGGTAACCGACTGCCCTCCAAAAATCAATTGCTCTTTCGTTTGATGACAAAACATCGAGGGTAAGGCGTTTGTTTTGAGGCCATATTTTTTCTTTCAGACAACTAACGGCTAATTTTCCGTATCCTTTTCTTCGCTGTGATCGGTCTACGAAAAACTGTCTCAAGTATATTTCTTCTTCTTTTTCTTTATGAAGACTGTAAGCGACAGGTATGTCAGAGGAGGAAAAAATGTGAGCGACGTATTTATCGCCTTCGATCCAATTTTTCATTCGTTCCTTGAGCTGATCCAGGTTCATTGGGTTACTGTGAGCTTCGTCTTCGATCAACTCCCGGTTCCATTTTCCTAGAAGGTCCAGATCACTAAGTTCTGCGATTCTGAAATCCATTTTGCCCCGGATTATACCATGAAGTGCACGTTCTTAAGAATGGGAAAGGTGGCGGAGTTAGCATTGGCTATCAAGATGACAAAACCAAAACAACCAATGCAAGTATACCGCCACCTTTCCGCCGGAGAACG
>JBCDBW010000142.1:0-9284 GCA_039182965.1 Verrucomicrobiota bacterium
CGGCTTCGCCGCGGAATGGGCATCGGCGGCGAGTAGAGCAGAAGCGGCGAGGATGGGAAGGAGTCGAAGTTTCATTTTGGGAACGGTCTGAAGGTCAGGGCTTGTAGGCGCCATTGGCCGGGGGCTTCGGTTCCGTAGTGAGGGGTGCTGTCGAGGCGGAGTGTTTCTCCGGCTTTGAGGAGGCCGATGTCGCTGAGGATGCTGGATTGGTCTTTTGCGTCGATGGAGGCATCGACGCAGTAGATGGCGAGGGGTTTGTGATCGCCGACGGTGTAGAAGCCACCGGCTTGGCCGTTGCCGGCGACGATGGCGACGGATTCGACGAGGACGTCGCGGTCGAAGGAGATGAGGAGGGCTTCTTTGTTTTCGACCTGATCGAATTTACCGGGGCCACCGGCGACACCGAGCCCGCGATCATTGGTGGCAAAGGTGGCGCCGTCGATGGGTTGGTCTTCGCGGGCGGCGGAGATGGTGACGGCAGTGGCTGATTTTTTGTCGGAGGGATTCGCTGTGAATGTGAATTTGCCAGCTGAGGCACCGGCGATTTTCTTTGCGAGAGGTCCTTCCGGGAAGGTGAGGGTGATGGATTCGGCGGGCGCAATCTCGGCGGTGCGATGGCCGCCGCTGTTGCGGTGCAGGAGCGCGAGTTCGGTTAGGTGATTAACGAGGGGCGCGAGATCGGGATCGGCGAGGCGATTGTTTTTTTCTCTTTGGTCTTCGTGAAGTTCGTAGAGTTCGATGGGATTGGCCGTGCCGGCGCGGAGGAGGGACGCGTCGAAGAAGATTTTCCATTGGCCGTCCCATGTTTTCCCATCGATCACGGGTGAATCGAGACGGAGGGCGGAGACAGCGGGATCGTCTTTCGCTTCTTTGTGATCGTGGAAGAAGAGGGGCGCTCGGTTTTTGAGGGTGTCGCCCTGCCAGGCGGCGAGGACGCTGACGCTATCTTCGGCCCCTTTTTCTCCTTTGCGGAGATCGGGAAGAGGACTGTCGAGGATTTCGGCGAAGGTGGCGAAGAGGTCGGTGTGACCGACAGGGGAAGGGTTGTCGGTTCCGGGGGTATCGGGGTCGCCGTCGCCGACGTTGCCGTTGGGCCAGGCGAGGAGGAAGGGAACGCGGTGGCCACCTTCGTAGGTGGACCCTTTGTGGGAACGGAAGGGACCGGTGGCGATGTTGCTGTTCTTTTCGGCACCGTTGTCACTGGTGAAGATGACGATGGTGTTGTCGATGAGTTTGGCGCCGGGATTGCGTGGGTCGTCGTTTTCTTCGAGGTAGTCGAGGAGGCGGCCGAGGGCGACGTCGTTTTCGTATATATAGTCGTGGCGTGCATCCATGGGTTCACCGGCCTTTGTGCGGGCGGCGCCTTTGACGGGGACGCCGCCAATTTGGTCATCCGGGGTGTAGGGGCCGTGGTTGGAATTTGAAGGGTAGTAGAGGAAAAAAGGTTTCTCCGCGGCGACTTGTTCGTCGAGCCATTCGATGGCGTGATCGGAGTGGCGGCTGCCGAGTTTGGTGAGGGCGTAAGCTTTTGGGCCGGTGTCGATGAGTTCTTTGCCGTCATCTGTGGCGGCGATGGCGATGCGGCCGTGGATGTGGCCGGGGCCGACGGTCTGATTGGGGCCGTTGCGTTTGCCGCCGGCTCTGCCTTTCTTGGTGGGGTCGGGTTTGGTGCCGGCATCCGGCCCGGAAGTGCCGTGGGACCGGGACGTGAAGCGGGCGTAATCGAATCCGTGATCGATGGGCGTGGTGTGGAGGGGTTTGGTGAGGTCGGCGTCTTTCCATGCCGCGGCAGGTGTGCCATCGGCGCGGGTGTATCGGAGGCCGACGTGCCATTTGCCGACCATGCCGGTGGCGTATCCGTTGTCGCGGAAGAGGGTGGCCAGGGTAGGGCGTTCGGGTTCGATCATGGGGTCGCCTTGGCTGCCGAAGAGGACCCAGTGTTTGAGGCGGTTGCGCCAGGGGTAGCGACCGGTGAGGAGGCCGTAGCGCGTAGGTGAGCAGCGGGAGGACGGGGTGTGGGCGTCGGTGAAGCGCAGGCCCATGCGGGCGAGGCGTTCTATTTGCGGGGTGTCGAGTTGGACGTCGTCGGCGTTGCCGGTGAAATCCTGATAGGCGCTGGTGTCGCCCATGCCCATGTCGTCGGCCATCATTACAATCACGTTAGGCCTCACGGAGCGAGGCGTTGATCCCTCAGTTGCGAGGATCGGGGAGGCAGGTATCAGGAGATAGCCGGTCGCGACGAGGAAAAGAGCGGGGGAGTTTTTGGTCATGGTGATTAGGAAACGTGGTCCAAACGACAATCTATACTCAATTTTGATGATAAAGCGTGGGCGATTGTGAGTGTCTTTGTTTTTTTTGGGGATTTGTTATTCGCCGGTCTAGAATTGGGATTTTTGCGACAGAGAGAGCTTGTCTTGTTGGAGGGGGGGTGCGGACCGGGGTGGGGAGATTGCGATTTTTGTTGAGTTTCTAGAGTGACGGGACGGTGGGGGCAAAACCTTGTCCAGATTGGAGCTGATTTGATGTATAGACGTATCTCTGTGACCGCGAAAGCCCTCCTATGCGTGGCGCTGAGTTTAATGGCTTGTTGCGTCTGCTTTCTGAGCTCGGCCCATTCGGCGGAGATTCAGCACTTGGATGCGTCGATCGGGTTCAGTGTGACGGGTTCGAATCCGGTGACGCAATGGGATGATCAGTCGGGGACCGGCAATCATGCTTTGCAGGATATTGGGATCGTCAACTATCCGAGCGGGGTGACGTTTGCGAGCGGGTTAACGGGTTTGGATTTTGGGGCGACGCGCAACGGGCTTCAGTTGTTTACGTCTGCGGAATCGGATTCGTGGCTGGATCAGAGTTCTGGTAACGGGTTTTGTGTTTTCGTCGCGTTGCGGGTGACGACGGCGGGTGGGACGATCACGAATGACATCTTGGGGAACAGTTCTGGCCAAGGTTCGGGTTTTTTCGGTTTGCGTATTCTTGGAGGTGGAAGCATGCGGGCTTATCTGGGCGGGACGACAGTCACCCAAGGGGGTGCGCCTGCAGTGGCGGGCGACTCGATCGTGCTTTCCTTTCGGTATGACCCGGTGGCGGGGGAATTTCGTTTTTGGGATTCGAAGAACACCACTGCCAATTTCGGCTTGGTGGCGGCGGCTGATTTTTCGAATGGTACCGACGTTCGGCTTGGAACCATCAACAACGGCAGCCGTTTTCTGGATGGGCTGGTTGGCGAGGTGATTGTGCACGACACCTCTTTGAGTCTTGTGGAGGTGCAACAGATCGAAACGGCCCTTGCTGCCAAGTGGACCGAACCGCCGCCCACTCCAGCTATTCAGCATCTTGACGCTTCGGTCCCTGCCAGCGTTGCGGGAAATCCGGTCACCCAGTGGGACGATCAATCGGGCAACAGCAATCATGCCATACCGCACGTCGGCAACGTCGGTTTTCCAGGGGTGATGACCTTTGAAAGTGGTCGAACGGGCCTTGATTTTGGTGCGACCCGGAACAGTCTTGAGCTGTTTTCCGCCGGGGGTTCGGATGCCTGGCTCGACCAACGTTCCGGGAATGGATTCACGGTGCTTGTGGTCTTCAAATCCGCTGCGAACATTAGCAACTGGAACGATATCATTGGCAACTCAAGTTCTGTCGGTTCCGGATTTGGGATGCGATACAGCTCCAATGGCTCTCCGCAGATTTATCTTGGCGGGATGCAGATTAGTCCGGGTGGCCAAGACATCGCGGATGGCGACACGATTGTGTACTCGTTCCGATATGACCCGGGCACCTCGGAAATGCGGTTTTGGGAGTCAAAGAATGCGGTGGTGGTGACGAACACGGTTGCTCCGGCCGATTTTTCGACGGCCAACCCCGTTCGCCTAGGGACGATGACCAACGGATCGCGGTATCTCGACGGACTTGTTGGTGAAGTTCTTGTTTATGACATTGCGCTTGAACTCGACGAGCTGAGCGAATTACAGAACGATCTCGTCAAGGAATGGATTACCGGGGACGACGGTCCCGGTTTTCCGAATGTTCCCCAGGTTGAAGGATCGGAGCTGGGTTCTTTTTGGGCGGATCCGATTGATCGGGACGTCCGAACGGTCGTCCTTGATTACGTCGATGGATATGTTTTGGCGGATACTCGTGCGCTGGCCACTGACGGTTCGAGTCATTCTCACCAAGTCTGGGACATCTCCAACCCGGCGGCACCTGTTGAAGTTGCCCGAAGCGGTGCGGCTCGGGGAATGCACAAATCAGAAGTTTTTCTCCCAAACCATCGGGTCAATCAGACGGGCAACGACTATTACAACGTGTCCGATATGCTCAATATAACCGGGGAAACACCGCCGGGATACGTTATTGGCAGCCGTGGCGGGCGCAGCACGTATCTTCTTCCGTATCATTATTATAGCGGGCTTGCTGACAGTCGCCTTGAGATTGCGGATGCGCGTGTGAGCACGGCTGCGATTGCGACGCTGAACGATCATGGGTTTGTGGGGTTTCCGATTCCAATCGGGAATCTTCTGATTGTTTCGGGCATTCGCGGGCAGGACACGCGAGCGGTGGCCACGTATGACATCAGCGATCCAACTGCGCCGATCCTTCTTGATTTGATTTCCGGCAACGATCCGGTGTGGACGGAGGATGCGCCAGCCTATGAGGCGTTTGTTTGGAAGAACTACATTGTTCTTCCGAACGTTGTGGGGAGTGGGACTGGGGACGACTGTGCGTTTGTTGATTTCTCTGATCCGTCGAACCTGCGGTGGGTCTTGAAGACGAACGGGGACGGAACTTTCAGCACGGGATTGCCGGGGCGGACGCGATACGCTCAGTTCCAGGACAACATCATGTTTCTTGGAGGTGGCAAGTATGACATGACCCCGCTTGACAGTGATCTTGAGCCGACCCTTCTCGATACTTATCTGGATCAGGCGGGTGAGTATATGCTTCCATTGGGTAACCTGATTGTCAGTGCGGAGAATTCCGAACAAGGTAACATCCCGGATGCGGCCGGTCCCTACCCCGCGAAGATATATGCTCACCAGGCGGCTCCCGACACGAATGCGCCGACCGTGGCTTATCACAGTCCGGCGGCGGGGGCGACGAACCAGCACATCAAGAGTCGGATTGGCGTTATCATTCATGAGACCCTCGATTACGCCACGATCAACCCGATGACGTTTCGCGTGTTTCCGGTGGCCGGGGGTCCGGACGTCGCGGGAACGCTGAATGCTTCTGACAAAGACATCCTTACGTTTACTCCCCATGCGGATCTTCTTCCGGGCACCACCTATCGGGTATCGCTTGAAGCCGGTGGTATTGCGGATGCGGCGGGCAATACGATTGCGGGATACACTTTTGATTTCACGACTGCGGGAGGAGGGGGGCCTCCTCCGATTTTGATTACGGATGTCTCGAGCACTCCCTATCCAGCGACGGCGGGTGTTGTGACCAACCTTTCTGTTGTTGCGAGTGGTGGCGCTCCGTCCCTCGAGTATCGGTGGGATTTTGGGGATGGCACTCCTGTGACGGCTTGGCGTGCTCTTGATGCGAACATCAGTCATACTTATGCCGGTAACGGGCACTACTCGGTTTTAGTCCAGGTGCGGGACGGCAGCGCGACTCCGCAGATTATTTCAAAATCGTTTGTTGTCACCGTTGCCTCCGCTCCTGCGGGCGCGGCTCCCACAAAGGCGAGTCAGATTATCTGTGATGAGGCGAACCGTCGGGTTTACTGCGTCAATCCCGATAACGACACCGTCACCGTCATCAACGCGGACACGCTGGCCAAAGTTCTTGAGTTTCCTGTTGGAAAGGACCCTCGCAGTGTTGCCCAGGACAGTGCCGGCAATCTTTGGATTACCTGTCTGGATGACGACACGCTGGAAGTGCGCAGCCGGACCACCGGTGTCTTGATCGACACGATTGTTTTTCATCGTGGTTCACGTCCCCACGATGTCGTTTTCAATAATCTCAAGAGTTTTGCTTACGTGACTTTGAAGGGGAGCGGTCGCGTTGTTCGCATAGACGGTTCGACGAGGCAGGTTAATGCCGACCTGGATGCGGGGCCCAATCCGACGGCGATTGCGATGGCTTCCGGAAACGACGAGTTTCTCGTGACACGGTTCATCTCCCCGGACACCAGTGGGGAAGTGCGTTCTTTTGACAATGCGGACAACGGGGGGATTGGCTTTCAGCAGACTATCACGCTTGCGGAAGATACCACCGCTGCGGATGACGGTGTAACCGGCCGCGGGCTACCGAATTACCTGGCGGATGTCGCGATTGATCCATTTGGTCAGTTCGCTTGGGTTACGTCGAAGAAGGACAATATTGCCCGGGGACACTTTCGGGACGGCTTGGCACTTACGGCTGACACCACTGTTCGCGCTATTGTTTCCAAGATCAACCTGGCCACGAACACGGAGGTCTTTGGGGACCGCATCGATATCGATGATCGTTCACAGCCGAGCGCGTTGGCGTTTTCTCCCCTTGGAGACTATCTTTTTGCGGCCCTACAGGGGAGCAACGAGGTCAAGGTTATCGACACCTTCTCGGGCGGGATCGTGGCCACTCTTTCGACCGGGCTTGCGCCCCAAGGGCTCTGCGTCGACGGGTCCACCAGCCGGCTGTTCATCAAGAACCTAACGGATCGGACCGTTACCGTCCACGATCTCACGCTTGGGCTTGAGGAGGGAGATTTCTCGACACCTGCTCTTGCGAGCATTGGAACCGTTGCCGTCGAAGCGATGGCGGCCGATGTTCTTCTAGGCAAGCAAGTGTTTTACAATGCCGCCGATCCTCGGATGGGTTTCGCTTACATCAGCTGTGCCGTTTGTCATCAGGACGGCGATGACGACGGGCGCACCTGGGACTTTACGGATCGTGGTGAGGGGTTGCGCAACACCACCAACTTGCGAGGGCGCGCGGGGATGGCGCATGGAAACGTGCATTGGAGCGGTAACTTTGACGAGATACAGGATTTCGAAGTTGATATGGTAGACGCCTTTGGTGGCACGGGGTTTTTGGCGGGTGCCGGCGGTCCCAATCCTCCTCTTGGTGACGCCAATGCCAACCGGAGTTCGGAGTTGGATGCCTTAGCGGCGTATGTGGTTTCGTTGGGCGCGGATTCGGTCGAGAAGAGTCCCCATCGGAACGCGGATGATTCGCTGACCCTGGCGGGATCGGTGGGCAAGGGTTTGTTCGAGGGGACGCTCGTTCCGGCATCGGGGAATGCACTCAGTTGTGTCGTTTGTCATAGTCCGGCGACGGGATTTACGGACAGCACGGTGGGCAATGGCGCAGGGGGGACGGTGACCTTGCATGATGTGGGGACGATCAAGGCGTCGTCGGGAGAGCGGCTCGGGGGTGGAGCGGGGTCGCTAACGGGAATCGATACGCCGACCTTGATGGGGCTGCATGCAGCGGGGCCTTATCTGCATGACGGCAGTGCGGCGACGATCGCGGCGGTGTTTGATCAGTTTGATGCGGGCGCGACGCTGGGACAGGACGGGTCGGCGCATGATTTATCGACGACGGGTTATGACCTGACGGCGGCGGAGAAGGGCAACTTGGTTGCGTATTTGATGGAGATTGATGGGACGGCGGAGGTGCCGGCAGCGCCGGAGGCTGTGTTCCGGCATCATTGGGTGCTGAATGCGGGCGGGTCGGAGGATTTCCATGATTGGTCAGGCAATGGCGTGGCGAATATATTGTATTTTCTCTTTGGGCTGGGTGATCCCAACAACCCTGCGGTGACCGGTCTTGTGCTTGGCGGGAGTCCGGGGGCGGGGCTGCCTTTGCTGGAGGACGAGGGGAACGGGACTTATACTTACAGCTATGTGCGTCATCAGACGCAGACTGATTTTGATTACGTGATTCTAACGAGCAGTGATTTGTCGGTTTGGGAGGATGTGGATGAAGTGACGACGTCGTATCGGCCGACCGCGACGACGACGACCTCGTTGGGGGGTGGGTACGAGATTCGGCATCTGCATTTCAACATACGGGGCACTCCGAGTTTCTTCACGATCAAGGTGGAACCGGCGCCTTGAATTGAAGGACCACCCGCTCCGCCGGGTTGGTGGTCGAGAGGTTGGGGTGGTGGAGACGCGCGCGAGCGGAGAGATCAGCCGGTTGGGTTTCAGTAGATACTCAGGAACCAGAGTTCGGGGGCTCGGGTGATGTAGAGGATTTTGCCTTCGGGCTGAAGCAGGCGTTGGTGTAGTCGAAGTCGCTATTGCGAGCGATCTCTTCGGCTATTCTTCATCGCCTTCCGCATTGATGAGGCGGGCGACGTAGGCGGCGGTCTCTGTTTCGTTGAGGGATCCGTTCTTGTCGCTGTCGGCCCGTTTGAACCTCGTGGCGGTGTGGCTTCCGCCGTCGAAGGTTTTGCCGAACTCGTCTTGGTTGAGGCTGCCATTGCCATCGGCATCGCCTTGAGCGAACCATTCGGCAGGGGATTGGCGGGAAAATTTCCACCACGTGACGTTTGCGAGGAGGTTGGAGAATTCGTTTTCGTCGAGGAGGCCGTCAGCGTCCTCATCATGACCTTGAAATCTGTCAGGGCCGTGCTTGGGGGAGTGGTAGATGGAGCGGCTCATTTCGACGTAATCGATTCCGCGGTCGCCATTGGCGTCGGCTGCTGAGAAAATGGTTTCCTCGTCCATGGAAGTGCGCTCAGGACCGAGTGGCGCGCTTTCTTCCAAGGGGAGCGTAAGCTTCAGGTATTTCGTGTTGTTTCCTTTAAGGCTGGCCTTGGCGCCGTAGCCCACCGTGAGTTCGCGCGCTTTTTTGGGCATGCCTACGAAGGCGACCTTGGTTCCTTCCGGGATCGGTATGACTCGTTGGTAGCCGCCTTCCTGGAGAATGGTGACGCTTTCTTCATCGTCGCCGACGGCGATGACTTTTCCGACGACGATGGGGCTATTGGGGCCTTTGCTATTGGACTCGGCATTGGCGGCGCTGAGGCAGGCGAGGAGAAAGAGCAGGGTGAGGCGCATGGTTCGTGCTGATTGAGGGATGGGCGAAGCGTTTTCTCAGGCGAAGACGTCGGTTACCGGGGTGGCCCTTTCACCGCCGATGTAGAAGGGGCGGCCCGATGGAGAGTAGGCGGGGTCTTTGAGGGGGAGGCCGGCGGCCCAGCCGATGGTGGCATGGAAATCGGGGACGGTGACGGGTTTGCTTGGGCGGTCGCCCTTTGAACCACTGCTGCCATGGACGTAGCCTCGTTTTACTCCGCCCCCGGCGAGGACGGTGGTGAAACAGATCGGGTAGTGGTTTCGTCC
>JBCDBW010000143.1:0-9226 GCA_039182965.1 Verrucomicrobiota bacterium
AAGGCGACCAAGCGTCAGAAGTGGTCGATGCATTGTTGGATTGGATTGACAGTGATGATTTGGAGAGCACGAACGGGGCGGAGATTGATTATTACGAGGAGTTGGGGTTTGAGAACTATCCGTTCAATCGGCCGTTTTATGACATTGAGGAGATGGCTTTGGTGCGCGGGATGGATTTTGTGAGTGAGTTTCAACCGAACTGGCGGGATTTTTTTACGCTATGGAGCCAGGGGCCTTTGAATTTGAATGAGGCCTCGGCGGAGTTATTGGAAGTGATCGCCGGGGTGTCGGCGAACGCGGCGGAGGAGTTTGTCTACGAGCGGACTGGATATGATGGGATTGAGGGGACGGAGGATGATGTCGTGTATGGCACGATCGAGGAGGCATTGTTATTATTGGGGGCGAATGAGAACAGTGTACCGGGTTTGCTGGGCCGTGTCGGGGTGAGTGACAACACGGTGCGGATTGAGTGCACGGCGAATGTGGGTGACTATTTAAAAACGGTTGTGTTGGTTGTGAGAAACCGTGAGAGTCAGCCGATTATATTGTCGCGAGAAGAATTCTTTTACCGGTAGGGATGCCGGTTTTGACACGATTAGCAGGGTAGACAAGAGATTTAAATAATGGGAATGGCGAAGAAAGACGGTGCATCGAAAGGCAAAAGCGACCAGGTGATTTTTTTACCGGGGCCGGAGTTTTGGGAGCGATGGACGGGTTCGGAACGTTTTGGTTTTTCGCGGGTTGAAACGACGGAATGGAACGCGATATCGCCATCGCGAATTCCGGCGGCAGCGGCGTTTGTCTATCCGGTGGCGACGGCGTATGCGGTTCCATTTTGGGCGAGCACGGATGATCCTTCTCTATTGGAAGACGTGGGAGACATGCAGTTGGAAAAGTTAGGAGTGAAGCCGGAAGCTTCACTGGGGCAGTTAAGGGAGTATCACGTGGTGGACCGGGTGGGGAATCGGAGTTTGGTGGTGGCGTCGGTGTTGTCAGCGAAAGAGGAATTGGATTTCCCGAAGCATCCCCCGGAGCAATTCTTGATCAGCCCTTATCTATACCCTCTCCCGAACGATGCGGTTCTGGTGTGGCGGGAGTTGGGGCGCTTAGTGGTGACGGTAACGCGGACGGATACGCCGATATACTTTCATACTTTGAGTTCGGAGAATTTGGATGAGGAGGCGATTCAGGAGATCAAAGTGATTTTGATGCAGCTGAAGATGCAGGGTGTCATCGAGGATGTGGATGCGATGGTGATTTGGGGGAAGCCGGAACCGGGCGGGCGGGTGGAGCAGTTAGCGACGAAGGAATTGGGGGTGGCGGCCCGCTATGCGGATGCGCCATCGCCGCGGATGCCGCGAGAGGCGTCGCGATTGGTTCCGCAGGAGGCGGCGTATTTACGGCAGCGGCGGGAAGTGCGGCGGAAGATCAAGAATGCGGCGATGTTGGTGGGCTTGGCTTATCTTGTGGTGCTTGGGGTGGTGGCGGGCTTGTATTTGCGTATGAAGCAAAAGACCTCGGCCTTGCGTGCAGAAGTGGCGGCGGTGGCGCCGGAGGCGGACGGGGTGCGGGATGCGCAGATGCGTTGGTTTCTATTGGAGAAGGCGATCGATGTGGATGGGTATCCGATTGAGTTATTGCATAAGTGCGTTCAGATCCTGCCGGCGAAAGGGGTTCAACTGACGGAGTTCCAGGTATCGGGGAATGAAATTTATATGATGGGGAACGCGAGCAAATATCCGGTGGCGATGAGTTTCAAGAATGACTTGGAGAAAGCGCCTTTGTTAGCGGATTTCATCTGGGACTTTGATACTCCGGACATCCAAGGGGACAACTCGGCAACGTTTTCGGTAACGGGAAGAAAGAACGATGGCACAGCTCAAGCGCAGTGAACGCATTTTGCTGACGGTGTTCGGCGTGGCATTGTTTTTGGTGGTGAATTTTTTTCTCTATCTGAAGGCATCATCGTTTTTGGAATCGGCGCAGGGGGAATATGATGCGGTGGAGTTATTGAAGCTGGAGTCGGACTCGTTGATGGCGGAGAAGTCGTTGTGGGATGAGCGGGCGGCCTGGCTGAATCAGAATCAGCCGTATTTTGAGAATGGAAACGTGGCGGAGACGGCCTTGTTGGGTGCCTTGAACCAGCTGGCCGCGGAGAATAGTTTGACGGTGGATGACCAGGACATCGGGGATCGGAATGTCACGCCGCATTACGAGCAAGTGGAGGTCGTCTTCAATCTCACGGGATCCTTGGAGAACATTTTGCGATGGTTGCATGCGGTTCAGCAACCGGGGCGTTTTCGGGCGGTGACGTTTTGTGAGTTGAAGCCGGAAAAGTCGGACGCGAGCATTGTAAAGTGTGGCGTCACGGTGCGGTTGAACTATCTGACGGCGGAGTTGGAGGGGCAGGGCTAGGGTCGGCCCTCGGAATCCTTGGTGGCAGCGTCGGGAATGCAGGGTGTTGAGGATCGAATTCCTCGATGATCGAGCAAGCTGTTCGCGGGGAACGAAGCCTTGAAGTTTGTGTGGCGTAGCCGATTGTGAGGGGGCTTCAACCTGCGCACTTGAGGCGCCGGGTGTGACCGTTCATCACTTGTTCCGGTACAATTTCGTAATTTGGAGGAATGCTTCCGGTCCTGCGGACCGTTTATTTTCTGCTGTTTTGGAGAGACCTTTGAGGTATCATGGGGTTTAGATTTCAAGTTCGTTAGAGTTCTCTCGCATGTTTTTCATGATGACAGGTCACCGGGTCATGGCCGGATGTGTCGCTTTTGTGGCGGGAGTGGTGGTATTGGGTGGGTGGATGATTGCGGCGAGTGCGGTCGCGCAAGGGCAGGAGTTAGGGATTGAAGCTGGAGAGACCAGTCCCCGGACTGGGGGGGCGGGAGTGATTCCAGATGCGGCTGAAGAGGCGGTGATTCCGCGAGCCTACAATTTTGAGGATCGGTATCGGGCGATGGGCGAGGAATCCCCGTTCATGTTGGATGCGACGCCGGACCAAGTGATTGTGGAATCTCCTTTTCGTGATCTCGCGGTGTCTAGTTTTTACAAGAAGCCGGAGGGAACGCGCGTGAAGGTGGTAAACACGAAGACGCGCGATTTTTTTTACATTGCGGATTACGAATTGGGACCAGGGGACAAGAATCGTGCTGACATCAAAGTGGTTAGTTTGGAGAGCAACCCGAATCCTCGCAAAGTAAGGATTTTGATTGAGGCGGACGGGGAGCGGGGGACGATTTCGGTGGACGAAAGCTTGATTGGGGTAGCGGCGACGGGTCCGGCTGCGCCGCCGCCTCCGCAGAATCGGGCGATTCCGAACGCGCAGGCGGTGCCTCCGAATCGGGCCGCGTCACCATCGGTAACGCCGCGGTCTGACGGGACGCCGAGCGGGAGACGCCGGATTGTCTTGCCGCGTCCAGTGCCTCGACCGGCGACAGGCCCGGGGGTCACACAACCGCAGGTGGGTGCGCCCGGGCAAGCGCAACCACCGCAGCAGCAGGCAGCTCCGCCGGCACCCACGGCAAACCCGCCTGGTCGTTGAAGGGTGCCGTAGGATTTCCGTTCCCGTCGCGTGTTCCGTAGAGAGATTGCAGAATTATGCCGCGAGGCAGCCGATTGGACTCGGTGCGATAGCACCAAGGCTGTAGGATTTTGCCGTGATTGTTTTGATTTCGTTCGGCGTCGTTCCGTTTCTCTTTCGATTGGTTCCAGGGAGTCTCGGTTACGATAGGGCCCATTCGTAAGATGGGTTTTTGCGGCCTGATCTGCCAATCTGCGTGTGATGAGACCGGCGGGGGGTTTATTGGGGCTCTGGAATTGAAGAATGATGGGGAAGAGAGTGAAAATCCCGGCCGTTCGGGTAGATCGCGCAAAACCTGCTTTATTTTTTGGGGTTTCTTGACGAGTATATTGTCCCCGCGAGTTCGGAACCCCGGTTTTCGAGCTTTCCCTCTCTCATCAATCTTGATCTCTCAACACATTCTATGACGCAACGTCTCTCTGGATTCTGTCGCTATGGCGACCTCGTGCGCGTTTTAGCGGTGGTCGTATTTATTTTGATCGGTGGGTTCAACTTGTGGGGACAGATTCCGACGACGTTGAACACGGAAGCTGAGTTACCGGAGTATGCGTTTCAGTTCAACAACGAGCCTCTGAGTCCTGAGATTGTTGTTCTGTATGAAGATTTGACCGGCAAGAAAGTGATTCAGGATGCGGGGTTGCAAGGGGCGACGATCACGTTGAATACGACCGGAGAGCTGACGCGGAGCGAGGCGATCGAGTATTTGGAGAAATCGTTATTATTGAATGGGTATGCCTTTATTCCGAGCGGCGAGACGATGGTGAAGTTGATTGCGTTTAACGCGGGCAAGGTTCCGGGTCCGGAAGGACCTCCGATTATTTATTCTATCGAACAGTTACCGGAGACGGATGCGGTGGTCACCTATGCCATGCAATTCCAGCATATTTCGGCGGAGGATGCCTTGACGGTTTTCTCTCAGATTGCTCCCAATCATGTCTATGGGATCTCGGCGCCGGTGCCGAATTCGGGAACGCTGGTGATCACGGAAAACTCGGCGACGATCCGATATTTGTATGCGTTGAGGGAACAAATTGACCGGCCGCCGAGTCAGATTGAGCACAAGTCGATTCAATTGTATCGGGCGGACGCCGAAGAAGTTGCTTTGAATTTGAATGAGCTACTGACGGCGCAGAACGAATCGAGTGCGAACACCGGTGGGCGGGCGGCGGCCCGGACCATTCCGCAGCAGGTGCAGCAGCGTGGGGGTGGCCTTTCGCCGGCGGCGGTGCTTCAGCAGGCGGCGAATGGTGGAAATGCGGCCGTAGCGGCGGCGGCCCAGCGACAGAATTTGGCGGCTGCGTTGCCGGTGGCGGCGACGACGAACACGAGTGCACCGGTGGAGCCCCAGATCGTTCCGATCATTCGGACGAATCGGATCCTGGTGATTGCGCGGCCGGTGGACGTTGCGTATATAGAGGGGTTGATTAAGGAATTTGATGCGGAGGCCGAAGTAGACACGTTTTTGCGGAGGAAACTGCGGTATCTGCCGGTGGCCGACTTTTTGCCGATTGCGAGTGATGCGCTCTCGCGGGGACTGGAAACGGGGGTGGGAGGCATCGGTGGGGTCACTTCTGCTACGGGGCGAACGACGGCGCAGGCGGGAAATCAGCAGACGGGAGGCTTGGGGGGCGGGCAAGGAGGAATCGGTCAGGGTGCGACTGGAGTTGCTGGCTTGAGTGCGCCGGTGGAGTTGGGTGTGCCGGAGTCCTTAGTCGTAGGTCGGACGTTGCTGATTGCGGACGGGCAGGCGAACAACCTGATTGTATCTGGGCCACCGGACCATCTGCGGATCGTGAACGAACTGATTGATCAGTTGGATGCGCGTCCACCACAGGTTTATCTGTCGACGGTGGTTGGGGCAGTCGCTTTGAACGACAACCTGGAATACGGGTTGGATATTTTAATGACCCTGCGGGACTTCGGACCGGATGCGCGAGGTGCGGGGGTCTTCCGCAACCGGGCGAATTCGATCTCGCCGGTTGAGGATTTGGATATCATCAGCGATGCGTTCCCGATTTTTAATGGCTTGACGCTTTATGGGCAGTTCGGGGATGACCTTAATGTTTTTGTCGATTTGTTGGCGCAAAAGGCGGACTTTCGGGTGTTGTCGCGACCGTCGGTATTTGCGAAGAACAACACGCTGGCGATTATTGAGAGTGGTTCGGAGGTGCCGGTGCCGACGACGTCGCTGACGACCTTATCGACGGGGACGGTTGATCCCTCGGTGACCTCGAACATTGAGTTTCGGCCAGTGGTCTTGCGTTTGGAAGTGGTGCCGTTGATCAACTCGGAGGACGAGATCACCTTACAGGTTTCGCAACGAAATGACCGGGTAACGGGAACGACCGAGGTGGGTGGGAATACGGTGCCGATTATCGGGACGGAATCGATTGAGACGGAGGTGACTGTGCCAAACAAGAGCACTGTCGTGTTGGGGGGATTGATTACCAAGCGGGATACAAACAATCAGACGGGCTTACCGTTTATTGTGCATGTTCCGATCTTGAAGCACTTGCTTGGATCGACCAAGGTGCAGGAAGAGCGGGAGGAGTTGATGATTTTTATTCAGCCGCACATTATTATTGGGGACGAGGATTTGATTGATTCGAATATTGATGAGTCGCGCCGGACATTGATTGCGGAGGACGTGGCGCGCTTCGCGAATCCGCCGCCACCGGTGGATCCGGAGGGAACGCAGACGAAGCGTCCACGAGGGGGGACCTCGTATTATGATCCCGATGGGACGGAGGTCAGACGCCCGACCGTTGAGTATATGCCGCCGGAGTCGGATATTCGGCCGTTGAAGTAGGTTTTGGCTCGGAGGGCAGGGGGGGCGGCGTGGAGAGGGGTGGCTCAGGTTGAACGAGCCATTTCATGGGGGAGGAATGGAGCCGGGGGGCTTTCACTCACGAGGGAGAAAATTGTCGAAAATGAGGCAGGATGCTGGGGAATGCGAGGAGGAGGGCTCAAATGCCTTGGAGAGGTGCATTTGTCCTTAACGAAATCTTAAATATTTTGGTGCTACTTTGGTGAAACAAATCCCTGGGAAGCGGGTATGTATAGTTGAGAAAAGCATGAAAATGAGTGGACAGTGAGGCGTTGGAGGTGCAACTTTTCAAGTAACTTAAGACGCCTGCACCGCTTCCAATCCCCCCCTAAGTACCCTTCAGACCTCGAATAATTATGAAAAAATCATTGGTATTATTGCCGCTGCTCGCTTTGAGCGCTTTTATTTGCTGCGTTTCAAATGTTCAGTCCCAAGCCTTTTCGGATATCGTCGGTTTCTACCACGTCGACCTTCAGCCGAACTCAAATCTTGTTGTGTCCGGCCTTACCACGAAAAAAGAGTTCCAAGGTGTGGTCACAATTACGGGGGGGACAGACAGTTCTTCGTTCACCCTCTCCAGTGGAAGCCTGACGGCGGGAGCTCTCAACGAGGTCACCACGTTGGGTGACACCATTACGGTTCCTAGCGCCTACATGAAAATTTTGACTGCTGGTGCTGGTGAGAACCAGGTGATTGATGTGATATCGAACACGGCTGGGCAGATTGTTGGGAATATTACAAATGATCAGCTTACGTCACTAGGTTTGAGTGGCGGGAGTGCAGTGGTTGCTGTGCGCAAGCATGTAACGATCCAGAGTCTTTTCGAGGCCGCAGACAACGTTGCATCCGGGGATCGCATCGACATTTTCGATGATTCGGGGTCGAAGGTTCGGCTTTTGAGATCAGGAGAGAATTGGTTCAACGAGAGTTTTCAAAACGCGAATGCGTTCCCAATCTACCCTGCCCAAGGTATTCTGTACATTTCGACAGGTGCGAAGAGTGTGCGCATCGGAACGGAGCAGGTTTCTTATTTTGACGAGGCCGAATCTAAGATCACTGTATATTCGGGGGCGGTCAATCTTGTGGGGCAAGTGAATCCGTTGAACGGGGAGAATGGGACGCTCGCGGGAACTGGATTGCAAGACTCCTTGTCTGCTAGTGATAGAGTTGATGTGTTTCAAAATGTAGGCGGCACATTTCAGAAGGTCGGCCGGTATTTTGTAAGTGGGGGCAATTGGTTTGATGAGTCGTTTGTAAATTCGAACAGCGTCGTCGTTCCCTTCACTTCAGCTTTCAATATCATATCTGCTTCCGATCAAGCAGTAGGGGTTGAGAACGGTGTGCCGTGAGAGAGCGACGCTAGCTTGCGCGCATATTGGATGTGCATCCCCTAAGACTTGTATGCAATTTTGCATGAGATCAGTAAAGCTAGATGGTGATGCTTCGTAATGAGTAATCGATCACGAGAAACGGATTAAAGATATCCAATTGTTCGTCGGTTGAGGGCCCATCCCTTCAGGTGGGAGAGGTCCATCAGCCAGTTGGAAATGAGCCCTGCGTGACTTGGACCTCTGTTCCCAGAGGGCTGTGGGCTGGTAAAAGCTGCAACGAAGGGAATGCAACATCGATCGCGCTTAGTCTAGTTTTTCTCAAGGGCAAGCGGCTAAGATGGGCGTTGGGTAGGATAGTCTATTATTTGGGGTCAAGGAGAGCAAGCAGCCCTCACCGGGGAAGGAGCCTTTGTGGGAGAGTAGCAAGAACGCCCAAATGGGTGTGCAAAATCCGAGTTTTAAAAAAAAACGCTTCCATTGCCTTGCTTGCTTTGATACATCTCTAGAGTTGGGGAGGATTTTCCCCGATGGAGAATTCTTCCTTCACAAGCAACGGATTTAGCCTAGATGACTAAAGCTCTCTCTTTATTTTTTGGACTCATCACATTGATTTTCGCCACCCTTAGCGATGTGAAGGGAGGCGATATCATTATTAACTTCCTGAATTCCGGGGAAAATCCGGGTCAGGCGATGTTGGCAACAAGCGCAGGTAATGCGCTTCCGGACGAGACCATCCTTCGCGTCGGCTACGTGAATAATTTTAATGATGGCGGGGTTCAGAGCATTCTAATGGGAGGTAGTTATTCGCAGATTGACTCCATCTTCATTCCGCTGGCCGAAGGGATGATCAACAATGGGAACACTAGCGGTCTTGCTCAGCCGCCTCCTGGCTCTCCTGCTGGCAACAATGCGGCTCTTCGATTTAACGGGACGTTTCTCAGGGGAGTCCTCCCGGATACCTACGAGCCAGGTGACATTACGGGTAATATAACGGCTTGGACGACGGGGTATATGCCGATTGATTCTAGAGTCATATTGTTGGCTACAAACGTAACCACGCTTGGGGCCACTCCTTCAGAGTTTGCCGTTCTTGCAGATAGCGATTGGTTAGCTCCTGATCCACTTGACCAGCTCGACAACTTGAGTATCACTGGTGGAAACCTAATCGATGAGCCGGGTGGAATATTTCAAGGTTCTTTGGTAGAGGTATCGGATCAGGTTTTTCAAGTCCGTCTTATTCCTGAACCTTCGGCAAGTCTTCTCTGTCTTGTCGCGCTAGTCACTTTAGGTGCTCGTCGGCGGCGCTAACAACAGTTAGTTGTGGGGCCTCCGGATGGTGTTTTTGTCTGTTTTTCCCGACTGGTTCCACGGGGTGATCAAGAGAAGTTACTGTCGTCCCAAACAAAGCGTCGATTGCGAAATAGTCTGTGATTTTTTAGCACAGGAGGTTTGAGAGAGGTAGTGTGGGCCGCGTGGACCCAAACAGTC
>JBCDBW010000144.1:0-9207 GCA_039182965.1 Verrucomicrobiota bacterium
CATGGGCGAGTTTTTCCGTATTTTTGAGCTCGTCGGTTAGCTGATTGATGCGTGCGCGGGTTTGCTCCAGGTTCAAGGCGGCGGCGTCTTGCTGTTCGTGGAGGCTGGACATATTGGCGTCCGAGGCTTCGGCGCGTTTTTCCACTTCGGCCTGTTCCCACTCGAGGCTTTCAATTTTGGTTTCGAGAGTTTGGATTTCACGGCCGAGGAGATTTTTTTTCCCGTCGAGAGTGGAGTGGACGAGGCGGGTATGCTGGAGGCGTTCGCGATCGACCTCGAGATTGCCTTCGTGGTGCATGAGTTTCATTTCGAGGGCTTCGACCTGTTCTTCGTGTGAAGTGACCTCTTTCTGGAGTTCGGTTGTTTCGGACTCGAGTTGGCGCACCTCGCTTTGGCGTTGGAGGACGGCGCCTTTGTCTTCGGTGCCAGCCCCGCCTTCGATGATGCCCAATGGGGAGACGAGTTCTCCATTCAGGGTGGCGAAAGAGGTGGCGGGGTCTAGTTGGTTTCGGAGATTCAGGGCGACGCGGATATTCGGGACGATAAGGACGTTCACGAGGAGTTTCTGGACGATGCCGCGGAAATTCTGGTGGACGCGTGTTTTATCGAGGGCCCAAGCGACGGCGCCTTCGGGGAGGGCGCGGGGGAGATCGTGGGTGGCGGCTCCGATGAACTCTTCGACTATGAGGGACGCTTCGCCGAGTTTACGTTCGGAGAGCGTGTCGATGATTTGTTCGGCTGCGCCGCTGTTGGAGACGAGGACGGTTTGGAGGTGGCGGCCGAGTGCGGCTTCGATGGCGGCGGCGTAGTCGGGTTCGGCTTCGACGAAGGACGCGAGGACGCCACGCACGGCATGGCCGAAGCGCTCGGGTTCGTCGAAGTGGCGCATGACGGCCTGGGTGCCCTTTTGGAATCCTTCCCCTTGATCGATGAGTTGGCGGATAATTTGCAGGCGTGATTGTTTTTGGGTGAGGGAGCGGTGGATATCGCGGAGGTGATCGCGCATGTCATCGAGTTTTCGACGGGCGGCTTCGGCGGCCTTGTCGGCGATGATGAGTTGTTGTTCGGAGTCCTCGATGGTTTTCTGATATTCGTTGATTCCGGTTTGGAGACGGTTGAACTCCTCACGTTTGGAACCATGTTCACGGCGGAGGAGATCGAGTTCTTCGGTGAGCTGATCGCGGCGGGTGCGATCTGCTTCGGACTGGGCGAGAAGGTTTTCGAGTTGGGCCTTTATGGAGATGAGATCGCTTTCCGAGCGGGTGCCTTCTTGCTGAGTGTTATCGAGTTCCTGCTGAAGGGTTTCGAGGTGTTCCCGTTGCTGATGGTTATCGGAGACTGCGGTTTCGAGTTGGTGGCGCTGGCTTTGGAGTTTGGCTTCGATTTCGGAGAGTGTTTCGTCTGTGGAGCGGAGGTCGAGTTCCTGTTGCTCCAGTTTTGAGCCAGTGCTTTGGATATCCGTGGCGTTTTGATCGATGAGTGATTTCAGTTCGCGGCTGCGTTCTTCATTGAAGTTGACGCGGCCGGTGGCGGCTTGAATACGGGCTTGTTGATCGGCGATTTGTTGGCGGGTATCCCCGATTTCTGATTCGAGGTGTTGGTAGTGATCGCGTGTTTCGCCTATGCGTGTTTGTTGGCGATCGATTTTCTCTTCGAGTTCGGACTGTTCTTTGCGGAGGGATGAGATGGAGGTTTCGAGTTCTGCTTTCTCGGCCTGAAGTTCCTGGAACTGGCGATGGGAGAAGTGGGTATCGAGGACCTTGACGTCGTTCAGGAGGCTTTGGAAGCGTCGGGCTTTAGCGGCTTGGCGCTGGAGAGAATTCATCTGGCGTTTGACCTCGGCGATGATATCGGCGACGCGAACGAGATTGGCCTCGGTGTAGTCGAGTTTTCTGAGAGCTTCTTTCTTTTGGACTTTGAATTTGGTAATGCCGGCGGCTTCTTCGAAAACGGCGCGGCGGTCTTCTGGCTTTGAGCTGAGGAGCATGTCGATTTTGCCCTGTTCCATGATGGAGTAGGACGTGCGGCCGATTCCTGTATCCATGAGGAGATTTTGGATATCTTTGCGGCGAACGACGGTTCCATTGAGGAGGTAGTCGGAGTTGCCATCACGAAAGACGCGGCGTCCGATGGCGACCTCGTGATAGTCGGTGCCGAGGACGGATTCGCATCGGGAGAGGGTGAGAGTGACTTCTGCGAGGCCGAGGGCTTTGCGGCTTTCGGTGCCATTGAAGATGACATCGGCCATTTCTGAACCGCGGAGTGCTTTGGCAGAGGATTCGCCGAGGACCCATCGGATGGCGTCGACGACATTGGATTTGCCGCAACCATTGGGGCCGACGATCCCGGTGACGCCGTCGTGGAATTCGAAGAGCGTATTGTCGGCGAAAGACTTAAAACCGTGGAGTTCTAGGGACTTGAGGAACATGGGATGAGGGGAGAGGCGGATTTTAGTAAAAGAAACGGGATAATAAAGAGACCCGAGAAGTCGACGTTATGAAGATTGCAGGGCGTGGCGCAAGCGAAAAGCTTGGATTGGGCTTTCCAGGGCCGCGATGGACGGGGAGATAGGAAGCGTTTTCAAGGTTGTGAGTGGGGAAGGGGTCGTTTATTAGTTTCGGCAGGTGATGGGTACGCTTGGGAAGTTTGTGAAGGAGTCAATTCAATTCGCCATTATTGTGGCGATGATCCCCGTGGGGACCTTGTTTTTTTCCGGGTGCGAGCGGGTGGAGACACTGCTGAATCGGGGGCGACTTGAAGAGGAGCGAAAGGCGCAAGAGGCGGAGTTGGCGGCGGCGAAGGCGGCGGCGGAGGCTGCGATGGAGCCGGTCGTGATTGAAATTCCTGATCCGGAGGAGGTGGAAGAGTTTGTTGTGGACCAGCGGAATTCTGTCTCGGTGTTGGGTTATCATGATTTCTCTGAGCGTTATTCTTCGAGCAATGCGATGATTATCCAAGCTTCGAAGTTTGAGGAGCAGATGCAAGCGATTGCGGATTTGGGGATCGAGGTTGTTTCCATGAGCGATTTTCTGGCCTGGAAGCGGGGGGAGAAGAACATTCCGGATCCGAGCATTGTGATCACGATTGATGACGGATGGGAGGGAACGCATACCTATGCTCTGCCCATTTTGGAGAAGTTTGGGTTTCCATTTCCCGTATTCATCTACACCAACTACTTGAATATCGGGGGTCGTTCTTTGTCCTTGGAGCAGGTAAACGACTTGATTGCGGCAGGGGGTGAGATTGGGAGTCACGGCATCAGTCACAAAGACATGACGAACCGTCATGGGATGTCGGAGGAGGATTACGAAGACTGGCTGAGGCAGGAATTGAAGGAGTCGGCGGAGATTTTGCGGGGGCATTTTGGTGAGGGAGTGATTTCGGTATTCAGCTATCCATTTGGGACATACAGCGAGCGGATCATGGAGTTGGCGCGGGAGGCGGGGTATGAGGCATGTGTGACCGTGGACGGGAAGAAGAGCTATTGGCATACTGACAACATGGAAGTGGGGCGGTATATTGTGCATGGGAACAACGATCGGAATATTGATTTGGCGGTGCAGTTCCGGAGTAGTGGGAGCAATGCGGCGGGATCGAAATTACTGGGTGGGCGCACGGATGCCGGGGGAGAAACGGTGCCGCCGCTGGTAAGCGTTTGGCCTGGGGTGGAGGAAGCGATTTCGGAGCGTCAACCGCGCGTGCGGGTGGATTTATCGCGTTTGGAGGGGGTTGATCCGGCGAGCATTGAAATGACCGTGAGTGGTTTGGGAAAAGTTCCGGTGTCGTATCATGCGGGGAGGGGGGAAGTGAGTTATCGAATACCCTACCGGTTGCGGGATCGGGAGTGTCGGGTGTGGCTTCGGTTTCGTCGGATGGGTGAGCGAGAGGACGACGTGATTTCGTGGGCATTTTTCGTGGACCGGCAACCGTTTTATCTCGAGGGGGAGGGGGAGACCGAGGGGGAAGAAGGTGGGCTGGGCGAGCCGGTGGCGCTGGGAGGAGAGAAAGAGAATTAGGCCTTGCGAGTGGGGAGAACTGCGGCAGGATGCCGCAGGCGCGTGTGATAGCCGAGAGAGAGGGGATGTTTAATCAACTATCAGAGAACTTAGAGGGTGTCTTCAAGAGCCTGCGTGGGCAGGGGAAGATCAGCGAGAAGAATGTCTCGGACGCCATGAGAGAGGTGAGGCTGGCGTTGTTGGAGGCGGATGTGGAGTTCGGGGTGGCGAAAGCATTTATTGCACGGGTGAAGGAGCAGGCACTGGGTGAGAGAGTGCTGAAGAGTGTGACGCCGGGGCAGCAGATTGTGAAGATCTTTCATGACGAGTTGGCCGATTTGTTAGGTGGTGACGAAGCGCCACTGGATTTGAATCCGCCGGCGAGGATTCTTTTAGCGGGGCTGAACGGGGCGGGGAAGACGACCACGGCGGGGAAGCTAGCGCTGCATTTGAAGAAGGAGGGGCGCCGACCGGTATTGGTGGCATGTGATTTGTATCGGCCGGCAGCGATTGAGCAGTTGGCGACCTTGGGCCGTGAGATTGGAGTGCCGGTTTATGAGCCGGAGGCAGGGGAGAAGAGTTTGGTGAAAGTGGCGAAGAAGGGGGTGGCGTTTGCGGAGAGAGAGGGGGCGACGGTAACGATTTTTGATACGGCGGGGCGCCAGGAGATCGATGAGGATTTGGTGGCGGAGTTGAAGAAGGTTCGGGATTTTCTGGAGCCGCGTGAGGTCTTGTTGGTAGCGGATGCGGCGACGGGGCAGCAGGCGGTGAGTGTGGCGACCCATTTTGATGAAGCGGTGGGTTTGACGGGGATTATTTTGACCAAGTTAGACGGGGATGCGCGCGGGGGTGCGGCTTTGTCGATGAGGTCGGTAACGCAGCGGCCGATCAAGTTTGCGGGGATGGGTGAGAAGATGGATGCCTTGGAGGCTTTAGTGCCGGACCGGATGGCCGATCGGATTTTGGGGATGGGGGACGTGGTGGGTTTTGTGGAGAAGGCGGCGGAGGCGATTGACGAAGAGGAGGCCGTCAAAATGGCGGAAAAGCTGAAAAAACGGACCTTTGACTTCAATGATTTTCTCGATCAGATGCGGATGATGCGGAAGATGGGGCCTCTGGAAAATGTGCTTGGCATGTTGCCGGGCATGGGTAATGTATCCAACCTCTCGATCGACGAGAAGCGCATCAAGCGGACTGAAGCCATTGTATTATCAATGACGAAGCGCGAGCGAAGCCGGCCTGAGATATTGAATGGGCGGCGGCGACAGCGGATTGCTCGAGGCAGTGGAACGTCGGTGACGGAGGTGAACAATTTGCTTCGGCAGTTTTCGCAGATGCGGAAATTGATGAAGAGCAAGGGCAAGATGAAGAAGCTCCTGGGCCAGATGGGCGGCGGGGGTGGAAACGGAATGCCCAGTGGATTTGGGTTACCGAGATAAGTGCGGGGCCGTTCTCACAACACGTTAGAAGAAAGACAAATGGCAGTTGCAATCAGACTCAGAAGGGAAGGCACCAAGGGGCGTCCGTATTACAAGATCGTGGTGGCGGACAGTCGCAGTCCTCGAGACGGCCGTTTTATTGAGATCATTGGGACGTATTCGCCGCTGAAGGATGGAGATGACAACTTTGAGTTGGATGTGGAAAAGGCGGAGGATTGGATTTCGAAGGGTGCGCGACCGAGCGAGACGGTAAGCAGTCTGATCAAGAGGGCCCGCAAGGGCGCGTCGGCTTAGGGAGTTTTTTGGTGCGGTGGTAGCGAAACCTGTCTAGGTTTGCGGAACGATATGGATCCGCCCACGGCATTAATGGAATTCCTGGAGTATGTGATCGGTCAATTAATCGACCATCCCGAAGAGGCGAGCATTGGTCATGAACTGGATGGTGATCGTCATGTGTTTCGGATCAAAGTGCATCCGGACGACATGGGGGTGATCATTGGCAAGAGCGGGTATACGATCAGTTCGATCCGGAGTTTGCTGGAAGCGGCGGCGGCGAAAGCGGGGACGAAGGTGGTATTGAAGGTGGTGGAGTAAGGAGGGGACCGGATGGCGGGTGGCTATGAGATTGCGCAATTGGATGAGATTGATCCGGTGGCGTGTCCGTGCGGGTGGTCGCGGCGGGCGTTTGCGGAGTCGGTAGGCGGGGTAGCGTCGATGCACTTGGTGGAGATTGAGGAAGATGCGAAGGCGCATTATCACAAGGGGATGACGGAGATGTATGTGGTGCTGGAGGGGAAGGGGCAGATTGAATTGGATGGGGAGATGTATCCGGTGAAGCCGATGACGGCGGTTTTGATTCGGCCGGGGTGTCGGCATCGGGCAGTGGGGAAAATGAAGATATTGAATGTGCCGGTGCCGGCTTTTGATGCGGGGGATGAGTGGTTTGATTGAGGGAGAGGATATTGGCCAAGACTACTAGCTTATTTTCACTCAGCGCGAATGAAACGAAGAGTCCAATTCTCGGCTGCCCGGATTCTTCTTGGGGCGACGATTCTCCTCGCCATGGTTCTCTTTGCAACGTGGATATACATCGCTCAACCGTCGTTTCGATCCAATGCGCCAACAGAGTTCGAGATAGAAGCGAACCGGTTGAAGAGACATGTGACGGCTCTCAGCCGAGAATTTCACCCTCGTAATCATGCAGAGGTCGAGAACCTTGAGGCTGCGGCACAGTATATCGAGGGGCATTTTCGCGGCGCGGGCGCGAAGTTGTCCTCTCAGGATTGTTCTATTGGCGAAAGGACCTATCGCAACGTCATTGGCACTATTGGAGCCGGCAAAGGTGGCAAGATTATCATCGGTGCCCACTACGATTCGTGCGCGGACACCCCGGGTGCCGACGACAATGCCAGTGGCGTCGCGGGGCTAATTGAGCTGGCGTATCTATTTGGAGCTGATCCACCAGATCGAGAGATCGAGATCGTTGCGTACACGCTTGAGGAGCCGCCCTACTTTGGCACAGAACGAATGGGGAGTTTTCGTCATGCAGAGGCTACTGCTGCGGCGACCGAGGCTGTTGTAGGAGTGATTGTTTTGGAAATGATCGGATATTTCTCCAATGAACCTGGGTCACAGGGCTATCCGAGTATTTTCCTGTCATTGATGTATCCAAATAGAGGCAACTTCATTGCGGTCGTTGGTAATCTTGGTCAGCGATCATTTACCAAAGCGGTTAAGGTTGGCATGAAGGGCACGACAGATCTCCCCGTGTATTCGCTGAATGCGCCATCAATTGTACCCGGTGTGGACTTCTCAGATCATCGGAATTACTGGCCGTATGGGATCGATGCCGTCATGATCACGGATACTGCTTTTTACAGGAACAAAGCCTATCACACGATGGGTGATACGGCTGGGAGATTGAATTGCGAGGCGATGGCAGATGTAACGGCTGCGGTATACGAGGCGGTTCTAGGTATCAGTGAACCGTGAACGATTGGTTGGCAAAGGAATACTGGTGTGGGGGCGGGAAAGGGGGCAGAGTGGGGGTGAGATGATTGCGTGGATACGATTAGGGGTGGTGGTGGCGGCGGGGGTGACTGGATTGATGGTGGGAGAGGTGCGGGGGCAGGAGGCGATGAAGGCGTGGTCAACGGAGACTCTCGTGGAATGGTGGCGGGCGCATCCGGGGGCGGAGACGTGGAAGAGTGGAGCGGATGATCTGAAGGCCACTTTGGTGGCGGCGCAGGAGAAGTATGGCGTACCGAAGGCGGTTGCGAATCGGCATTTTTTGGGGTGGGTGGTTCATCTGCGTTGGTTGAATTTGTTTCCCGAGGACTACGGGGATCATGCATATTTTTCAGATGAGGAGGCGCTCAAGACATACAAATTGTTGAGCGCGAAGCAGGTGTTGCCGCGTTTGCTGGCGAACTCATTGGCACCTGAAGACGACGGAGGGGAGGCTTTGGAAGTATTGTGTCGGATTTCGGAGGCGCATCCGGAGGAGGTTTATGAGTATCCGGAGTTAGCGGTGGCGATGGCGGTGGTGTTTGACCAAGCGTTCCCGGAGGCTTGGCCGCATCCGTTTGTGAACCCGGGGGCGGTGGTGTCGGGGGATTTGAATGTGGAAGATCGTTTTGGTTTTTATGTAGCGACGCACAGGGCTGGAGGATTGATGATTGATCCGACGGAATTGTCGGTGAAGGAGCTTTGTTTTCTGGTGGATTCGACTTTGGCCTTCAACGAATTGAAGTATGTGCAGCAGGTGAATTTGAAGTCCCCGGATTACCTCGCGGGATTGTATGCGGCGATTGAGTATGATTTCGGGCGCTCCACAAGCGGGCAGTTTCAGTGGCCGCACGGTGGTTATGGGTTGGCGGACATTGGTGAGAGGGGCGGGATTTGTGCGGACCAGGCGTTTTTCATATCGCAGACGGGCAAGGCGAAAGGGATTCCGACGATTCTGTTTATGGGACAGGGCAAGTCGGGCGGGCATGCCTGGGTGGGATATTTGAAGGAGCGGGCGAAGTGGAATCTGGAAGGGGTGCGTTCGAGTTCGGAGAAATATCCGGTGGGCGTGACGTATGATCCGCAGACGTGGCGTCGGATGACGGACACGCAGCTGAAGTTTGTGATGGCGGATTTGATGAAGACCCTGAGTTATCAGCAGTGCCAGTTAATTTTGCAGTGGGCGGCGATGAATCGGCAGGAGTCTTTTTACCGGGAGGTGGTGGTGAAAGCGCGGGAAGCGATGCCGCGATATTTTGCGACGTGGGAGTTAGAGGCGGACTGGTTGCAGGAGAAGGGGGCGCCCGCGGAATATATGGAGGGTTTTTGGAGGCGATGGGTGAGCACCTTTCGAGACGAAGTGGACATGAAGACGCGGGGGCAAGTTGCTTTGTTGCAGCATTATGAGGAGTCGGGGGATGAGCGGTCAGCGGAGCGGTTGCGGGAAGAGATGATACGGGACAATCGGTCGGAACGCTTTGACTTGGGGATCACGGTAGCGGCGACCTCGGTGTTGGCTTTGGCGGATCGAGGGGAGTGGGCTGCGGCGGGGGCCGCTTATGAAGATGCGTTGGATCAGTTCAAACGGAATGCGGGAGGTCATTTGCTATACAACCTGGTGCGCCCGTACGTGGAGCGTTGTCTCGAGGCGGGGCGGCGCGAAGACGCCGAGGCGGCGATTTCGGATTTGGACCGTGTGTTTGAGGCGGAACCGAACACTATGTTGGCGCAGGATTTGGAGAAGCTGCGCGGGTTAGTGAAGTGAG
>JBCDBW010000145.1:0-9140 GCA_039182965.1 Verrucomicrobiota bacterium
CCGGAAATCGGCTTAGTCGAATCGTTTTAGGGGAGTTCAGTGCTTTTTTCAGCAGACGCGACCGTTCTTGACGGTTCTGTTGATTCGGGCAAAGGTTCGGGCTTCTCAGCGAAGACCAGGGGATTTTCAGATGCGGAGGACGGGTGTATTGTCGTTTCCCATCGCCTGAGTTGGCGGCCGAAGAGAGTGTATTGTTATGAAAACGGCAATTATTACGGGAATTACAGGGCAGGACGGGTCCTATTTGGCTGAGCAATTGCTGGAGAAGGGGTATGCGGTTCATGGGACGATTCGGCGAGCGAGTAATTTCAACACGGCTCGGATCGATCATCTGTTTAGTGATCAAAGCCTCAAGGAGCGGTTCTTTCTTCATCATGGGGACATGACGGATTCAAGCAACCTGAACCGGTTGCTTGAGAAGATTGCCCCGGATGAGATTTATAATCTGGCGGCGCAGAGCCACGTGCAGGTTTCGTTTGAGGTGCCGGAATACACGGCGGAGGTTGATGGGATCGGAACGCTCCGGTTTTTGGATGCGATCAAAGAGGTGGGGTTGGGTCGGCAGACGCGGTTTTATCAGGCCTCGACGTCGGAGCTTTATGGGAAGGTTCAGGAGATTCCGCAGACGGAGACGACGCCCTTTTATCCGCGATCGCCTTACGCGGCGGCGAAGTTGTATGCCTATTGGATCGTGGTGAATTACCGGGAGGCGTATGGGTTGCACACGTCGAACGGGATCTTGTTCAATCATGAATCGCCGCGGCGGGGGGAAACCTTTGTAACGCGGAAGATCACACGGGCGGTGGGTAGGATTGCGATTGGTGAGCAGGAGACGTTGGTGATGGGGAATATTGATTCGAAGCGTGACTGGGGCTATGCGCCGGAGTATACGGAGGGTATGTGGCGGATTCTTCAGCATGAGGAGCCAGGTGACTATGTCCTCGCCACCAATGCGACCACGGAAGTTCGGGAATTCATTCGCATGGCGTTCGGGCATGCCGATATGGAGTTGGCATTTGAGGGAGATGGGGTGGATGAAAAGGGAATCGATGTGAAAACGGGCAAGGTCCGGGTGGAGATTGACCCGCGATATTTCCGACCGGCGGAGGTGGATTTGTTGATTGGGGATTATGGGAAAGCGAAAGAGGATTTGGGCTGGGAGCCGGCGACCGATGTGAACGAGCTTTGTCGGATCATGGTGGAAGCGGATTTGGCGTTGGCGAAGCGGCAACAGGCGATTGCAGCCCTGGGAGGGGGGGGCTGAGAGAGGGGTTGGGAGCTTAGTGATGAGTCGATTATTTATTGCCGGGCATCGGGGGATGGTGGGGGCGGCGCTCTGCCGGGAGGCGGAGCGGAAGGGGGGCCATGAGGTATTGACGGCAGGGCGGGATGTCGTGGATCTACGTGATCAGCAAGCGACGCGGGACTGGTTTCTGGAGCAGCGACCGGAAGCGGTGATCGTGGCGGCGGCGAAGGTTGGGGGGATTCATGCCAACGCGACGTATCCGGCGGACTTCATCTACGAGAATCTGATGATTGCGGCGAATACGATTGAGGCGAGCCGGGAGTCGGGGGTGGAGCGTCTTTTATTTTTAGGGAGTTCGTGCATTTATCCGCGGGAGGCGCCGCAACCGATGGGGGAGGATTGCTTGCTGACCTCTTCTTTGGAGCCGACGAATGAAGCGTACGCGGTCGCGAAAATTGCGGGCTTGAAGCTTTGTCAGTATTTTCGGGCGCAGTTTGGGCTGACCTATCACAGTGCGATGCCGACGAACCTGTATGGCCCCGGGGACAATTACCATCCGGAGAATTCTCATGTGATACCGGCGTTGATTCGGCGTTTTCATGAGGCCAAGGAAGCGGGTGCCAGTGAGGTAACGATATGGGGGACGGGGACGCCGCGGCGGGAGTTTTTGCATGTGGATGATTTGGCCCGGGCTTGTTTGCATCTCGTAGGTGTCGCGGATCCTCCGGACTGGGTGAATGTGGGGAGCGGAGAGGATTTGACGATTTTGGAACTTGCAGGCTTGATTCGGGAAGCGGTGGGTTTCGACGGTGAGATTCTAACGGATCCATCGAAGCCGGATGGAACCCCGCGGAAACTGATGGACGTGAGCTTGCTTGAGGGTTTGGGGTGGCGTTCGGAGATTGCGCTTCGGGAGGGGTTGAAGGCGGCGTACGAGGACTTTTTGTCAGGAATCAGTTGTGCGACGGTCCGGGAGGTTTAGGGCACGATCGTTTTTCGTCGCGGCGCGATGCATCTTGTATTTTTGAATCAATATTATCCGCCGGATCTGGCTCCGACGGGGACGATGCTCAAGGATTTGGCGGAGCGCTTGGTGGAAGACGGGCATGAGGTGACGATTTTATGCGGGAGTGGTGGGTATACAGCGAGCGGGGGATCTCGTTACGAGGGGGAGGTCTTTGGTGAGGAAGGGGGCGGAGTGAGAGTTGAGCGGGTTCGGGCAACGCGATTTGGTCGGGGAACGCATGTGGCGCGGGTAGCGGACTATGCGGGATACTATTTGGCTGTCGCCTGGAGGCTGATGTGGATGCGTTCGGAGCCGGACCGGATTGTCGCATTGACGACGCCGCCCTTCCTTTCCGTTTTGGCGAGGCTTATGTCGAAGCTTCGGGGGGGCGATCATGCGCACTGGGTCATGGATTTGTATCCGGATGTGCTGGTGTCGCATGGGATGATTCAGGCGGATGGTTTGATGGCGGGTATCCTGCGCGCGATGGCGCGCTGGGGATTTGGCGGCAAGCGTTGTGGAGCGGTCTTGAGTCTAGGGCCGGACATGGCGCGGCGGGTGGGCGAGTATTTGGAAGCGGGCAAAGAGAGTCTGCTTGTGCCGCTATGGGCAACGGCGGTTGAGACGGTGAGCGAAAGGGAGCGTTTGGAGTGGCGTGGTGCGCGGGGTTGGGGAGAGCGGGAACTGGTAGTTCTTTACTCGGGAAACATGGGTTTGGGACATCGCTTTGCGGAGTTTCTTGGAGCGGCAGAGCAACTGGCAGAAGAGGTATCTGATGCGGGGAAGGACGTGCGATTCGTTTTCACGGGTGGCGGAAAGCGGAAGGGGGAGATTGAAGCCTTTGTTGCAAAGTACCCTGATGGGTTGGTTGACGTGGGGGACTATGTGCCGTTCGAGGATTTGGCGGTGCACTTGGCGTCGGCGGATTTGCATCTCGTCTCTTTGGAACCGGTTTGGGATGGCGTCATGGTGCCATCGAAGTTGCAAGGAATCTTTGCGATGGGTGGCCCGGTATTGTTTGTGGGCTCGCCGACTTGTTCGATTGGAGAGTGGGTGTCGGAAAGTGAGGGGGGGTGGGTGGTTCAACCTGGAGACGTGGATGGAGTGGTATCAGCTATTCGGGAGGCGGCGCAGCCAGGGGAAGGCTCGCGACGTGGAGCGAATGCCCGAGAATTCGCAGGAGCGAATTTTTCCCGAGAAACCAACACTCGACGGCTGAGCGTTGTTTTTGGCGAGGGATCAATCGGGCCGCCCTGATGCCTTGGCTGCTAGCCACCGGACTTTATGCGGGTGATGCGTTCAACGGGGTGGGGGGTAAGGATGTTGCCGGCGGCGCCGCGGCCCTTGATATCGTAGGCGGCCCAGTCGAACTCCCATTCGAATGTGCGGAGGCGGGGACTTTTTTTTAGGACGACTCGTGCGCTTTGTGCGTCGGCGGTTTTTTCATCCGGGTAAATCGCGAGATGATGGATGCGGGAACTCTTGGTGCCTTTGGTGAGTTCATAGATTTTATCCCGGGTGACGCCGCCGATCTTGAATCGCTTGAGGTAGGAGCGTCCCTGGCGACCGTCCCGGTAGACCAGGTGGTAGACGCTCGGGTCGTCTTTTTGGAAGACCGCGACATGGACTGGGTCTTTGCCGACAAAAGCTTTGTCCGTGACTTTGGTGACTTTCATCGTGCCGTCCCGGCAAATGACGAGGATGTTGTCGAGTCGGGAGCAGGGCCCGATTTTTTCGCCTTTCATGGCATAGCCGGCGAAGCCGGTGTCGGCGTTGACATAGAGATTTTCCGTGGCGACGGCCGCAGTGCTTGCCGTGACAGTATTGAAGCGGGTGAGTTCGGTTTTGCGTTCGCGCCCTTTGCCGTATCGGGACTTGATGTCTTTGAACCAAGCCACGGTATAGCGGGTGATGTTCTTGATGTTCTTTTTCGTCTCCTCGATCGCGGACTCGGTGTTCTTGATCTCTTCATCGGCGCGGAAGGAATCATATTTGGAGATGCGTTTGATCCTGATCTCGGTGAGGCGGACGATATCGTCTTCCGTAATTTTTCGTTTAAAGAGTTTTTTGTATGGTTTAAGGCCGTCGTCGATGGCTTTGATGACGGCTTCCCACGTCGTGCATTCTTCGATGTCGCGATAGATGCGCTTTTCGATGAAGATTTTCTCGAGGCTGGAGAAGTGCCACTTTTCTTCGAGTTCGTGGAGGCGGATCTCGAGTTC
Source organism: Verrucomicrobiota bacterium (assembly GCA_039182965.1). Classification (GTDB taxonomy): domain Bacteria; phylum Verrucomicrobiota; class Verrucomicrobiia; order Verrucomicrobiales; family DEV007; genus JBCDBW01. The sequence continues at coordinate 4,475 of JBCDBW010000145.1, forward strand.
CTGGAGGAGAAGATCGCGGGTGCGGAGGGCGTTCTGTTTGAGGATCTCGTTTACGGAAAGGAATTTCGGTTTGTTATCCTCGATGACGCAGGCGTTTGGCGAGATGGAGATCTCGCAATCGGTGAAGGCGTAGAGGGCTTGGAGGATGGCATCGGGATCCGAACCGGCGGGGAGATGGATTCGGATTTCGGCTTTTTCGGCGGTGATATCCTCGACTTTGGAGACTTTGATTTTGCCTTTGTCGTTGGCGGCGGTGATGGAATCGGCGAGGGAGGTGGTGGTTACGCCGTAAGGGACTTCGGTGATGGTGAGGAGGTTCTTCTTTGTGATCTTGATGCGGGCGCGGACGCGGACTTTTCCGCCGCGTTTGCCTTCGTTGTATTCGCGGCAGTCGGCGATTCCTCCGAGCGGGAAATCGGGGAGGAGATGGACTGGTTTCTTGCGGAGGGCATCGATGCAGGCATCGATGAGTTCGTTGAAGTTATGGGGTAGCATCTTGCAGGCGAGTCCGACGGCGATGCCTTCGGCGCCCTGAGCGAGGAGGATGGGAAACTTGCTGGGAAGGGTGACGGGTTCTTTGTTGCGTCCGTCGTAAGAGGCCGCCCAGGTGGTGGTTTTGTTATTAAAGAGGACGTCTTTTGCGAAGTTTGAGACGCGGGCTTCGATGTAACGAGAGGCAGCGGGCGGGTCTCCGGTGAGGACGTTGCCCCAGTTCCCTTGGGTTTCGATAAGGAGATTCTTCTGACCGAGCTGAACCATGGCATCGGCGATCGCGGAATCGCCATGTGGATGGTATTGCATGGTGTGTCCCACGATATTGGCGACCTTGTTAAAGCGCCCGTCATCTTTCTCCTTGAGGGAATGCATGATGCGCCGTTGGACGGGTTTGAGTCCGTCTTCGATGTGCGGGACGGCACGCTCGAGAATGACGTAGCTGGCGTAATCGAGGAACCAGTCTCCGTAGAGGGCGTCGAGGTCGTGAGAGGCGGAAGTCATCGGGGAATCATCAAGGATTAAAGGCAGTGAGTATGAGCAGGAGTATGATTACAAGGATGAGAAAGGCAGGTGGGCGCACGCATCAGGTTTCGTTCGGCCAGATTTAGGGCAATGGAATCGGAAGCCCGTTCAATCTGACCTTTGGTTGAGTTGGCTCCCTTGATCTCAGCGAGGGACGCCCAAAGCCATGCGGCGAAAACCAGCGACCTTTGGTATACGCCGAGACGTTCGAGATCGAAGAGTGGGCTTTGCGGACTCATCGGGTGGAGGCCGTGATCATTCAGACGGCGAGTTCCAATTGTTGGGCGTTGCTGCGGCGTTTTCGTTTATTAGCGGCTTTCTTTTTGTTGGGGGCTTTCTTTTTGGCGGCAGGTTTCTTGCGGGGAACAACTGGTTTTTTGGCAGCGGTTTTTTTGGAGCGGGTTTTTCCTTTCGTGGCGGCCTTCTTTTTTAATGCGGGGCGAGCGGATTCTGCTTCGAGGTCGGCTTCGAGGTCTTCGACGAGGTCGGTTTCGTGTCGGAGGTTCTCGATAATGAAGCCCTGACGTTCCGGCGTGTTCTTGCCCATGTAAAACCCGAGGACTTCGGCGATGCTGGCGTTTGGAGGAACGTAGACAGGATCTAGGTGGATTTCGTCTTCGGCGATGAATCGTTTGATTTCGTCGGAGTTGATTTCTCCGAGGCCTTTGAAGCGGGTGATTTCCGCTGACTTTCCACAGGCGGCGATGGCATCGCGCCGTTCTTCGTCTGAATAGCAGTAGTGAGTTTCTTTTTTGTTACGGACGCGGAAAAGGGGGGTCTGGAGGATATGGACGTGTCCGGCTTTTATCAGTTCGGGGAAGAACTGGAGGAAAAAAGTGAGGAGGAGGAGACGGATGTGCATGCCATCGACATCGGCGTCGGTGGCGACGATCACGCGGTTGTAGCGGAGGCCGTCGAGGCCTTCCTCAATATTCAGGGCGTGTTGGAGGAGGTTGAACTCCTCGTTTTCATAGACGACTTTTCGGGAGAGGCCGAAGCAATTGAGGGGTTTGCCGCGGAGAGAGAAAATGGCTTGTGTTTCCACGTCCCGGGCGGCGGTGAATGTTCCGGAAGCGGAATCGCCTTCCGTGATGAAGACCGTGCTTTCCTCGCGGCGCTTGTTTTTGGAATCCAGGTGGATGCGGCAGTCGCGGAGTTTTTTGTTGTGGACCTTGGCTTTGCGATTGGCCTCCTTGGCGGCTGTGCGGATTCCTTTGAGATCTTTGCGTTCCTTTTCGGACTCGACGATTTTTCTTTGGATGATATCGGCGACGTCTTTGTTGCGATGGAGGAATAGGTGAACTTGTTCTTCGAGGAATTTTTGGACGTAGTTGCGGATGGTGTCGCCGCCGGGTGCCATGTGTGTGGAGCCGAGTTTGGTTTTCGTTTGGGATTCGAAGACGGGTTCTTCGACTCGGACGCTGATGGCGGCGGTAATAGCGGCGCGGATATCGGCCGGTTCGTATTGCTTTTTGAAGAATTCGCGGAGGGTTTTGACGATGGCTTCGCGGAAGGCGGCCTGATGGGTGCCGCCCTGAGTGGTGTGTTGGCCATTGACGAAGGAATAGTATTCCTCTCCATAGTGTTGGCCGTGGGTGAATGCGATCTCGATGTCTTTGCCGTTGAAATGGGCGATGGGGTATCGGGGTTCCTCGGAGATGTTTTCTTTTAGGAGGTCGAGGAGGCCATCCTTGGATTTGAATTTCTTTCCGTTAAAGACCAGCGTCAGGCCGGTGTTGAGGTAGGCGTAGTTGCGGAGCATATGCTCCACGTATTCGTTGTTCCATGTCACGGAACCGAAGATGTCCTCATCCGCTTCGAAGCGGAGGACCGTGCCGTCACGCTCGCGCGTGGACTGGGCGCGTTTCATTTCCTCGACCACTTCACCTTGGGCGAAGACGATGGACTTGGTTTTCCTGTCCCGGAAAGCCTGGATTTCGAAGAAGGAAGAGAGGGCGTTTACGGCTTTGATACCGACGCCGTTGAGGCCAACGGATTTTTTGAATGCTTCGGAGTCGTATTTGGCACCGGTATTGATTTTGGCGGCGCAGTCCATGAGCTTGCCGAGGGGAATGCCACGTCCGAAATCGCGGACGGTGACGAAGCCTTCTTCGAGGTCAATTTCGATGGTTTTGCCGTGGCCCATCGTGAACTCATCGATTGCGTTGTCGATGACTTCTTTGAGGAGGACGTAGATCCCATCGTCGGGGGAAGAACCGTCGCCCAGTTTGCCTATATACATACCGGGGCGGATGCGAATGTGTTCGCGCCACTCGAGGGTTTTGATGTCTTTTTCGGTGTAGCTGGCTGGCATGGGTGGACTCGGCCTGGTGGGCCGAGAATTAGGAATTAGGAATTAGGAATGTCGGTAGGAGATGGGAAGAGGAATCGATGGGTGCTAGACGAGCCTTTAATTAAGTTCTCTTAAATTATTAGAATCAAGCAGAATCAGGGTAATTGTTGAGACCTTCGCTGGATCGCGTATCGTTGGAGACCCTTGATGCTCAAGAATTATTTACCGTTGCCCCGAGCTGTCGCCTTTTTTGTGGCGGGCATGGGAATGGTCTTCACTTACGGTATGACGGGGTTGGCTTGGGGGCAAATGGGAGGTGCTGTGTCGCCGGAGGTCAAGGATTCGGCAAGGCGCTTGATGGAATCCGCGCAAGCGTCGGTGGTGACGATTGTGGCGCCTGTTCGGGGGTTGCCGGGGGCGCCAGGCCAATCCATTGAGGCGATGGGGACGGTGGTGACGGTGGACGGCTTGACGGCGACTTCCAATGCGGTTTTGGATCCGCGTCGCGTTTCGGGGGGAGGAACAGAGTTTGCGTATTTGGAGATGGTGATGTCGAACGGAGCGACGGTGCCGGCGGAGATTGTGTATCGGGATGCGGCCCTGGACTTGGTTTTTTTGAAACCCGACGCCCGATTGTCGCGCCAGCGGGGGGCGTATTTTCAACCCGTATCGCTATCGGGTGGTCGTCCGCTTGCCGTGATGGACGACGTTTTGGTGGTCTCGAGATTGGACAAAGCGGCGGGACGCGCGGCAAGTGTGTCCCTGGGAAATGTGTCGGCGGTGATGCGTGGCAATCAGCCAGGTTATCAGACTTCCGCAGCGGTGCCCGGGGCGCCAGTGTTCAGTGTAGGAGGGCAACTGGTGGGGGTTACAGTGCACCGGGTTGTTGACGGGCAAGCAGGGGAACCGATGACGTTGACGGCGCAGGCCGTGGGAACGATTGCGGAGATTGCGTCGGCGACGGAATATTTGGCGTCTTCCTCGGATGGGATGGGGGGATCGGATTTGATGAGCGGTCTAACCCTCACAGTTCCGTCGACGGTTTCGACGTCGGCAAACGTGCCCTTGGCCCCGACGACGTCGGTTTCAGGACCGGTTCCGGGCTATTCGCCTGCGCCGACGTCCCCTGCGGGTGCGGTGGTTTCTGGTGGTGTGGCGGCGTCTCAAGCGCCCGTTGCCGAAATTCCGGCGTCACCGGCTGCGGTAGCTGCTCCTGCTCCTGCTGCTGCAGATGCGCCTGAGGAAAAGAAGAAAGGATTGTTTGGGTTTTTGAAGTTCGGAGCACCCACACCCCGAGGGCGGAGGCGCGTACCGCGAGGTCCTCGATGCTGGCCTCGTCCATGTCGTCCGCCCCCG
>JBCDBW010000146.1:0-8989 GCA_039182965.1 Verrucomicrobiota bacterium
CCGGCAGTGGCCTTCACGAAATCGAAGCGATCGAGGTCGTACCCGGCGCTGTTGGGTTCGGGGTGGTATCCGAAGATGGACTGGATGCGGGCTTCGGCGCTGAGGAGGAGGCCGTTGTATTGGTCGGGCAGCGCGCCGTTCTCGTAGTAAGCGATTCCGGTAGGGGAACCGGCTCCATACACATCACCGGGAGGGAGGGTGCCGGGGTCATCCTGTCGCCATTCCGCTTCGGGGATCGATTGGCCAGGACGCATATCGGCGCGCCAGGTGCGTTTGCCATCGCGGGAAAAGAAGCCGAGAAAGCCGCCTTCCATGAGCCATGTCGTGCGGCAGGCGGGCGGATCATCGTTATCGTTTTGGAAGACATCGCCGAAAGACGTGACGCAGTGCTCGTAGGAATTGCGGAAGCCGTGTCCGATGACCGTGAGGCCGGTCCCATCGGGATTCATGCGGACGGCGAAGCCGCCGGTGTAGATGCGGCCGTCGTCGGAGGTTTGGCCCCCGAGTTCGATATTGTCGTGGTAGTAGGTGCCGCCGCCGCCGTTGTATGGGCCGCCGATGCGCCAGGTGAGGCCGTCGTTGTCGGTGAATTTGGCGCCGGTGTTGCCTTGGTTGAAATACCATTTGCCGTCGGGTCCGGCGACCACGGCGTGGAGGGAGTGATCGTGTTGGCGTCCGTTGAATCCGGTAAGGAGCTCTTCGCGGGTATCGATATTGGGATCGAAGCGGAGGTCGCGATCGACGTCGGTGTAAACCACGATACTGGGTGGTTGGGACACGATGATTTTGTTGTCGAAGACCGCGATGCCGAGAGGGGCTTCGAGGTCGGGATCCTTGACAAAAGTGTGAGTGGAATCGGCTTTGCCGTCGCCGGTGGTATCTTCGAGCACGACGATGCGATCGCCTTCGGGGCGGCGTCCCGCGTTTTTGCGGTAATTGACGCCCTCGGTGACCCAGATCCGGCCGGCATCGTCAGTGTCCATGTTGGTGGGGTTGAAGAGCATGGGGCTGGTGGCCCAGACGGTGATTTCGAGATCATCGGGAAGTTCGAAGGCTTCGACGGGGACTTTTTGGGGATCGAGACTGTCGGGATCGAAGAATTCGGCGATGGCTGGTGCGGCGGGGCTGGAGAGATCGGCAGGGGGGGAAGTGTAAACGGCAAAGCGGACCTCTGCCGGGGTGGGTTTGCCGTCGCGGATGGCACCGCCGTCGTCGAGGGCGACCTTGCCGCTGAGGCGGGCGGCGGGTTTGGGGAGTTTAAAGTGTATGAGCGAGGGGGCGTGAGTGCCGATGCTGTCTTTGGGCGTCTTGCCTTCGACCTTGAGGGGGCCTTTGCCGTTGTAGGAAAGATCTTTGTGGGTGGAGCCTGTTGATTTTGCGGAGTGCCAATCGAGCCGAGTGAGAGGCGCTTGGGAATGATCATCATAGATCACGACGGGGCTGAGCCAGTTGGCCCAGTCGTGACTTCGGTTGCCTTCGTCAGATACGACGAGGTAAATGTCGGTGGCGCCCTTGAGGTCAATGTCGAAGCTTGCGACGCGTTCGGTGTCGCCGCTTTTCATGATGGGGCTGAGATACAGCGGCGCTGTCGCGGTGGTTCTTTTGTTCTTTGGTTCTTTGGTTTTCGGTTGAGGGGTGGGTGTTTCGGCCTCGGGCTTTGATTTTTTGGATTTGTTCTTTTTGCTGGCGGCGCGGGCTTTTTCGTAGTCTTCCATGGAGACATTGGTTGCTGACGGAAGGTTCATAAACTCCTCGACATTGGGGAGGGGGATGCGGGGGTTGGGTTTGTCGTAGGTATCGAGGTTGGCGTTGAGTTCGTCTTCGGTGAGCGGTTTCGATGGGACACCGTTCTCGGGCACCTCCATACCGGCGGTCCAGACGATGGCGTTGAGGACGAGCTGTCGGAAGCCGTCGATGGCCCAGTTGCGATGGTAGTGGCCTCCGGTGAAACCGACGCCGCGGCCGCCGTTTTCGCGTTCGAAGCCCCACATGAGGGTTTGCGGTTTGCCGATGCCATTGATCCCGTTTTGGTTCCAGAGATTGATGACGCGTTTGAGGCGATCTTTGGTTGGGGTGGCGGTAACGAGGTCGAGGACTTTGTCGCGATCTTCGACGAAGCGCATGTTGTAATAGAACTCGTCGTAGGCGCGGACGAGATCGGTGACCCCGTTGGAGACGGGGTGATCGGGGAGGGCTTTGAGGTCGGCGACCCAGTGCGGATTGACGGACCAATCGGTTTCCATGGCGCCGCCGATCCAGGGGCGGAAATATTGTTCGCCTTGTTCGGGGCTGGGGTGAACGGCGTAGTGCATGAACATGAGGCCGACGCCATCTTTCGCGAGTTGATCGGCTTTTTCCCAGCCTTGGCCGATCACTTTGGTGCCATCGGAGTAGATGATGACGGCATCGACGTCGTCGAAGACGGATTCGTCTTCGGGCCATCCGGAGATGACGGTGGCTTCCACGTTGAGTCCGGATTGATCGTTGAGGGCCTTGGCGAGGAGTTGGCAACCGGCGTTGAATTCGTGTTCGCCGGAGGCGTGGGAGCGATCGCCGGCGAGGAAGAGGATGCGTGACGTTTCTTCGGACGGCGGTTTTGCCGCCGAATGTTGGTGCCAAGGCGCCAAGGCGCAGAGGATCAGTAGAATGAAGCCGAGGGTACGCATGTGCTTTAGACGGGGGATTTTGGGGGAATCTTGCAGGAGAGTTGGGGGATCCTTGGGGTATCAGCGTTCCTTCGGAGCCTGAGGGTCCAATATGGAACAGGGAAAGTTCGATCTCCAAGGGAAAGGCAAAGAAGGCAGGCGCCCGCCACGGCGGGCAGGCTCCGGAGTGTAAAGGCCGGATACAACGTTAACACCCGTTTGGGAACATGGTTTACCCGTTGTGGATTGGTTTTCGGAGGGGCGTTGGTGGTGGGAAGGCTTGTGGGATTTGGGTTGCGTTGGGTGTGCTCGGTGGGAGAGATTTTGGGGTATGAGTGAAGAGAATGGGGGCGGAGTGACCCCGGAGCGAATTATGCAGACGGGGATGGCGTTTTGGGCGTCGAAGGCCTTGTTGAGTGCGGTGGAGCTTGGGGTGTTTACCGAGTTGGCGCGACATCCTGAGGATTTGGAAGCGTTGCGTGGCCGGTTGGGGTTGCATGAGCGCGGGGCGGCGGACTTTTTGGATGCGTTGGTTTCGATGGGGTTTTTGGAGCGGGATGAGGAGGGAGTGTATTCGAATGCGCCGGATGTGGACCTGTTTTTGGACAAGAACAAGCCGTCCTATATCGGGGGGATTTTGGAGATGGCGAATCACCAGTTGTACTCGTCGTGGGGGCATTTGACGGAGGCGTTGAAGACGGGGTTGCCGCAAAGTGAAGCGACACGGAACCCGGATTTTTTTGCAGAGTTGTATTCGGACCCGGCGCGGCTGCGGGAATTTCTGGGGGCGATGACGGGGGTTAGTCGCGGGGCGAATATGACGATGGCGCAGAAGTTGCCGTGGGCGGAGTATGGGAGTTTCGTGGATGCGGGGACAGCGCAGGGGGATTTGGCGGTGCAGATTGCGATGGCGCATCCGCATTTGCAAGGGATCGGGTTCGATTTGCCGCAGGTGGGGCCGGTGTTCGAGGACTATGTAAAGGAGCAGGGAGTGGCGGACCGGGTGAGCTTTGTGGGCGGGAGCTTTTTCGAGCAAGAGCTTCCCAAGGCCGACGTGGTTTTGATGGGGCACATCCTGCACGATTGGGATATTGACGAGAAGAAGGAGCTGGTGCGGAGGGCGCATGAGGCTTTGCCGGAGGGTGGAATATTTGTGGCGTATGACGCGTTGATTGACGAGGCGCGGCGGGAGCGGACCTTTGGGTTGTTGATGAGCTTGAATATGTTGATCGAGACGCCGGGCGGGTTCGATTACACGGAAGGGGACGGGATGACGTGGATGCTGGAGGCGGGCTTCAGGGAGGCGCGGGTGGAGCACCTGGCGGGGCCGGATTATATTGTAGTGGGCACTAAGTAGCGCGTCGGTGGGCCTATTAGGCGCACGGTGAAACCGCGCGGGCGGCGCTTCTTATTTTATCGCCGCCTTCTTCATACCACCCCGAATGTGCCCAATAACAAGAGCAGGGCCGAGGTTGGTTCCGGGACAAAGGTCAGGGTCAGCGTCTGATCGTTGTAGAGCGAGATATGGGACCCGCCATTCCGATGAAGCTGCTATTAGTGGGAAAATTGAACAGTGTCACATCATTCTGAAAAGAATGCTGTTTGAGTTGCTGGTATCCGTGCTGTTCCAGCTGACCGATCCGACAGGAAATAAGCGGGGCACAGGGTTGCTGTTGCCGACTGTCGGTGAAAGGGTGCTCCCTGCCCCATCAGTTAAGAACCTCCAGTTCCCATCATTCGCGGGAATAAGCGGGTCGATACCGCCTCGTCCCCCGGTAGCATCCAAAAGCACATACGATCCGGAAACCATCACATCGCCATTGTTCAGGTCGATCGAGATCGCTATGTTGGCGTCCGCTGAGGGTGCCAGCAGAAACAAGAACAGTAGAGCAAGGACGATGGTGTGGATTTTGGAGCGCATTGCAGGACCTAATGCGGAGGGCACGTATTGAGCCAAGGGGAACCTTGCTGCCAAAGCAAATTGCTCAAAAACCGGACGACGTCAGGGGCGTGAAGCCGCGGCTGCGGTTTAGCTCCGCCGGCGGATTGCGATGGCGAGGGTGCTTAGGCTCAGGAGGAGGGTAGACGAAGGTTCGGGGATGACCGTGACGCGAAAGCCGCGGTCCGCCTCGATGGTCGAGTCGTTCCAATTTGATCCGGCATCATTTGAGAAGAAGTAATTTCCGCCGGCATATGACCCGGGGTTGTCGCCATTCCATGAGTAGCCGCCCGGGGGTGAGGGGCTCAAGACGATTGCGTAGAGGGTGCCGGTGTTCAGGTTGATTCCCTGCCCCGAGAAGTCGGCGGTAAAGAGTGTCGCCGTGTTGGTGAGCGCCGGGGCTGATATGATTGCAGAACCGAGCGTGCCTGAGGGTTGTCCGGAACTTGTTTCCGTGATGGTCACGGTGACGGAAGGGGGTAAAACGCCGTTTTCGGTGAGAGTGACGCCGATGCCGTCGAGAATCCCTGCCACGAGAGGGGTGAAGGTTTGGGCGAGGCGAAGGTTGGGATCGCCCGGCGTAAAGCTCGGGGTGCTGCTGCCATTCTGGAGGACGTATTCCGCGGTGACCAGTGGGGTGGCGGCGTGGGCCGTAGAACCGAATGGTGCGAGAGAGAGGCTTAGGAGGATGAGAGGGAGGGCTCGAATCATCGGTCGAGAGGAAGACCTGAGACTTAATGATCGAGAGACATGAGTCGAGAGAATTTTGGTGTGGTATTTTTGTGGTTTGGGGGCAGGCGGACTGCGAGGAGTGCCCGGTGGGGGCATCGGGCCTACGAGATGGTGTTGCTGGCGACTGCTGTTGAGTTGCTTGAGGGACCTAGGCTTCCGGATGGAGTGGGTCGGAATTGGTGTTGAGCTCGGCGAGGTTTGTTTTTCCGTCGCCATCCGGATCGTCGTTCTGACCGAGAAAATGTCTTACCTTTGATGAGGCTGGGATCAGTCGAAGGCGAGGATTACCTGGTCGATGGTGGGGGGTGCTTTGCCTTCGGTGGTGTCATTGACTTTGAACTCGAATTGGAAGCCTTGGCCTTCGGGGAGGGAGGAGAGGTCGATGGTGGCGGGGGTGGTTTCGACGACGCGGGCGAAGCCGGGTTTTTGGGAATAGGATTCGCGGACTTCCTGCCAATCGGTCCATTGGTCGATGGTGCCGTCGCCATCGGAGTCGACGCCGGCGCGGGCTTCCACGGTATCGACCCAGGGGCCGGGGCTGATGAAGTCTTCTTGGGCGCGCTGGACGATGAGATAGAATTGGCCTTCGGCGAAGCCGACGGTGGGGTCGGGGTGAAAGCCCATGCCGATGTCGCCGGCCCAGGTGAATTCGGTATTGATGTCGTCGCTGGTCCATTGGCCGACGCGCATGGGTTCGCCGTGGGGGTCGTAGTCGCAGAAGATGTAGTATTGGCCGCCGACTTTGATGAGCGTGTAGTCGCCGTATGCATTTTGGTCGGGTTTGTGGACTTCGAATTCGCGGATGCCGGTGGGCCCGTGTTTGTAAGTGCCCTTTTCTCCGGTGGGCTCGGTGCGTTCGTCGATCACGGGGGTATGTTCGTGGGGTTCGAAGCCGTTGATGCCATCGGGGCTGCTGGCGTGGCCGCCGAGAGGGGAGTCCCAGCTGTTTTCTTTGGCGTTGATAGGTGTCCAATCTTCGTAAATGAGGTGGAAGGTGCCGTCGTCGTCACGGAAGATGCCGGCGTCGGAGCCTGGGGACGGATCGCTGAATACCATGCCGCGGTCGTTGTCGGAGAATTCGCCATCGGTGACGTCGTCGTCGAGGATGAGGTGAGGGTCTTCGTCGTTGGGTTGATCGTAATAGAGATAGAATTTTCCGTCGGCGTATTCGGCGGTCGTCATCCAATTGCTTTGAGTGACGGGACCGTGATGGGCCCAGCTCTTCATGTCGGTGCTGTGCCAGGCGTGATAGCCCTTGGGGCCGCCGGCTTTGGCGCCGAAATACCAGTAGTCACCGTCGGCGACGGGGAGGAAGACGGGAGCGTTCTTGGCGTCTTCCGGGCCGACCGAGGGCACGGCTTCCCAGTTGTTCCAGTCGGGAATTTGGCGGAGGGTGAGGGACTTGGGTTGTATTTTTTGGTTGAAGGACTTGATGCTGGAAGAGAAGGTAGCCTGGTCGCTCGTGGGTGTGGCGCGGCCGTTTTTGAATTTGAGGTTGGAGGACTCGGCGGTGGCGGCCTTCCAGTCTTTTTGGGTGGTGACGGTCCACTCGGCGGCGAATATCTCACGCTGAGACGCTGAGACGCTGAGGGCAAGGCAAAAGAGTAGAAATGGTTTCATGGGTAGTGGGAGTGAGTTGGGGAAGGGTCTACTTCTTTGTTGGTTTGTTGGCTTTTGACCTTTGCCCGGGGAGTTGGTCTTGGACAATGTCGATGGCTTTGATTTGCTGGGCGAGTTGTTTCTCGAGTTTGGTGATGGTTTCCTTGTATTCGGGGTTATTGGCGACGTTGTGTTCCTGGTGGGGGTCTTTTCTGCGGTCGAAGAGTTCGGCGGGGTGGCCGGCGACTTTGGCGTAGGTGTAGCGGTCGGTGCGGATGCCGTAGTGGTTGGGGACGCCGAAGTAGGAATAGAAAGCGGCGTTTCGCCAATCCGGGACGGACTCGCCTTTGAGGAGGGGGACCATGCTGCGGCCCTGCATCGTGTCGGGGGTTTCGGCGCCGCAGAGTTCGAGGATGGTGGGGGCGATGTCGACGTTGATGCAGATATCTTCGTTGACGGAGCCGGGTGCGATGAGGCGGGGATAGCGGATGAGGAAGGGCATGCGGATGGAGGTTTCGAGGATGAGGCGCTTGTCGTAGAAGCCGTGTTGGCCGAGCCAGTAGCCTTGGTCCGAGGTGTAGATGACGACCGTGTCGTCCGTGAGCTTTTGTTCGTCGAGGTAGTCGAGGACGCGCTTGAGATTGTCGTCGTTGCCGGCGATGCAGCGGATGTACTTGTGCATCATGTGTTGGTAGGCGACGCGGATTTTGTCGTTTTCGTCGTTTGGATCGTGTTCCCACATTTCGTTGGGGGGCGCGTCGTTGAGGTGGCGTTGGTAATAGTTGGTGCTGGGGTCTTTTTTGCCACCGGCGAGGCCGGAGTAAAGCATGTGGAACTTGGTGCCGTTAAGGAACTCGCGTTTGATGTTGGAATTGCTGTTGCGGACGTCTTCGTAAAGGGTGGGTGGTTCGGCGATTTCGACGTCGGCGAGGAGATCGTTGTATCGTTCGGCATGGCCGTAGTCGTGGTGCGGGGCTTTGAAGTGGAGGCAGAGGAGGAAGGGTTTCTCGGGGTCGCGATTTTCGAGCCATTCCATAGCGACATCGGTGTAGACATCGGTGGAGTAGCCTTTCATTTTGACGCCCTGGCCCTCGGTGCCGGAGAACGTGGGATCGAAGTAGGCGCCCTGACCTTTAACGGTCATGTGTTTGTCGAAGCCTTTGGGTTGGGAGCCGAGGTGCCATTTGCCGACGAGGAAAGTTTGGTATCCGGCTTCTTGGAGTTGGGCGGGGAAGTGGGGGGAGTCGTCGTCAATTTTTCCGCCGAGACCGGTGACGCCGTTGCGATGGCCGTATTGGCCGGTGAGGGTGGAGGCACGTGAGGGGGAGCAGATGGAGATGTTGCAGGTGAAGTTATCGAAGCGCATGCCTTCGTGGGCGAGGCGATCGATGGTGGGGGTCTTGGCGTGATCTTTGAGGTAGGTGTCGTAGGCGGAGATGGCTTCGAAGGCGTGGTCGTCGACGAAAACGAGGACGACGTTCGGGGAACGTGACGTTCCATCCGATTGCGGCTTCGCCGCCAGCACCAGCGGGTAAACTCCGGCACAGAAGACAAGGCAGAAGAGGGTTAGATATTTCATTTTTTGGGAGCTATTTCTTTTTCTTTTTGCCGGCGAGTTCGTATTCCGGGCCTTCGGCGCGGATGTCGGCGTGGAGTTTGATCATTTGTTTTTTGAGGCGTTCAAAGCGTTCGGGCTGGGATTTTGCGAGGTTTCTGGTTTCGTTGGGGTCTTCGACGAGGTGATACATTTCGAAGTTTCCGAGGTCGGCTTGCTTGATGAACTGCATGATGGTCCAGTCGTCGGGCTGGACGGCGTCGTTATATTCGCCGGGGTTTTTTTGGGGGAGAAGCGTGGCGAGGATTTTGTATTCGCCGTCGCGCATGGCGACTTCGTATCCGCCGCGGGCGTGCCAGAGCCACCACATCATGGGGATGGGGCGGTCGACGGGTTGGTTGTCGAGGAGGGCGGGGAGGACATTAGCGCCGTCGAGGGTGCGCTCGATCTCTGGTGAGACGCCGGCGGCGGCGGAGAGAGTGGGGAGCCAGTCAGTTCCGTTGACGGGTTCCTGGCTGA
>JBCDBW010000147.1:0-8879 GCA_039182965.1 Verrucomicrobiota bacterium
GTAATAAGAAAAGTTGGAATATCGTCGTCGAAGAGGACAACTCTTTCTTCTCTCAGAACGACCAGGAAAAACTTAAGGCGGATGTTCTCCAGTTTTTCGAATAAGTAAGATCAACAACTTACTCAGGACTGGGTCACTACTTCAACTATCTCGCAATCGTATTTGTAATGAGCCTCGTCGGGTATTTGCGAGAGCGGTAGATTCAGAGAAAGCTCGGAACGCGGGGCGTTGAGCATCGGGGCGTTGAGCCCGATCTCAGTCCCTCACTCCCCCATCGGAGGCCGCGCATCCGGTCGCACCAATCCATGCGGCATAATAAACGGCATTGCCCCCTCCATCGTCCCAATCGGCCTTACCCCCGGTCCGTCGTTCCCATCCCCCATATCCTCACGCGCCAATTGCGCCAAGGCCTGCAACCGCATCACCACTTCCGGATGCTCCGTGGTCACATCCGTCGTCTCCGCCGGATCCACCTCCAAATTATTCAAGACGTTCCGCTTCTTGTCCGGCGTCAAAATATGAAATTTCCACTTCCCCGACCGCACCGCCACCAAGTCCGATCGTCGATAATAATAAAACACATCATAAGGCGAGGCCCTGCTCTCCCCCATGATGATCGGCCAGATATTATACCCGTCTAATTTCACATCCGGCAGCGTCCCGCCCGTCAAATGCGCAATGGTCGGGAACAAATCCATCGTCGTCGTCAACGCATCATTCTCGACACCCGCCGGGATGGTCCCCGGCCACCAAAAGAGCGCGTTCACCCGCACCCCCCCTTCCCACGTCGTATGCTTCGTCCCTCGCAACGGATACGCCGTCCCCGCCCCGCTCGGCGCCGGGCCATTGTCAGAGGTGTAAAACACGAGCGTATCCCGATCGATCCCCAAGTCCCGTAGCCGCTGCAGGATCTCCCCCGTGCTCCAGTCCAACTGCTGCACGGCATCCCCATACTTCCCATTATCAGATGTCCCCTTCCAATCATCCCCCGGACTCACCGGCTCATGCACCGACATGTGAGACAAAAACAAAAAGAACCGCTGATCCGCCTTTGCCTGCTCGGTGATGTAATCCAACGCCATCTCCGTATATCGCTCCGTAAGCGGATTGATATAACCCATCTGCTCCGCAAGCCACGTATCCTCCACGATCGGCAATACTTGATTGTCCCCGCGCCCCACATTCACCCGGTTCGGCGGCCTCGGCGCCCGCACAATTGTCGGCATGTCAGGTGAATACGGATGCCCATAATAAGAATCGTATCCCTGCATCGTCGGCAAAAACACTTTCTGATCGCCCAAATGCCACTTCCCAATGTATCGCGTCGAATACCCCATTGGCTTGACCAATTCCGCAAGGGTCGTTTCCTTCGGATTCAAGCCGATGTTGCTGTCCGGTAAGATGACTTTGTCAAAGTTCACCCTCTTGTAATACGACCCCGTCTGAATCGACGCCCGCGACGGAGAACACACCGGCGCCGTCGTGCAAAAGGTCGTCAGCTTCATCCCCTCCGCCGCCATCCGATCCAGATGCGGCGTCTTCTGCTTCGTCGCCCCATACGGTCCAATGTCTCCGTATCCCAAATCATCAATCAAAATAATGATGATATTCGGCTTCAACGCTCCAAAGCCCGAGGTCGCCCCCGCAAAAAACAGCAAACCCATTACCATCGCCACGACAAAACGCCCCCATTGATTTTGGCATTGATCTCGATTCATAGCTCTCCCTTTACGATTTCTCTGGCAAAACAACTACGATCAGCCTCCCGGATCGACTCGGTTCAAATACCCCGAAGTCGTAAACTGAATGAACATCGCCGGATCCCCCTCGACACCCGCCACCCGATCCGCCAAGGCCTGCATCGCTCCATGCGCCTCCGCCGCTTCTTCACCCAACAATTCAATCGTCCGCGCCGCATACAACACCACCGTCGGATTCTCATCCTCCAACAATCCCACCAGCACCGGCAGCCCTAGCTCGACATGCCCGTGCCGCGCCAACGCATTCGCCACTTCAATCCGCACCGCCGGCGAATCATCCTCCAGCTTGCTCTCCAAAAATGACACCATCTCCGATGGCAACTGCGGCGCCGCCGTGAACCCCATCGCTCCCCAGTAACGCACCGACGGATCGTCGCTTTCCAGGTTCACCCGAAACCCATCCGTCGCATCCCCACCCACCTCGCTCGCCGCTGCAATAATCGGTGCCTGCCACTCGGCAACGTCGTTCGCCCGCGCCCATTCATACGGCGGCCCCAAGCCCGCAATCTTCTCCAATTCCAACTCCGGCAAAAATCCCAAGTCCCGCGAAGACACCAAACGCTCCGCCAATACCCCTCGCATCCGCTCCAACACCTCGGCATGATCCGCCGACTCTGCCAGATTGACGAGATTCATCGGGTCCGCCTCACAATCATACAATTCCTCCACCGCACGCGCCGGCCCCGCCAAATGCCGCTGCGCCGCCGTCATCGCTTCCGGTTCCTCCGCCAACGCATACAACTCATGCTGAATCTCACCCTGATCGATCCAAAATCCCTGCTGATTCCACCCCAGATGCGGCATGTAATTGCGAATATACAAATACCGCCCGTCCCGCACCGATCGCGCCAAATCCATCTTCTCATCCACCCGGTCCCGATGCCCAAAGACATACTCCCGCTCCGCCCCATTCAATGGTCCCAGGAACGCAACGCCTTCCATATACCCCGGCAATTCATCAATCCCCGCCAAACTCATGACGGTCGGCCCGAAATCCTCAAAGCAAACCAAGCGATCCGTCTTCGACCCCGGAGGCCCCGGTGCCCAGTCCTGATACTTCTCAGGGAACCGCACTAACAAAGGCACGTGCATTCCCGAATCCGTCAATTGCCGCTTGTGCCCGGGCAATCCCGTCCCATGGTCCGAGTAAAAGAACACGATCGTGTCGTCCGCCAACCCATCCTCTTCCAATTGCGCCAAAATCGCCCCCACTTCCCCATCCATCGCGGTTACACAATCATAGTTCCGCGCCCAGGTCTCCCGAATAACTTCCGTGTCCGGATAATACGGCGGGATCGGCGCCTTCGCCGGATCATGCACCGCTTCCGGCGGCAAGGTGCTTTTCACTTCTTCCTCAAACTGCTCATACGGCCAAACCATCGACCGTGATTGATGAGAGGTCATCAAGTTGAACACCGCAAAGAACGGCTTTTCATCATCCGTCCGCCCGCGCCAATGCGCCGTCTCACTGCTCTCATCCCATGACGCCCCAATGATCGCATCAGCATTCGCCGAGTTGTAATCCGTCTTCTCATTGTTCGTGGTGTAGTATCCTGCTTCCCGCAACCAAGCCGGAAATCCCCGCATCTCGCTCGGTATCGGAATCACAGACCGCATCTGCATCGTCCCTTGCACGGCCGCACTCAACCCGTTGATCAAACAAGCCCTCGCCGGCGAACACACGGGGGCCGTCGCATAAGCATTAGTGTAAAGCACACTCTCCTCCGCAAACGCATCAATATTCGGCGTCACCGCATAGTCATCATCATAACAACCCAAAGTGGGACTCATGTCCTCCGCCACAATCCACAACAAGTTCGGTTCATCGTCCCCAAACGCGGTGCCCCCAAACGCACACGCCGCTAGTAGAGAAAGAAATCGCTTCATAAAAGTCATGCTACACGATGCCCGAGACAGCCCGCCAATCCAATCTCTCTCCTTCATCTAAAACGACACACTCAAACTCGCTCCACCAAAAACCCGATCCTGAAACCCGAGCTCCTCCCGCCCCTTGTCGACAAAGTTATAGGCAATATAGGCCGATAACGCCGCCGCATCCGACAGCTCCACATCGAGCCTTGCGGTCACGACCCCATGCAAATTTTGCGTCCCTTCATTCCCCAACACAATCCCCCCGTTCAAAATCAGGAACTCATTCAAATCGAGACTCTTGCTCAAGAAATACTCGTAATAGTTCGTCTCCAAATCAAAGTCGTGAAAGTAACTGAAGCCGATGTCAAAAAAGTTGATCGCCGACCGCCAGCCGATCCCCACTTCATTCGTCGAACCACGACCAGACTCGGGATACAGATAAGCGGTGTATCCCACCCAGATATCGACAAAACTGATCGTCGTCGTCGCGGTCACATACAAATCCAGCTCGTCATTCGCATCATCCAAAATCGCTCCCGCCGGTGTCACCGGATTCACATACCAAGCCCCCGCATTGATGACATACTCACCCACGACCGTCAGCAGATCCACCTGCCCCCACGGCGCATCCTCTCCCAAATTCGCCCCCCGAAACATGTAGGTCGAATCATAACCCACCGCCACCTGCCCCGAAATCACATCCGCCCCGGTCGCCTCCGCCGCCCAAGGACCCTCCACCTCCAGCAATTCTCCCCCTACCAAGGCACCCCCAATCCCCCAACCCATCAATCCGGTAATCACTCCAATCCGTGTCATAAACGCCAAGTATTAGCTGATTCTAACGGGGATCGCCACAGAAAACGAACGGATCGCGAACGATCCGAAGGAAAAGCCTTGCCTTCGAAATGCCATCACGACAAAGCAACAACATTGAGCGCCACACCTTTTTCCCAATCCCATGGTCTTCTGCTACGACTCAGCCCCACCACCGTAGTCCCGGACATGATAATGCTCCAGGTCCTCAATGGTCCCGTCATCGCTTTTTAAATGCCTCAACCGCCGGCTGCTGCTGCGTCACGCAATGCACCATCCCGCCGTTCGCAAACAAGTTCCGGCAATCAATCAAAACCACTCTCCGATTCGGATACACATCTTTCAGGATCGCCTTTGCCACGCCATCGTTGGGATCATCATAGCTCGGCATCAACACGACGTCGTTCCCCACATAAAAATTCACATAAGACCCCTTGAACCCAAGATCTTTCCTATACGTGGTCACGACGTTCCCCGTCGTCAAAGGAAGCGTCACCAATTGATACGGTTGATTGTCAATGTCTCTCGCGGCATACAAAACGTCGACGTCCGCCTCCGAAAGCCCCCAATAAAGCAAATCCGCTCGACTCATCGTAACGATACGCCCGCCATCGGCAAACATGGCAAAGCCATCAATATGCATGTCCGTGATGTCCTCCTCACCCCCGTCCGCTCCGTCTAACCATATAAACTTCTTCGCGCCCAGATGACTTCGCAGATACGTCTCTGCATCTGCCTGCTTCATCCCCGGATTCCGCGTCGACTCCAGGATCGAACTCCGCGTCGCCATCAAAACCCCGCGCCCGTCCAACTCCACCGCGCCGCCCTCTAACACCATGCCATTCACATCCACCAACGGCATCCCCGTCGCCCGCGCGATCGCCCCGGGCACCAGGTCATCCTTCGCAAAAGGCGCGTCCTCCCCCCACCCGTCAAACCCCCAATCCGTTATCTTCAATGCGCCCGCCTCGTCGAAAACAAAGATCGGCCCATTATCACGGATCCAAAAATCATCCGTCGGCTGAATCACGAAATCCACCCGCTCCAGCGAAACCCCCGCGGCTTCCAACAATCCAACAATCCGATCCCGCTCCGTTGCATTGTAAGCGACAATGTGAACGTTCTCTCCCCCCACCAACGCCCGTGTCATTTCCACCCACTGCGGATCGACCTGGTCCCGAAAACGCCGGCCGTAAGTGTGATGATGCGGCCACTGCAGCCACGTCCCTTCGTGTTGCCCTTCCACCGCCGGCATCCAAGTCTCAATCTCTTGGTCCGATGCTCCCACCGGCACGACTAGCGCCGCCAATCCCAAAGCCGCTGCCGCCATTCGTCCTCGCTGTCTCCTCCACAATAGTTGCATCGTTTCGTCCGTCACTCACACCAATCACGCTAATGCCCTTCTATTGTCAAAAAATCAAATAAATTGCCCCGCTTCCAGTTGCAATATCGTCGCCCCAACACCGTTTCCCTATAAAGGTCACGTGCATTCATCGCGAGGGAATCCCGACGGATGGATAAAGGTCCATTCCATGTCACTCTAGACACAATGAAATCACCTTTCACACTCTTCCTCGGCTTCACTACCGTGATCCTCGGCGCCATGGTGCTCTACGATCGCTACCGCATCCACTCCCTGGAGACCCAGCTGAACATCCAGACAATTCAGTTGGCTCAAAGGAACGTCACAATCGGCCGCAAATCGACCTCAGTTCGACTCGAAGGAGAGACGGAAAGCGTCAACAACGCTAGTCCGACCCCCGAATCCTCACCCTCCGAATCGGCCGAAGCCACTTCGGCGCAGCCAACCGACATACTGGCCGCAACAGCAGCGCCCGGAACCGTCGACGAGTGGATGAACAATCCCGCCATGCGCGACCGGATGTATCAAGACTCCCTGGGCCGGATGCTCGCCGAATTCGGCCCCTTTCTCCAAGAACTCAAACTTGACGAAGAACAAGCCGATTCCATCATGAATCTTCTCGCGGAACGCGAACTCTTTGCCATCGAGAAATCCATCGAGATCATGGATGAAAGCGCCCCCCTCCCCCGGCGCGAAGCCGCGGGAGCCGAACTCGCCGAAACGTGGTTCGCTTACGAAGACTCTCTTCGCGAGCTCCTCGGGCCCGAAGCATTCGGAAGCTTCCAGCTTTACGAAGAAGTCGCCCCGGAACGCCACGAGCTGTCCTCCTTCACCCAAAGCATCGGGAACGACTTGCCCGGACTCACGCCTTCCCAAGAGCAAGACCTCATGACGATCATGTTCGAAGAACGCCAGAAATTTTCCTTCACCGACAACTACCTCGACGACGATCAGTATTTCGATGTGCCCTACACCGAAAGCAGCTTTCAAAACTTCCGTGCCGAGTTCACACAGCTCCACAATCGCATCGGCAACCGGGCCTCGGAAATCCTCAGTCCCGCTCAGCTCGAAGTCTTCTCGACCAACCAGGAGAATTTCCGGAATAGTTTCATTCAACAAAGAGTCTGGGAAATCCAGCTTCTCACCGCACAATAGAAAACCTCAGTCCCGCTCCTAAAGAGTCTAAGCCAGATGCCATGAGTATCTCCCAATGTAAGTCTCCCGGCCCTAAAACCCTCCTCGCATCATTCGCGATTGGGGCCTTCGCTTCCTCCGTCCTCCACGCGACAAACGATTGGCCAGGATACCGCGGCGCGGATCGCACCGGAACATGGAATCAAGAGAACGTCCTGGAGCAGTTCCCTCAACCCGAACTTCCCGCTAAATGGCGCGCGCCCATTGGTGCCGGCTACAGCGGCCCCACCGTGGCAGGCGATCGCGTCTTCGTCATGGACCGCCCAGAAGAAAAAGAGGAAGAACGCATCCTCTGCTTCGACCGCAAAACGGGCGAACAACGATGGGTCCATACCTATCCCTGCAGCTACGAAGAAGTCGGCTACTCACACGGACCGCGCGCAAGCGTGACCATCGACAATGACCGCGCCTACGCTATCGGCACCATGGGCCACCTCCATTGCCTCGACACCACGACCGGCGAAGTGCTCTGGGACGTCGACTGCGAAGAGGTTTACTCCATCGATCTCCCCCTCTGGGGAATCGCCGGGTCTCCCCTTGTTGAAGGAGACCTCGTCATCGTCCAAATCGGCGGTGCCGACGGTGCTTGCATCGTGGCCTTCGACAAGAATACCGGCGACGAGGCATGGCGAGCCCTCGACGACAAAGCCTCCTACGTCTCTCCCATGATGATCGAGCAGGCAGGCAAAAGAATTCTCATTGCCTGGACAGGAGCACGTATCGCCGCGATGGATGCCGCAAGCGGTGAGATCCACTGGGAAATGGAGACACCCCCGAAACGCTGGCCCATCAACATTTCTGCCCCAGTCTTGGACGAAAGCGGAGAACGAATGTTCCTCACAACCATTCAAGAAGGCTCCCGTTTGCTGAAACTGGACACGGATGAGCTGGCGATGGAACAACTCTGGGCCCGCAGTGGGGTCAGCGAACAGAATACAGACGCCCTTCAGTGCATGATTAGTCCGCCCCTCTTCCTCGGAGATTACGTCTACGGTTTCGACAGCAAAGGCGAACTGCGCTGCCTCGACGCGGCCACCGGCGACCGGATCTGGGAAAGCATCGGCGAAGCCGTCCGCGACGGAATCTGGTCGACGGTGTTCATGGTCCAAAATGGAGACCGCACCTGGATGTTCACCGAAGAAGGCAATCTCGTCATCGCCGAACTTTCACCCGAAGGCTACACCGAGATCAGCCGCACCAAAATCATCGAACCCTCCACCTTCCTCCGTCGTCGCAGCGTCGATGTCGCGTGGAGCCACCCGGCTTTCGCAGGCACGGAAGTCTTTGCCCGCAACGACCGGGAGCTGGTCTGCGTGGACGTGGGGCCCTAACCCGCTACTCACGCTCGTTCTCCTCCAATGGTTTGCCTTTTCCTAAGTTGAACACCAATCTTGAATGCTGCCCATCACCGCGCAACAATTGCGCTCCGACAACGTTTTAAGTGTAAGGCGCAACCAAAACAATCCGCCCGAACCTCATGAAATACACCCCCCATGTCCTCACCACCATATTGGCATTCGGCGTCTTTGCCTCTTCCTATGAATCCGCAGACGCCCAGTTACAACCCTCGCCAAAGCAACTCGCCAAGTGGCTCAATCGCTTTCCCGACGCCGACGCAAACAAAGATGGAAGCCTCACCGTCGAAGAAGCTCTTGCTTACCGGGACAAAACCCGCGGCAATAACAATTCCTCGGGCGGCGGAGCCCCCCGCAGCTTCAAGGTCGACCCCGGCTGGAACGAAGACAAATTCCCCGACCACGCCGTCTCCTACAAATCACCCGAGGAAATCGCCTCGATCTATGAAGAAAGCGATCCCGGACGCGGCGACGTCGCTCCCTTGAACCAATCTGCCGGCGATGTCCTGCGAATCATCGGGA
>JBCDBW010000148.1:0-8610 GCA_039182965.1 Verrucomicrobiota bacterium
CAAACTCGCCCCCACAGACAATCCCCTCGAGGGGGGCAACGCCGACCGAACAGAAACGCCGGCGGAGACGCTCGAACCCGTCACGATCGAACGGGCCCTCTCCGTCCTCTTCATTCTCGCCGTTTGCGTCGCCTTTGGTGAGGTCGTCAATCAATTCCTTTTTGAACGCAACTTTCGCGTGCCCGGCTTCCTCACCGCAATGCTCGTCGGCATTTTTATCACGAATTTGTCCGACAAAATTCACCGACCCATCCGCGTTCCCGACTTCGACAAAACCGGAACCGTCTGCCTCGAACTCTTCCTGGCCATGAGCCTAATGAGTATGGACCTATCCTCCCTCGCCGACGCTTTTGGCTTCATTTTCGTCGTCCTCTGCGCCCAGATCCTCGTCCTCACCCTCTTCTCCGTTTTGATCATCTTCCGCGTGATGGGCAAAGACTACGATGCCGCCGTGATCGTCGGTGGGTTCTGCGGCCTCGGCATGGGCGCCACTCCCGTCGCCATCGCCAATATGTCCGCCATCACGAAAAAGCACGCCCCTTCCTTCAAAGCTTTCCTCGTCGTCCCCCTCGTCGGCGCATTCTTCATCGATATCTTGAACTCCCTCATCATCAAATTCTTCCTCGACCTTCCCATTATGCAGCCGGCCGCAGAAGCCGCCACGACCGCCCTCTGACCACTCCTACTCACCACCCTCCGCCTTCGCCTGCTTCTTCCGCTCTTTGAGATACTCCTTAAGCAACTCCACCGGCAAGTCTTCACCCAACTGGTATCTCTCGCTCAGCTCGCCAATCCGCGCCGCGTTGTCCTCGAGAAAACTCGCCATCCCTTCCTCTCCCGCCTCCGCACCCACCAATTCCACCATCTCCAAAAACTCCAATACCACCAATTCACACTCCTCAGCAGCAAGCCACTTTAACCCCTTCAAAAAAATCCCATACTCCTCCTCCCGCTTTTTTACCAAAGGCTCCCCCAACCCCTTGTTCCGAATCATCCGATCAAACGCCCGCACTACCTTGGCGTTCACAGGATCTTCATCCGCGGTACCCTCGCCCCCGTCTCCCCCACTCTCATCATGCCCCGCAGGCGTCACCAACGCCATTAACGCATCAACCAATTGCTCCCGCGCTCCGCTTGTCTCATCACCACCCCCTGCTGCTTTTTCTTTTGCCGCATCTTCGCCTGCCTCCCCTTCAGATCCGTCTCCTGGCTCGTTTGCTTTAGAATCACCGTGCTCACCCTGGTCCTTCTCTCCGACTTCCCCCGTCGCCTCGAACCCAAAAACCGAAACATCTGCGCCTCTCTTCACCAATAAAGCCACAACCTCTCGCTCCCCCTCGCAAATTGCCACATAAAGCGGAGTCCCCGATCCAAAATCAATATCCGCGCCGTCCTCCAGCGCCTCTGACACCTCATCCAGCGCCCCCAATCGACACGCCAATTCTAACTGACTATTCGCCACCGGATCATTCATCAGTTCCCCTCCAAAAAAAACGCCCAAACTACCCCATGTCCCGCAAATTAACCAGTCTCTTCCTCATCGAATCACGTTTGCCTTGATACCGATACCCCCGTTCACGATATCATCCCACCCTCGTGAAAATCGCTTTCATCTGCGGCTGTCCCCGCTCCGGAACTTCTTGGACTTGGGGCCTCATCACCTCGCTTCCCAAAGTCGAGCCCCTCCTCATCGAAGACTTCCCTCCCACATCTCTGCCCGGACAAGTCGGGAACATGAAAACCGAACACGGCTTCAATACCACGGAAACAACCATCTTCTTTAGCAATCTCTCCGATGCCGAGATCCGATCAGCCGTTGAAAAGAAAGCGCGCGCTTTCCCCGATCACCTCCTCATCGAGAAAACGCCTGATAACGCGAGAAAACTCGGGCGCATCCTTGAGGTCTTCCCAGAAGCAAAGATCATCCACGTCATTCGCAATCCACCCGCCAATATCAATTCCCTCATCCAAACCGAATTCTCAAACGGCTTCCGCTTCGCAAAAGACCTCCTCGACGCCATTCGCGTCTATCGCGAGGTTTTCAATGCCGCGCTCCCTTTTGAAAATCACCCTGCTCTACTCCGCATCCGATACGAAGACCTTCACTCGGCCCCCTCCGAAATCCTTCGAAAAATCGCCGCCTTCTGCGGCCTGGAACTGCTCTCCACGGAGCAAATCCAGCAGGCCATCGAGGAAAATCATCAGAAAACAAAAACAATTCAGAAAAACATCTTCCGCTTAGGCCAAGTCGACTCGTATTGTAGCGAACTCACACCTTCCGAAATCACAGAAATAAACTCACTCCTCTCTAAAGAAATCCGACACTACCACTACGACTGATCATTCCCCGTCCGTCCACCCCGCCATAGCTCACCACCTCATCCAATGAATGTATCCGACCGCTCAGAAGCTTTCCTCCTCTGCAAGACTAACAGTTCCGCCCTCGACCTCGCGGACGCCCTGGCCGGCGATACAGGAATCGCCTGGGCCCAACCCGTTTTTGGCCCCTTCCCCGTCGTCGCCTACCTTTCTGCCACAAATCGAAAAGATCTCACCACATCCATCGAGTCTCTCCGCCTGAGATCCGAGATCCACCAGCTTGATGCACGATTCTGTAAGTTTATTCCCGGTGACGACGAACTGTCGGCTCCGGAAACTTCCCAACCCGAACGCGCTGTTTTGCTGATTGGTGTCGATCTATCAGTCGCCAAAGAACGCGAAGTCACATACGCGCTGAGGAGTCTCGATCAAGTCGTCCTCGCCCGCGCCATGTGGGGTCCGGACGACATCATCATCATCATCGAAGAATCGGATCGCGAATCGATGCGGAATTTTATCTGCGATGTTGTTAAGGTAACCAAAGGCGTGAAATCAGTTTCCACGCTCTACGCTTACTGATACTCAGCGACCGGTAAGGCCCGGCGCACCCTTCTCGACTTGTGAACTCCCTCGCCATAGAGTCGGAAGATACCATCGGCAACGTCTTTGACTCGATTGCACGGAAATTCCCGAGTCGCATCGCGATCAAATCCAACCATTCCACATGGACTTATCAGCAGCTCCTCCTCGCCGCTGATCAAATCGCGACCCACATCTCGAGTCGCTCCGGCGGCACCCAGCCAGTCGTGCCCATCTTGATGAAGAAAGAGGCACCCGCGGTGGCGGCCCTCCTCGGGATCCTAAAGAGCGGCGGCATTGCCGTTCCTCTCTCTCACTCAGGCCCATCCGAACGCCTGACGGCAATCCTAAAGGACGCAGGACCAAACATGATCCTCACCGACGAGGCATGTGAAAGTACCGCCCGCTCGCTCACCGACAATGAGATCATCGTGTCCGAGGAACACCCACCCAAATCCCCTCCTCATCCTTCGCCCGAAATCCCTCGCCCCCCAACTCCCGACACCACGGCAGTGCTCATCTATACTTCCGGTTCCACCGGACAACCGAAGGGTGTCATCCAATCCCACCGTGCCATTCTTCACAATATCGCCATCTACACCCGGCAATTCTCTCTCTCGCATGAGGATCGCATCGCCCTCCTGTTTTCCTTCGACTTCGGTGAAGCCCTCAACAATTGCTTCGCCGCCACTCTGAACGGCGCATGCAGTCTCCCCATCGAACCAACCCAGTTCGCCGACAGTAGCTTTGCTCAATGGCTTGCCTCAAATGACATTTCCATCTGTCACTCCACCCCAAGCTTTTTCCGACACTGGACGACACAAATCAAATCCAACACTCACTTCCCTAAACTCCGCTTCCTCAATTTGTCCGGCGAGAATGCATCCCGAGCCGACTTCGACCGCTATCGCTCAAAGATTTCACCCCCGACCCGCCTCGTAAACTCACTCGGCTCAACAGAAACCAAACTCGTCTGCCAATACATCGCCGATCACACCACTGAATTTTCCGGCCCTTCCATCCCTGCTGGCTACCCCGTTGCCGACGCCACCGTCACGATCGTCGACGAACATGGCACCCCCATTCCAGACAATAGCCCCGGTCTCATCAAAGTAACCAGTGCCTTCACCGGATCCGCCTACTGGAAAGCCCCCGAAGCCTCCGAAAGCTTCTTTCGCCGAGAAAACAACTCGCAAGAAATCACCGTTACGCTCGGCGACTCTGCAACCCAAGCTCCCGATGGTCTCATCACCGTTCTCGGCAGATCAGATTCCCAGTTCAAAGTCAGGGGATACCGCGTTGACCTGTCGGAGATTGAGTCCGCGCTCCTCGCACACCCCGCCATCGAAGACGCCGCCGCCATTACCGTGTCCAACGAACGCGATGAGAGCACTCTCCTCATTTTAGCCTTTTACATACCATCAACGTCAGCATCAGAACCTCTGGAGGAATCCAGCCTCCGGACTCATCTCGCAAACCGACTTCCCACCTACATGATGCCCGCCCATCTCTGGCCGCTTGAGAAATGGCCCCTTTCCCCTACCCAAAAAATTGATCGCCAATACCTGAAGACCCTCGCTCGATCACGACTGAGCCAAATAACTCCCACAAGCGAAGATCTCTCCCCGGAATTGGAGAGGATGTGCCGAATCTGGGCTGACCTGCTCGCGCTGCCCGTCGTCCTGCCCGATGACAATTTCCTCGTGCTCGGTGGCGACTCTCTCATCGCAACTCGGCTTGCCCAGAAAATAAACGATCACTTCCCCCACACCGTCAATCCAGTCGATATCCTGTCCTTCCCTACGCCCACGCAGTTGCTCGCTAAGTTTCAAAAAGGCCCCAAGAATCAATACCAACTTCCCCCCATCACTCCGGTAGACCCTTCCGATCGCGGTTACCCCGTCACGTTCCTCCAGGAGAAGATGCTTGTCGAGACAGAGCGAGATAAGCACTTTCATAGCGTGCTCATCCCGGACGTCTATCGACTGGACGGCTCCTTGGATACCACAGCCCTCGGAAAGAGCTTTCAAGAACTTGCCAACCGACACGCACTTCTCCGAACCACCTTCAAGCACCACGAAAACTCTTATCGACAGGTAATTCACGAATCAGACTCCAATACCCTCGGCATCGATTCCGTTCCTGATCACACCAACCCTGAGTCCTATCTCGAATCGCAACGAACCAAAGACTTTGAAAAAGCATTCGATCTCAGCCGTGATTTCCCATTTCGTGCGCATCTCACTCGCGTCAGCGAAAACCGTCATGAACTTGCCCTCCTGCAACACCACATCTGCGTCGATGCCGAAAGCCGTCTCATCCTTTTCCGAGACCTTGCCCAACTATATGAAGCCTACCGCTCCGGACGCCAACCGAACCCGCTCGACTCGGGACACCGCTACGCCGACTACGCTGCATGGCAACGCAAGATATTCGCTTCCGATAATGAACACCGTCGTCACGAACTAGACTTCTGGCGCAACTACTTGGATGGTAGTCCCACTCCCCCCCTTCTCCCACCCCCACTCAATCCTTCCACGGAAAAACACTCTGGCTTCATCAGTGTCTCATTGGGCGATGACCTCGGAGTCACACTCGGAAATCTTGCTGCCCGTTTCGGCGTGACACCATTCACAGTGATCCTTGCGATTGCAAAAATGCAATTTGCAATGCTCACCAAACAAAATGACCTCGTCATCGGCACTCCGTCCGCAAATCGCTTTCTCCCTGAAGTGGCCAACACCGTTGGACCACTCGCCAGTTTCATCCTCGTCCGAACAAAGCTCGACGACCACCCCACCCTCCAAGACTGTATCGGCCGCGTCCGGGACTCGCTCCTCAGGGTTTCTCCTCACCAAAGTTTTCCCTTCGATGCTCTCGACCGCCTCTTGAAAGCCGAAAAATTCAAGATGCCGCGCTCGACCGTGACCATCCAATACTTCGCTCGCCCGCATAACGAACCAGTCCTCGATGGCATCCAAGTATCAAGACCAAAGGGAGCCCGCCTGCGCGGCAATCCCAAAGGATTCAATCTATCATTTCGTCGCCTCGGCCCGGAACTGCGGGTTAGCGCTGTCTTCGATCCCTCAAAATACGATTCCTCATTTATCGAACGCTTCCTCAACGGCTTCCAGAAGACTCTTGAATCAAATTTTCCCTGAAACGAAACACCGCTCCGCCGGGTTCATAGGCTTATGAATACACCCCCTTCCCGCTACTTGCCTCTTGCCATCATTTCCCTCTTTTTTATTGCGGAGTTAGTTGAGGCCCAACAACGCCGTCGCCCCGGTGGCCCCGGTGGAGGTGGGCGCTTTGCCGAGCAAGAGCGCCTCGCCCTTCAAGAAGGCTTTACCGGCCTCACCACCGACGGCACTGTCCTGCCGGGTCTTTTCTCCATCCAGTCGACCGGTGTCTCCACCGAACCCGTCCGCGCCGCCGCCGTCGCCTTCCTAGCCTCACTGTCGCCCAAACAACGGGCCAAAACTCTTTTCAATGTCGACGACGACGAGTGGCGCAAGTGGGCGAATCAACATAGCTACGAACGCCAAGGAGTTCGCTTCGAGGAAATGACCGAAGATCAACGCAATCTTGCCTTCTCGCTCCTCCAAGCATCCCTCAGCGCGCGCGGCCTCCAAACCACGCAAGACATCATGAAACTGAATGAAACCCTCGCCGAATTGAAAAACGATTGGGATGGATACGGCGAATGGAAATACCACCTCACCATCATGGGCGAACCCTCCGAGACACAACCTTGGGGCTGGCAATTCGACGGACACCACGCCGTCATCAACTACTTCGTCCTGGGTGATCAAGTCGTCATGTCACCCGTGTTCCTAGGCTCAGAACCCGTTATCGCCGAATCCGGCAAATACAAAGGGACGATCATTATGCAGGAGGAGCAGGACGAAGGCCTCGCCTTTATGCGTTCTCTCTCCCCTGAACAACAAGCCACCGCCACCATCTCAAATGAAAAGGGGCCCACGAACAACCTCGCCGAAGCCTTCAAAGACAACCTCATTACCGACTACATCGGAATCAAGGCATCCAAACTCGACGACGATGCACAAAATCGACTTCTCAACCTCATAGCCGTCTTCATCAATCACCAAAACGAAGGCCACGCAAACATTCGCCTCGACGAAATCAAAGCGCATATCGACGATACCTGGTTTGCATGGATCGGAAAAACCGAGCCCGACGCCGTATTCTACTACCGAATCCAAAGCCCCGTGGTTTACATCGAGTTTGATCACCAACGCCCCATCGGCCTCGAACGCACTGGCATCCCTACCCGCAACCATATCCACGCCGTCATCCGAACGCCCAACGGAAACGACTACGGGAAAGACCTCCTCCGACAACACTACGAGAAACATCACCACGACGAATAAAGGTCGATGAGACAGTTGCCACCCCCTAACACGGGGAGCGTACAGTGCCGTATCAATGAATCTTGACGACAACAAGAATTCGCCCGCCGACCAAAACGCTCTTTACTCCCAGCGAGCTGCGGATTTTCACGGTCTGGTGAGAGGCTCGCTTCGCGATAGGGACGCACTCGATCACTACCGGCGACTCGTGCGCAGGCATGGTAAAACTTCCGCGATCATAGACATCGGCTGCGGCACTGGTGATGTGCTCAACGACCTAAGCACCGAACTCACCACCACACGTCTGGTCGGAACGGATATCGTAGATGATATGCTGGCAATCGGCCGCAAAGAAGCCAAACCGCCCTCAAGCTCCGCACAGGGACCAACCCCAGAGTTCATTCTCGGCGATATGCACAATCTCTCCAATGAAAGGCCGGAATTGGGCAAGTCCTTCGATTTAGTCATCAGCAGATGGGCTTACCACCATAGCTTGGACCTTGGCCGCGTCTTTCAAGTCACCCGCTCGTTGTTGAAACCGAACGGCTGGCACGTGTTTCTTTCCAATGTGGTGTACTCCGGGACCTCATCTTGCCCGTTCGAGACCTACAAGGTTCAATTGCAGGAAGACTTTGCCGTGACCAACTATACGCTTACCCTGCACCAATATTTGAGCGCACTGGCCGAAAGTCGATTTATGATAACGGAAGTCGCACTCTACGCCGCAGACCACAAAATCGTTCAAGAGCCACGAGTGCTATGGTATGGGGAAGATGGGCTTCTGTCCGTCAGGGTTTTTACCGGCGTGTTCGCCGCACAGCTAGTGACGTAATCGAAATTGCATTTGGAACGGTAATTGCCAATCTCCACCGAACTGCCTGAAAACCTGCTACCGTAATAATGACCTGTAGGCCGGGATTTGGATAGGAATGCATTCCTTTTTGCGAGACTCTATGCGAGTTCGGACGCTCTGCGGTAGTCGCTACCAAAAAGAAGCTAGAGAAGGGTTCCCCGTTGCGTTTATGGAAAACATGATCCAAAACTCCCTCCTTCTGCCACTCCTTCTGTTTAATCTGGTCCCACCCGCCCACGCCAAGATGGAGACGGCTGCTACGCCAAACGTCGTCATCTTTTTCACCGACGATCAAGGCACCCTCGATGCCGGCTGCTATGGCGCCACCGACCTCCACACTCCCAATATCGACAAACTCGCCGCTACCGGTGTCCGCTTCACCCAAGCCTACGCTCACACCGTCTGCTGCCCCGCACGCGCCGCCCTTGTTACCGGCCGCCACCCACAACGTTCCGGAGTCAACCATTGGACCCAAGGTGATATGAA
>JBCDBW010000149.1:0-8597 GCA_039182965.1 Verrucomicrobiota bacterium
AGAGAAAATCGAAGGCAACATCGCTAGGAAACAGTAGGACCTCGATACGATAACCGCTAGCTTGGAATCAAAAACGGCGGAACTTCGTGAAGCCGATACCAAGCTCGCTCAAACAGATTCTCAAATCCACAAGGCCACCGATCACCTCCGACGCTCGCAGAACGCCGCCGGCCGCTACGTCCCCCCACCCGCTCCTCTTGCCCCCGCTTCAGGCCACCGCCTCCTCCCGCGCGCCACGGCGAACCCATTCGCCAGCGCTACCCCACCCGTCAACGGTAGCATACATGAGGAACAGCGCCTCGCCCTCACGGTCCTCGCCCCGGAATTCGATGTCCCCAGCCAAAGCTTCCCCGAAGGCGCCGGTGCACCCGACCTCTACCTCCATCCCCCCGTGGGCCTACACGCCCTTGCCGCCTGCACGAACGGTTTCTTGATCCAGTCGCTCGCGGACGAAGCCTCAAGACTTCACCCTCAGTCCCCTGTCCTCCTTGCCCTACCTGGCAATTTTGAGGCCTGCAAACGGGAATCTGCCCGCGTCCTCAGCCTAAACCATGGTCGCCCTCGTATCGCCGTCCTCCTTCCCGAAACTCTCAAACACATCGGCCCCGCTCTCGAGAAGGATTCACGCTTCCAAGCCTTTACGAATCTCCTAAGCCAATTCCAAGGCGTCGTTTCCACGGACGCCAAAACGGCCCGACTCGTTGAATCTCTCACCGTCGTTACTCGTCACCTCCACCTCCCCTTTCCCTCACCCATCGATTCAAACGAGTGGGAGTTCTCCACTACCATCGAAAAACGCTCTCCCGGTCTCTTCTTATCCGCCGACGGCTTCGATCCGGGATCCGATCAACACAATGCTCTCTTAGGGCTCATCAGTCATCTTGCCACGGACCACCACATTCCCCTCACTGTCTACCACCACAAGCCCGGCTCAATCCCAGAATTAGATGTGCCGGATGATCTCTTGGAATTCCCAGAACCCAAACTTAACTACGTTCAATACCTTTCTCTCGTCGCAACTCACCGCTTCGTCGCAGGCTTTGGCTCAAATCTCGCCGGCGGAGACATTCGCGGAGACGCCCTCCTCTGTCGAAACCTCTTCGTCGGTATTCAAGATGACGACGCCGAGAAAATATTCGCCGGCACCATCGCTCCGTCCGATGAACTTGAAAATATCGCCATACACGTCAATAACCTTGCGAACGATTCCCAACTCTACCTCGATCATGTCGAGAAATCCCAGTGGCTCGCCCTCGAGAAACTTTCCTTCCAGGCCGCCCGCGGTCGCCTCGAGGATTTCGTCCAGTCCTTCACCATGCCTGCCCTTACCGCTTAGTTCACCCCCTTCTTGTTCCTCATCTCCTGAGGCAGAGAAGAAGGCATAACACGCTGACGCGGATCCCACCAAAGGACTGAGAAACTCCGGCGCCCCTAAACACGGCGGGCCCTGTAGGAACGTCTCATCGCCTCGCCACGCCGTAACCTAATCAATTTAATCACTTCCTTTGGCCCGGTTTTCCCTTTCCTACCACCGCCCGCCATCCAATACTCTTCCGACCACATGTCGCCACTCCTGCTCCTGGCTCTATTCCTCTTCCTTCTTGCGTTTGCGTTCCTATCCGCCACGCTCTCCGCACTCGAAACCGCCCTCCTTTTCCTAAAGGAACACCATCGGCCCGCAATTGCCGGCAAAGACGCTCGCCTCCATCGCGATCTCCATACCCTCGCCACAAACGATAACCAAACCCTCAACCACGTCCTCCTCCTCGCAGCTGTCACCAATCTGGCCATCGCCACGCTCGCACTCTTCCTTCTCCGCACCGCCTGCCAGCAATGGGGTCTCTCGCCGCTCCCCACGGCCCTCATCACCTTCGCCGTCATCATCTTCCTCACCGACCTCCTACCCAAACTCATCGCCCTCACCCGCCCCGCTGCTGTCTTCCGCTTCGTCGCAAGACCCGTGCTCTTCCTCGATCCAGTCCTCACCCCCCTATTCGATACTATCAACAGTCTCGCCGACAGCCTTACCCGGCTCCTCATCCCCAATCGCGTGACAAAACATAGCGATCTCACCGAGGACGAACTCGAGACCCTCGTCGAAATCCATCGTGACGACGGTACGCTTCAGGAAAGCGAAAGAGAAATGATCAGCGAAATCATCCGCCTCGGCGACAAGACCGCCAAAGACTGCATGACCCCACGCGTCGATACTACGGTCATGTCCGGCGAGTTGACCGTCGAAGAAGCCGATTCCCTCATCCGCGCTCACCCCCACTCCCATATCCCCGTCTATCGCGACTCGCCTGACGTCATCATCGGCGTCCTCAACGTGCGCCACTACCTTCTCGACAATCAACTCAACTTCCATCGCCACATCGACCCACCCGTCTTTGTATCGGAATCCATGATGGCACTCGACCTCTTTCGCGATTACCTCAACACTCCACACTCGCTGGCCATCGTCCTCGATGAATTCGGCGGCATGGAGGGTATCGTCAGCCACTCAGATCTTGTGGAAGAAATTATCAGCGACGCCGCCCCTCTCGCTGAGCAAAATCCAGATGTCCAAGACCTCGGAAAAAATCGCCTGCTCGTTTCCGGAAACGCTCGCCTCGACGAAATCGGCGACGCCTTTCGAATCAATCTCGAAACCGAGGGGATCGACACGATCGGCGGCCTTCTCTTTCATCAGGCCGATAGCCTACCCACGCCGGGTGATAAATTCCGTCTCCGCGGTATCATCGCCACGGTTCGGAAGTGCAACGACCGCCGAATCCAGGAAGCACTCCTCGAACTTGACCCAAACCCGCCGACCACGGCCAATCCCAAGCCCGGCGAACGATCATGATATGGATCTTTGTTTCCCTTGCCCTCATCCTTTCATTCCTTCTCTCAGGACTGGAAACCGCCGTCCTTGGGGTTTCCCGGGTCCGCCTCCGCCATCGCGCCAAAGAAAACGACCCTTCCGCCCTTCGGCTGGAAAGACTCTTCGATCGCCGCAATCGCGTCCTCGCCTCGGTCCTCTTCGCCAATAACTCGGTCAATCTCCTCCTCTTCGCATTCCTGACTCAATCGCTCGTCGCCGCTCTCGGTCCACGCGGATACTTTGCCGCCATCGTGATTTCGCTTCCCATTTATGTCCTCTTCCTCGAATTGGTCCCCAAGGCATTGTTCAAAAGGTTTCCCTATCGCTGCCTCAATGCATTTCTCCCCCTTCTCTCCGTAACTTACTACAGTCTCTTACCTCTCATGAAACTAGGAACACTGCTTCCAAAGAGATGGCGACAGGGCACTCCCCCGCCCGATAAAGATCAACGCGAAGAGTTTAAGGCCCTCACCGAAGTCATCGAGCGCGAGGGGTCTCTAACAAAAGACGAAAAAGACCTCATACAAAATGTCATCGATTTCGACGACATCACCGCCGAGCAAGCCATGATCCCTCTTTCCAAAGTGACCGCAATCCCCCTGGAAATGCCAATCTCCGCCGTAATCGATCTCACCCGCGAAACTCGCCTCGACCAATTCCCTGTCATCTCCCCGGAAGGACAACTCGTCGGCTTGGTCAATACCTTCGAAATTCTTAGAGACGAAAACCCCCGCGGCTCGGTGGTTCGATACCTTCGCCGACTCGTACGCACTCGCCCCGAAGAGAAAGCAACCTCCATCATCCAACGCCTTCGCCGAGGCGGAATCCAACTCGCCGCCGTCTGTAACCCCAGCGGCCGCCCCCTTGGAATTGTCAGTGCCGAAGACCTCGTCCGCCAAATGCTCCACCGCCCCTGATGTCCCATTCAACTCAGCTTTTTGATCGACCCTCTGCCCCTTTTTGCTCGATCAGACAAGGCCACAACACCACCCCCTAGCCCTGCCACACAAAAAAACTCCCGCCGTTAGCGCCCATTCCACCGTCCTCAATCGAGTTTCCGGTTGCTCCACCCTCTTTTTCCCCTAACGTAAGGACGCAATCTCCAGACATGGGTTTTTATAATGTCCATAATTATTGGGATCATCAGTCATCAATCCCTGCTTGCGATCCGATCCGGCATTCCCTTCGAAGTGATGCCTTCCGGTTCAATTCTTATCCTCATGGACGCCCACCGCACTCAATGGGATCTCTCGGAAACAACCCAACGGCGCTCGGTGCAACCGGCCTGAATTCCCCTCTCCTCAGGCTCACGACCCGTCTCGCCTCTTCGAGTGCACTTCCGCACCCACGCAGAGATCGCCATCAACTAAATGAACCGCATTGCGAACAGGCAGCGCTGCGGACCCAAGCCAGACCCGTTTCAGGTCTTGCCCCGCGCCGCCAGTCGGATTGTTGCACCCAAGCGACGACCTCAAAACCCCACGTCGCCACCGATCCCACGCCAGATCTCGATCAGGCAATCGGTCTTGCAACACGCAACGCGATTACCGAATGGACAATCCCGTCCAACCTAAAACGATACCAAATAAGATGTCTACATCCCAAGCAACAGGAACCAACTCACGCCGTCGCTCCGGCGGTCAGGGCTCTCGCAACCGAAATAACCGCAACCGCGGACGCTCCGGCGGACGTCCCAATCGACGCCCCGCAAAAGCACCCGAGCCAACCTTCGGTCAAAAGTTCCTGAAATTCATCACTTTCGGCCTTGCCGGCGGAACCCCCGAAAAGACCCCGGTTTCCTCCGCATCTAATCGCTCACGAAGCAATAATCGCTCCAACAACAGCAACCAAAACCGCAATCGCGGGGCCGGTTCAGCTTCATCTTCACGCCGCCAGTCTGGAGGGAGAAATCGCTCACCCGAAATCGTCGCCGTTACCAACTCCCGCCTCTATGTAGGCAACCTCTCCTACGACGCCACCGAAAGCGACCTCTTTGAGCTGTTTAGCGGCGCCGGGGCCGTACAAAATGCGGAAATCGTTTCCCATAAATACTCTCAGCGCTCGAAAGGATATGCATTTGTCGAAATGGGTTCCACCGATGAAGCCCAACGTGCCGTCGATATCCTTCACGACCAGGACTTCATGGGTCGGAAGCTTGTCGTGAGCGGCGCCAAAAGCCGCGGACCTCACGAAGATACCCTCGCCGACCGCGCCGAGTAAGCGATTCCCAATACCGCTCCTACCCTCTCAACCTCCCGCCGCACTCCCGCGTCGGGAGGTTTTTCTTTTCCTGCACCCGCGATCACCCATCCTAGCCCAATGACCCCCTTCTATATCGCTGGCCCCACCAGCGCAGGAAAGAACAGCGTCGCCATTACCCTCGCACAACGCTGCCAAGGGGAAATTGTGAACGCCGATGCCTTCCAAGTCTACAAGGGTCTCGATATCATTACGGCCAAACCGTCCCCGAAAGACCTGGCCACTGTGCCACATCACCTCTACTCCATTGTTGATTCCGCCGAGCTCTTCAACGCCGCTCGCTTTGCCGAAGTCGCACAGCCATGCATTGAGGAGATCCTATCCCGGCAAAAACAACCCCTCGTTACCGGAGGCACCGGCCTCTACCTCAAATCCCTCACCCACGGACTCAGTAATCTCCCCGCGCCTTCCCCGGAACTCCGCGCGGAACTCGATGCCCGTTCCCTTGACGAACTCGTCGAGCAATTCAAGACCCTCGACCCGCATGGCGCTTCTCAAACCAACCTCGCCAATAGACGATACGTTCAGAGAGCACTCGAAATCACCCTCCAAACCGGAACGCCCATGTCCGTGGTGAAGTCCGATTGGAAAGAAAAATCTGGAGCGCCACGAGACCTCCAAGGCGTCATCATTACCCGCCCCCGTGAAGAGCTCTACGCCCGTATCAACCTTCGCGTCCACGAAATGTTTCAACGCGGAGCCATCGACGAGGTCGCCCAGGCTACCACGCTCTCTCTCACTGCCGAGAAAGCCATCGGAGTCCCGGAAATACGCGCCCTCCTCGCCGGCCGTATCGACCGCGAGTCCTGCATCGCCCTAATCCAAAAAGCAACCCGACGCTTCGCCAAACGCCAGCTCACTTGGTTTAAAAAAGAGAATGCCTTCCAAACCATTTGCCTCTCCGCTACCGACACCCCAGAATCTACTTGCGATCAAATTAACGAGCTCTTCCCTAGCCTGCTAGCCAAACCATAGAACCCACCAATGTTGGAAATGCTCCCACTCCGCTGATTTCGCTCCTTGTCCTTCGAATATTGCAGCCACTGAAAAATGCGCACCCACTCGGTCACCCTCCCGCATCACTCGTATCCCGTCCATATCGGTCCGGATCTCCTGTCTCAAATCTCCAAACTCCTACCCGACCATCTCGGCAAGACCTGCGCTCTCGTCTCGGATACCAATGTTGCCCCACTCTACGCCTCCCGCCTCATCGCACACCTCAAAAAAGCGGGCCTCCAAGCACACCTCATCACAATCCCCGCCGGGGAATCATCCAAATCGATGACCGTCGCCGAAGACGTCTGCCGACAGATGACCCAAGCAGGGCTCGATCGTCACGCCTTCCTGATCGCTCTCGGCGGAGGCGTCGTCGGAGACCTCGCAGGTTTCGTCGCCGCCACCTTCTACCGTGGTATCTCTCACGTCCAAATCCCCACGACCATCGTCTCCCAAGTCGATTCGTCAGTTGGTGGCAAAACGGGCGTCAACACCCCGGAAGGGAAAAACCTCATCGGAGCCTTCCACCAGCCCGCCGCCGTTCTCGCCGATACCTCGACACTTCTCTCCCTCCCCGATCGCGAATACCGTGAAGGCTTCGCCGAAATCATCAAACACGCCGCGATTCGCGATCGCGCTATGATCCCGCTCATCAAGGAAATCGCTGCCGATCGACACCACCTCGATAGCCTTATCGAACGCAATGTCGCCATCAAAGCCGCGATCGTCGCGGAAGACGAAAAAGAAACGACTGGCACACGCGCCCTCCTCAACTTCGGACATACGATCGGCCACGCGATCGAGTCCTCCGCTGGATACGGATACTTCCTCCACGGCGAGGCCATCAGTCTCGGCCTCCGCGCTGCTGCCCAAATCTCACAAAAAGTTTCCAGCCTCCCCACCGAGGACGCGGCCCTACTCAACCAACTACTCGACCATTTCCATCTTCCCCGCACACTCGAGGCCGACCTCACAACCAACGCAATTCTTGCCTCCCTCAAGACCGATAAAAAGTTCAATACCGGCAAAATCCGCTTCATTCTCCTCCGTTCATTCGGGGATGCCTTCGTGTCCTCCAAAGTAACGTTGGAACACATCACCGAGGCCATCGAATCCCTTCGCACCAACAGCGAATCCCCAAAATCCGCCCCTTGACCATCGAACGCTGCCCTTTCCCGTGCCGCTCTCCTCCACAGACGCCTACCTCGCTCTCAACCTCCTGCCAAAAATCGGACCCGTCCGCGTCCGTCGACTCATCCGCGCATTCAGCACTCCCACTCGCATTCTCACCGCCTCCACGCAACAACTCGAAACAGTCGAAGGAATCGGCCGGGACATAGCCGCGACAATCCATCGCTGGGAAAATCACGTCGACCTAGAACTCGAAAAGAAAAGACTACGTGACCACAACATCGGTGTCATTACACAAGACTCTCCAAGCTACCCAAAATACCTAAGTCAAATCTACGATCCTCCGTTTCTCCTCTACATCAAAGGCCAACTCCTCCCCCGCGACCAGACTGCGCTTGGTGTCGTCGGCTCGCGCCGGGCAACTCACTACGGATTGCAGACCGCACGCAAACTCAGTTTCCAACTCGCCCACGCCGGTGTCACCATTGTCTCCGGCCTCGCTCGCGGAATCGACACCGCCGCCCACGAAGGTGCACTAGCCGCCAAAGGGCGCACCATCGCTGTCCTTGGTTCCGGCATCGCCAATGTCTATCCCGCGGAAAATCAACCGCTCGCTGAGAAGATCGCCGCCTCCGGCGCCATCCTCTCAGAGTTCCCGCCGCTCTACGTCCCCGATAAACAGTCTTTCCCCCTGCGCAACCGCATCGTCAGCGGAATGAGCCTCGGCATTCTCGTCGTCGAAGCACCCGGTCGCAGCGGCTCTCTCATCACGGCGAACCAAGCCCTCGATCAAGGTCGCAACGTCTATGCAATTCCCGGTCCCATCGATCGACCTTCCTCCGAAGGCACGAACCGCCTCATCCAGCAAGGCGCAAAACTCATCCTCAATGGGGACGATGTCCTCGAAGACATCGACTCTCTCTTCCCACTGGACCCCGTAACCGCCGCGGAAAGGCCTGCCCGTGAGGAATCGCACCTAAGGGGGCTCGATACGCTATCCGAAGAGGAAAAGTCTCTATACGAGGCCATAGACGATACAGAAACACAAATCGATACGCTCATCCAACGCACCGGCCTCCCCGCCGCCACCGTTTCCGCAAACCTCCTCCGACTCGAAATGAAACGCCTGGTAAAACAACTCCCGGGCAATTTCTTCATCAAACTCATCTGATTGCCCCCAAGAGCACCCAAGCTCGAAAAATCCGGACTCAAACAGGTTCTTAGACGGCCGCGTTTCTCAGAAATTCGCCGCCCTTCCGAGGCTCCCACCACGTCCAAGCACCCCACTCACCTCTCGCTATTCCCCCATAAAACAAAGGAACCCGGGCCATTTCCCTCTTCCCCC
>JBCDBW010000150.1:0-8514 GCA_039182965.1 Verrucomicrobiota bacterium
CATCCTGCCCATGATCGAGCGCCTTGTGCCCTCGCCACAACTTAAAAGCAACCGAATACCCTCTCCCATCCACTCCACCAAAGCCCCCGTTGCCATGGGCATCCTGCCCATGATCGAGCGCCTTGTGCCCTCGCCGCCGCTCAAAAAAACCGAAGTCCCCAACCCGCTCGCCTCACCCTGCTTTCCCCAGCCTAAAGCCGCACCCCCAAAAGTCATCACACCCCTCCCCTGCTTCCCCTTCATCATTCTGATCTCCTCGTTCACCATTCAATATCCCTCGCCCTCCCACTCCCCCTCCTGCCTTCCGATCTTTCACCATTCACTCTTCACAATTCACCATTCGCCAAATACCCTCTACAGGCGATAACCCGTGCCTGATCACCAACCAGCGTCGAAACCCCAGCCGCCGCCCGCCCCACGCCACTTGGCGCTCCTCCTCCACGCCCATCTCCCCTACGTCCGCCACCCCGAATATCCCCGGTTCCTCGAAGAAGACTGGTTCTTCGAAGCCCTCGCGGAAACCTATCTCCCCCTCCTCGACTCGCTCGAACGCCTCATCCACCACGAAGGCATCACCGATTTCCAAATCACGCTCTCAATCACCCCAACCCTCTGCGCAATGCTCGACGATCCGCTCCTCCAAGAGCGCTTTGTCAAATACCTCGAACGCGGGATCCTCCTCGCCGACGACGAGATCGGCCGCAACCGCGCCCTCGGGGAGCCTCATCGCCGGCACCTGGCCCGGTATTATCGCCACCGCCTTCAACACTTCCAAAGCCGGTTCTCCAACCATCACCGCCGCCACGTCCTCGACGCTTTCCGCCACTACCAGGAACTCGGCGTCCTGGAAATCATCGCCTCCGCCGCCACTCACGCCATCCTCCCACTACATCTCGAAACCCCCGAAACCATCCGCGCCCAAATCCAAATCGGCATCCAATCCTATCGCGATACCTTCGGCCGTCACCCCGCCGGATTTTGGCTCCCTGAATGCGCCTACGCTCCAGAACTCGATCCCTTCCTAAAGGAAGCCGGTATCCAATGGACCGTCCTCGAATCCCATGGCCTCCTCTATGGCGATCCCGCGCCCGCCAATTCCGTCTTCAAGCCCGCACGCACGCCCAACGGAATCACCGTCTTCGGACGCGACCCCGCATCCAGCCGCCAAGTCTGGTCCGCCGATCAAGGATACCCCGGCAACCCCGTTTATCGCGAATTCTACCGCGACCTCGGCTACGACCTCCCCGAGCAATTCCTCCGTGAGTATCTGGACAGCGAACCAGACCGTCGCTTCACCGGGCTCAAATACCATCGCATCACCGATCGCCAATCCGACGAAAAAGAACTTTACGACCCCGACGACGCCGAAGAAATGGCCCGCGCACACGCCGCCCACTTCGTCCAACATCGCGCCAGTCAACTCGCAGAACTCGACCCCAAGATCGACGGCGAACCCATCGTGGTCTGCGCCTTCGACGCCGAACTCTTCGGGCACTGGTGGTTCGAAGGCCCCACCTTCCTCGAACAACTCATCCGCCAGGTCGCCCATCGCAACGCCGACGAAAAAACCGCCAACCCCTTCGAACTCAGCTCCCCCACCCAATACCTGGAAAGCAACCTCTGGCTCGAACGCGTCGAACCATCCCCCTCCACCTGGGGCCTCAATGGATACCTCGAATCCTGGCTCGCCGAAGAAAACGCCTGGATCTACCCCCACCTCCACCAAGCCGCCCGCCACCTCATCAAATTGATTTCTGAAATCAACGATGGCAGTGCAGTCGCACTCGATACCCAGAAATCATCCGCCGTGGCGGCCCCTAACCCCTTAGATTCAAAACTAAAAACGAAAGACTCAAAACTCCGACAAGCCTACCTCCAACAAATGACCCGCGAACTCCTCCTCGCCCAATCCTCCGACTGGGCCTTCCTCCTCAAAACCAACACCGCTCCCGAATACGCCGAGAAACGATTGAGGACCCACGTGTCAAGATTCTCCGAACTCCTCGCACAACTCGACCAAAACCGAATCAACTCCGAGCTTCTTCAAGCCTGTTTCAACCAAACGCCCCTCTTCCGTTCCCTGAACCCGAACCACTTCGCAAATCCAAACACAAAAGTATCCGCAACCGCCAGTCGTCCCCCATCAATTGTGAAGCCATAGTACGGCTCTACCTCTATTCACCTCAAAACCGTCGCCACGCCTCGTGGCCCGGGCGCAACTCCCGTTCGCTCAGTGAAAGTCCTCATCACCAACACCCGCCTCGATCGCCGCGGCGGCTCCGAAGTCATCGTCCACAACCTCGCCCGCCACCTCCAGGAACGCGGCCACACGGTCATGGCCTACACCGGACATCCAAATGAGGTCCGGCGCCTGCTCGATCTCGATTCCGTTCCCGTCGTCAACAATATCAGAAACCTGAACTTCACCCCCGATATCATCCACGGCCAACATCACCTCGACACGATGTCCGCGGTCGCGGCCCTTCCCGAATCACCCGCCCTCTTCCATTCTCACGGAGGCGTTTGGAAAGATGTCCTCCCATTCCACCCCCGCATCTACAAATACATCGCGATTTCACGCTTCATGGCGGAACGCCACCAAATCGAATCCAATCTGTCACCCTCGCAGATCGAGATCCTTCTGAACGGAATCGATGTCTCAAACTTCCAAACGGTTCGCGAGCTGCCTTCACATCCCAAAAAAGCCCTTCTCTACAATCGCATATTCCATCCGGAACATGCCCTGACTCAAACAATCCGAAACGCCTGCGCCCGCCACAACATCGAATTGGATATCATCGGATTGGCCGCGGGAAACAAAATTGATCACCCCGAGGAGGTGCTCCCAACCTACGATGTGGTCTTCGCTTCAGGCCTCTCCGCCATGGATGCCATCGCCTGCGGCTGCGCCGTGATCTCACTCGGACGCACGAGCTGCGGCAACTTGGTGACCCCGGTAAATTTCGATCACTACCGTGAAGCCAATTTCCTCACACCCGCAAACGCCAGCCCCGCCACCACTGAAAGCGTTTCCGCGGAGATCGACCGCTTCTCGCCCACGGCTTCCCAGGCCGTCACTCGACGCCTCCGCCAGGAAGCCGATTTCAATCTCGTCGCAGATCGATTGATCAAAATCTACGAGTCCATCATCGCCCAACACGAGACGACTCATCCCGACTTCCAAAAAGAAAGCATCGCCTTCTCCTCATACCTCCGCACCATCACTCCGCTCATCAAAGTCACCGACCATTCGCTCAACTGGGAGACAAAAATGCCAATCGAGACCTTCGATGCCCTCGGAGAACTCCGATCCCAGATCGCCCGCGTCAAAACCGAACTCGAAAAGTTGCCCTGATTTCCCCCCGGCACACCCGTGACATGAAGGTCCTCATCACCAACACGTCGCTTGAACGCCGCGCCCGCGGCGGGACCCAGGGCTTTGTCCAAGACCTCGCCCGCTCCTTACAAAATCGAGGACACTCCGTGATGGCATACACCAGCGATCCAAAGCAATCACGGCGCCTCCTCGATGAAGACAAGGTTCCCGTCGTCACCGATCTCGAAAACCTCGAGTTCACGCCCGATATCATCCACGGACAACATCACCTCGATGCCATGTCGGCAATCACTGCCTTGCAAGAGATCCCCGCCATCTACCACTCGCACGGTTCCATCTGGAAAGAATGCCTCCCTTTTCACCCGCGCATCTACCAATACGTAACGGTCTCACGCTTCCAAGCCGAACGCCATCTCGTCGAGTCCAACTTGTCATCCAAAGACATTTCCGTAATTCCCAACGGCATCGACATGACTCGCTTCCCCTCCGTGCGAGACCTTCCCGATGAACCCAAAAAAGCATTGCTCTACAATCGCTCCGCCCACAAAGAGAACCCCCTCACGCAAACAATCGAGGCTGCCTGCCGCGATCTCGGCATCAAAACCGATATCATCGGCCTCAGCTCAGGAAACACGATCGATAATCCCGAAGAGGTGCTCCCCACCTATGATGTCGTATTCGCTTCCGGACTTTCCGCCATGGATGCCATCGCCTGCGGTAGCGCTGTTTGCATCCTCGGCCGCGAATCTTGCGGGCCACTCGTCAGTCCCGATAACTTCGACCGCTTCCGGGAAGCAAACTTCACAATCCCCGCTAACGCCACACCCGTCAGCATCACCGATATCAAACGCGAGCTGTCACAGTTTTCCGCGGAATCCGCGCGCCAGGTGACTACCCGCTTGCGACACGAAGGAGACTTCGAAACCGTGGTCGATCAACTCATCGAGCAATACGAGAAGGCCATCGCAAGACACCACGGGCAACCGACCGATCCGA
Source organism: Verrucomicrobiota bacterium (assembly GCA_039182965.1). Lineage (GTDB taxonomy): Bacteria > Verrucomicrobiota > Verrucomicrobiia > Verrucomicrobiales > DEV007 > JBCDBW01. The sequence goes on from JBCDBW010000150.1 coordinate 4,334, forward strand.
GACGCGAGATCCTCGCCATCGCCGACTACCTGCAGACCATCGTTCCCCTCATAAAAGTCGTCGACGATCACTTGACCTGGAAGTCAATGGTTCCACTGTCCACGCAGAAGGAACTCATCGAACTGCAGGATCAACTCGCGGCCATCGAAGAGAAACTCAAAAAACTCTAATGACCCGGGACTCAAATATCGCCGCCCTCGCGGATTCGATGGAGGACGCCTTCAACCGGATGGCCAACCTCCATCGACAAGCCCACCTCGGTCCAAGGCCGCTCGGATTGCCGGATTGGGATGGCGAACTCTGGCGCGCGGCACGAGCGTGCCTGTCCCCAAACCCCACGCAAACCCCGGCCAACGGTCCCGATCTGTATCTCGCGACCCAAGTCTACAAGGGCGGCGGTCATACCGCTCTCATCGGCGACTTTGTCCAAGCCCTCGATCCCCAGGCCGCCCATTCCCACCTCGTCATTTCAAATCTCTACAACGAAAATAAAACACCTCTCGACGAGAAAATCGCCACCCGCACCCGCATCAATCCTTCCAATACTCACCTGCTCCACGGCCCCGATACAGCCGACCGCATTCGGGAACTGCTCACACTCGTCCAATCGCTCCGCCCCGGTCGCATCTTTCTCTTCCATCATCCCGGTGACCCCCTGCCCGCTGCCGTGGCACACCCTGAATGGACCCCCCAATGCATCCTCGTGCATCACGCCGATGCGACGCCAAGCTTCGGCCTCTACTTTCCCGGAATTCAATTGATCGAACTCCACCCCTTTGGCGCCGCCGCGACCCGCGTCCTCGGCCTCAACCCCGAGATCCTAATGCTCGCCGCCCCCGATCCCGGTCCCCGTCAAGATGGCTTTATCTCCTCGGGATCACTCACCACCGCATCCTGCGGATCAACCCTGAAGTTCGATTCTCCCTATCACTATTCCTATCCCGAAACCATCGCGCATCTTCTCGCGAATACCGGAGGAAAACATGTTCACATAGGACCGCTCTCTGAAGCACTTCTGAAAAACATTGAGAGTCATCTGCACAACCTTCAAGTGCCGGAAGACCGTTTTCAGAACGTCCCTTGGGTCTCTTCCCTCAGCCAGGCTTTGTGGGATTACGAATGCGATCTCTATTTCTCTTCCTTTCCAATCGATGGCGCCCGCGTCAATGCGGAGGTCGCCGCCGCCGCCGTCCCCCACCTGCGTCATGCCCGTTCAATGCCGTCAAAAGAAATGCAAAGCGATCCCCTCGGACTCAAAGGCGGTCTCGTGTGGCGAACCTGGTCGGACTTGAAAAACGAACTCGCGAATGCCGCCGATGCCGATTTCCTCGCGCGCCGATCGACCGAGATACGCGAGACATACGATGCCCTCCACCGTCCCGACGTCTTCGCCGAGACGCTGACCGCCATTCTTTCTGGCAAGACGGGTATTGCCGACCCCATCGCCGAGGCCCGCGAAAACCGCGTCCTCCGCTCCACTCTCAAACGCCTCGAGATCGCGGGCCTTCTCTCACCCAAAAAGGCTGAGCCCGCCTCAGGCGACGAGAAGGCTTGACTCAATCTCCGCGGCAAGCGCCAGGGCCTGCTCCGGCAAGGTGGTCACCACCACCGATCCCGGAGGCGCCACTTCTGGAAGGACGTCCCCAACGGAATCATCACTCCCCAGCAAGCATACCGTCCCGCCCGCACCCGCCACTTCCTGCGCCAGCTGCTCCACACTGAAGGCACCCCCGGGCCAAGTCTGGCCCGCAGCCGGCTGATGCTCATAAGAGGGCACAATCACGACCGCATCCACCGAAGACAAAACCACCGGCAGTTCACGCTGATACACCCACTCCCGCCCTCCGGTCCCGCGCGGCTGAATGACCGAAACCAACCGCCGTCCCGGATATCGCTGCCGAATCGCCTCAAATAACCCCGTCACCGCCAACGGATGGGTCGCCTTATCCTTGACGAGCGTCCGACCGCCAACCTCCCGAATATCCTGCCGATTCTCAACACCACGGAAGGTGCTCAACACTTCCGCGGCCTCAGTCAATGACACATCAAAATGCCGCGCGGTCAGCGCTGCCATCGCCGCATTCTTAACGTTCATTCGGCCGGTCATCGGAACAACGAACCGGGTTCCTCCCACTGTAAACTCCGACTCACTCTCCCGAAGCCCCAACACTTCAATCCGCTCGTCCGCATCCACGGTAAACCCCGAAGAAACCACCGCACAGGGCGCCGCTTCGCGTAAAGCCATCGCTCCCGCATCGTCGTCCGGCAAGACCAGAAGCCCGTCCTTTGGAAGGCGCCCCACCAAATCCCGAAACACAACACGCACCGCTTCAGGGCCGGAATACAAGTCTGGATGATCTTCCACCAGATTCGTAATCAACAAAGCCTCCGGATGATAGTGGTCAAACTTCGGCCTCACATCATCAAAACAAGTGGCGTATTCATCTCCTTCAATCACTGTGATGGCCGCTCCGCGAAGACGAGCCTCGCCCGGAAGATTCCGCGCCTTCCCGCCCACAAACCAATCCGGCTCCCGACCCGACGCCTCCAAAATCCACGCCAACATCGCCGTGACGGTGGTCTTGCCAACCCCACCCGCCACCACCGCATTGCGCGAACAACAAAGAAACCACTCACGCAAAAAAGAAGGAAAGGAAGCTACCGGTATCCCGCGATCAAGCAGGGCGCGAAGCTCCCAATTATCCTCCCGCACCCGTTTTCCGATGATCGCCAACTCGACATCCTCCGGAATATTCTCCCCACCATATGGCAGCCGAACATGTACTCCCTCTTCAGCCAAAACAGCATCCATCGGCGCATAGACGCCTTCGTCGGAACCCGTCACCACCCAGCCCTCTCGCGCCAGCGCCGCCGCGATCGATCCCATCCCTTTCCCGCAAATCCCAACAAAATGCAGTCGAGGACGCCGCGCCCCAAAAGCCTCACGCGATACTTCAAAAGTCTTCACGCCGCCGAGAGCTTCCGGACCTCTTCCCACACCACGTCACAAATTCGCTCCAAGTCCCCAACCGCCAATCGGGGATGCAGCGGCAAACTCACGACCTCATCAGCCAGACGCCGCGCCCACTCACAATCGCCGCCACCCACATCGCGAAAACACTCCATATCTTCCATGCTAACCGGATAATGCACCGCCGTCCCGATGCCCTCAGTCTTGAGCCGCTCGCGCAACTTCTCCCGACCAGCAATACTCATCACAAACAAATGCCAAACCGAAGCCGACTCGTTGCCCGGCAATGACACACCAAATTCCTCCAAACCGGCCAATCCTTCGAGATATCGCCTTGCCAACGTTTCTCGTCGCGCATTGCCTTCTTCCAATGTCCCCAGACGGAATCGCAATACCGCCGCCTGCATCTCCCCCATCCGCCCATTCGTTCCTTTCAAGCGATAACAGCCTGCCCCATCTCGGCCATACTCCCGAAGGGAACGCACCCGCTCCGCCAAGGCCGCATCGCAAGTCAATACCGCACCCGCATCGTCTAGCGCCCCTAAATTCTTCGTCGGATAAAAACTCACCGCCGCCCCGTCACCCAGAGCAGCCACGCGGCTTCCTCCCGATCGAATCCCAATACTCTGCGCCCCGTCAACAAACAAGCGAAGCCCATGACGAACACAAACCGCCCGCAAGGAATCCATCGCGCAGCATTGCCCATACAAATGGACCGCAAGTACCGCTCTCGTCCTGTCCGTGACCGCCGCTGACACCCGCTCCGGATCGATCAATCGCGATCCGAATTCGACGTCAACCGCGACTGGCACCGCCCCCGCATCCGCCACCCCGAACCACGTCGCCGGACAAGAAAATGCCGGCACAATCACCTCGTCCCCCGCCCCAATCCCCGCTGCCCTCATCAATAGACCGATCGCACTCGTCCCACTCGCCACCCCCACCACTTCCACTTCATCACCCCCATGCCACTCAGCCAATTCTCTCTCAAACTCACCCAATTCAACCCCGTTCATCAACACCCCACTCTCCAGCACCCGGTCAATCGCAATCCCGATTGCTTCCCGCTCCTGCGCGATCTGTAACCCCAAATCCAAAAATGTGATGTCATCTGGCATCACTAAAAAACTCTTCTCGTTCGCGTAGATACTCGTCAGAATTATACCGACCGTCAGAGAACGCCAACATGACGCTCCCCAGCTCATAGTCC